>DATKLB010000056.1:0-9554 GCA_035542615.1 Spirochaetia bacterium | reverse complement strand
ACGACGTTCCACGTCTGGTTCCCTGTGACACAGGCTGAAAGCGAACCGCAATCCAGCTCAGACCCTGCCGAGATTGTCGGGAGAAATCACTCCGAAGGTCTTGTCCAGAGATGCGCTCAGGCGCTTCGCGAAGTCGTTCATCTTGCGGATGGCCTCCCACAGCTTGCCGCGCAGCTCGATCAAACGCGGGTTCTGCCGCCCTTTCGCGGCAAGAGACGCCTCGCCTTCCTTGAGCCGGGCAGGCCCTTGGCGATCAGCAGCTCCTTGACGTCGAGGAACTCGATCGGCTTTCCTGCCCCAACGGGGGGATGAAAGCTGGCAACGGCGAGCATCCGGTCTTCGGAGATACTGGCCTCGCTGTACCCATCCGAGCTTTCCCCCTCGGCTGCCTTCAGGGAGGCAAGCTCCTGGCGCCCCTGCGAGGCGTCGTCTCGGGGCCCCGACGGCTCACCTTCCGGGGTGACGGCCTTCGCCTCTCGAAGGATCCGCTCCGACTCCCGGATCAGGGCTTCGTAGGAGTGCTCGTCGGACCTGGCCATGGGATTCAGTCCTTGAGGAAATCCAGGATCTTCGCGATCTCGAAGGGCTTTTTCAGCAGGCCGAAGGCTCCCGCCTGCAGCGCTCGCGCAGCAACGGGATCACTGGGGTAGGCGGTGATGATGAGGACCTTCGCGCCGCTTTTGGCTTTCCGGATTCCCTCGGTTACCTCGGCGCCGTTCATCCCGGGCATCCGAACGTCGACGAGGATCAAGTCGTAGTCGTTGCGGATGGCTTCCTCCATTCCGGCCCGGGAGTCTGAGAAAACCTTCACCGCGTAGCCCATGTCCTCGAAGATGATCTTGATGGCATCGAGGATCATGGTCTCGTCATCGATCACCAGGATGCTCTTCATTGGCGACAGTATAGGGCTGAAATCCTCCACTCTCAAGTCAGCATGGACAGGCGCTCCCGGATGAACTCGGATTTCTCCCGGAGCCCAACCGAGCCCGTCCGCATGACAAGAACGTTCGGGGCTTTCGGGTCCAGGATGACCCTGCCGCCGCTCTCTTTCACCATGCGCACCACCTTGTCGACTGAGACCTTCGACAGGCGGGAGAACTCGATGCGCAGGACTCCCTTTTCCTCGCGGATCGATGTGATGTAGAGCCTGCGACAGATGATCCTGATCTCCGCCAAGGCAAGCACACTGTGCACCTCGTCCGGCACGGGTCCGAACCTGTCCTCGATCTCCCGGTAGACCCGGTCGAACTCCTCCTCCGTCGTGATCCCGGCGATCTTCTTGTAGACCTCCATCTTCTCCATGGCGTCGGGGATGTAGGGGTCGGGGATGTAGCCCGAGTACTCCAGGTCCATGTAGACCTCAGGGGCCTCGTCATGCTGCTTTGATGAGAGGGACGCCACGGCCTCATCGAGCAGCTTGAGGTACATGTCATAGCCGACCGAAAGGATGTAGCCGTGCTGCTCGCGGCCCAGGATGTTGCCCGCACCCCGTATCTCCAGGTCCTTGAGCGCGATGCGGAACCCCGAGCCGAGCTCCGTGTTGTCCGATATGATCCGAAGACGCTTCATTGCGACTTCGCTCAGCGCCCGCCGGTCGGGATACAGGAGGAACGCGTAAGCAGGGACTCCTGCTCTTCCCACCCTGCCGCGAAGCTGGTAGAGCTGCGCAATGCCCAGCATGTCCGCGCGGTCGATGATGATCGTGTTCACGTTGGGAATGTCGAGCCCATTCTCGATGATCGTGGTGGAAAGAAGGAGCTGCCGCTCCCCGTGAACGAATCCGCGCATGACCTCTTCCAGCTCATTCTCGTCGAGCTGGCCATGCGCCACCGCAATCGAGACTTCCGGCACGAGGCGCTGCAGGAAAAGGTGGATCTCTCCAATCGTCTCCACCCTGTTGTGCAGGTAGTAGACCTGCCCCCCGCGGCCGACTTCCTCCCGAATTGCCCGTGCAACCAGCTCGTCGTTGAACTCCGTCACGACTGTCTCGATGGGAAGCCTGTTCTGCGGCGCGCTGTTGAGGATGGACATGTCGCGGACCTTCATGAGCGCCATGTTGAGCGTGCGGGGAATCGGCGTCGCCGTGAGGGTGAGACAGTCCACGGAGCTCTTGATCTGTTTCAACCGCTCCTTGTGCTTCACGCCGAAACGCTGCTCTTCGTCCACGATGAGGAGGCCGAGGTTCCTGAACTTCACGTCCCTCTGGATCAGGCGATGAGTTCCGATGGCGATGTCGACCTTGCCGGCCGCTATTTCCGCGATTGCGGCTTTCAGGTCCTTCGCTGTTCGGAACCGGGAAAGCATGGTGATGGCGGCAGGAAACCGGGCGAAGCGTTCTTGGAACGTTTCGAAGTGCTGCTCGACGAGGATTGTCGTCGGCGCCAGAAGGGCGACCTGCTTGCCTCCCATCATGGCCTTGAACGCCGCGCGCAGAGCGATCTCCGTTTTTCCGTACCCGACATCTCCGCAGACGAGGCGGTCCATGGGTCTCGGGGATTCCATGTCCTTTTTCACATCATCGATGCACCGAAGCTGGTCTTCTGTCTCCTCGTAAGGGAACGCCGCCTCGAACTCGCTCTGCCAGTCGGTATCCGGCGGGAAAGCGAAGCCTGGCTCCGCTTTTCGGCGGGAGTACAGCTCCAGGAGTCCCTGCGCGAGCTCCTCGACCGCCCTGCGCGCTCTTTCCTTGCGTTTCTGCCATCCTTTTCCGCCCAGGCTGTCGAGCCTCGGCCTGCGTCCCTCCTGCCCGATATATCGCTGCACGAGGTTGACCTGCTCGATGGGGAGAAAGAGACGCTCGCCGTCCGCGTACTCCAGCGTGATGTAGTCGCGCTCGTTTCCCGCCGCTGAAATGCGCTCTATCCCCTTGAACTCGCCGATCCCGTGGTTCACGTGCACGACGAAGTCTCCCGGCGTGAGGTCCACGAAGCTCTCGATAGCCGCGCTTTTCGCCGTGCCGATCGATCGCGGGATTCGCCTTTTCCTGCCGAAGATCTCCGACTCCTGGACAGCCAGCAGTTTCTCATCCGGCAGCGCGAACCCCGCGGAAATGCTCTGCGGAAGGATCTCAACGGGCAGGTCTCTGAGAATATGGCGCAAGCGGTCCGCCTGCACGTCGTAGACGGCGAAGATGAACACCGAGTATCCGTTTTTCAGGGCTGACTCGATCTCTTCGCGAAAGAACGTGAAATTCCCGAAGAACGATCGCGGCCCGTCGCTGGGCAGCGATACCGTTGTTGCGTCCGCGTCTGCGGCGAAGTCGACGCCGCGCGGCGCGCGCGCAAGGAGCCGGGGAAGGTCGAGGAGGATTTTCTGAGGACCCGGAACGATCTTCTTCTTTGCCCTGGCCCGTCGGAAAAGCTCCAGGTGCTCCTTGCGCAGCGACGCCGCGCTTGACAGGAGCCGCTCCTCGTCGACCAGAAACACCTGGCCGGAGGGACCCAGGTAATCGAGAAGGGAAGCTGGCTCGCGGTCGCTCAGGGGATAGAACATCTCCACCCCCCCGGCCTCGGGATCATCGACGAGCCGCGAGATGGTGCTTTCCACCTCCTCCCGGCCGTACCCCTGCTCCCGAAGCGCTTCGGACAGCCGACCCAGTTCCTCCTCGCCCAGGATTATTTCCCTGCACGGGGTGATGTCGATGTGTTCGATATTTTCCGTCGAGCTCTGATTGATCGGATCGAACCTACGTATGTTCGCAACGGTATCGAAGTCCAGCGTCAGGCGCACGGCAAGCGCCTGGCCGGGAACAAAAACGTCGATCACTTCCCCGCGAACAGCAAGCTCGCCATGGATGCTCACCATCGGCACTCTCAGGTACCCCGCGGAAGTCAGACGCGCCGCCGTTTCCTGCGGGTCGAGCTCTTGTCCCTTCGTGACGTGCAGCGTGCGCCCGGCAAGGTAGCCCGGGGCAGGCACGGGAGTCAAAAAGGCCCGCAGGGGCGCAACGACGAGAAGCTCCTCACCGCTGGCGATCCGCGACAGCGTCGACACCCTCTGCCCGAAAATCGATGCAAGCGGGCTGGCACCCTCGTAGCCCACGGTGCCCCACCACGGGAACTGAACTGCCCGGGCAGCGCCGAGAGACTCGATGTCCTGGACAATGGCCTCGGCTTCCAGCTCGGTCGGCACCACGACGAGCGAGCTTCCACTCCGCGCCGCGGAGTGGAGTCGATCGATGACCAGGGACAGGTACGCGCCCCGGGGTCCGTGAATTCGCAGGCGGTCCTGTTTTCTTGCCTTCGCCTCGAGCAGGGAGCGCCAGGCCGGCGATCTCTGGAAGTGCTGGTCGAGCTGTTTTCGAAACAAGTTTGTCATTGAATCTACCGAATATTATAAGCGGGAGCGTCCATCGTGAGAAAGAACCTGATCCTCCTGCTCGCTCTTCTCGTCCTCGTGCCGTCTCTGCAGTCCGCGGCGCAAGCAAGCCAGCCCGGCCGGACGGGGATGCCCGGCGGAACGGCGATGTCGGACCCGGGTGGCACGCCAGGTCAGCAGGACAGCTCTGGCGCCATGCCGGGAGCCGCCGCGGGGCCGACAGGGACCTTCTCCGTCCGCTTCTCCGAGAAAAGAATCTATTTCCTTGGAGACGAGATCCAGGTTCAGGCTTCCATCGAGAACAGCACGCCTGACACGCTGCGTTTCCGCGTGGCCGACAACCGCTACTACAACCTCGACTTCGACGCGCGCACCGTCACGAACCTTGCGGTTGCGCACGCGAAGGAATTTACCACGGGCAGGAATTCGGATCAACCGGTGTTCTTTCGGGAAGTGAGCCTGGAGCCGGGAGAAAAATACAGCTTCGTTGTGGATCTCACGAAATACATCGCCTTCACCGACGCCGGCCTGTTCGTCGTGCAGGCCCTCTGGTATCCGGACCTGTTCCGCGGCCCCGGCTCTCCGGTCATGCAGTCCAACCGGATGACCCTCGACGTCAAGCCCCCGGTCATGGGAGCCGAGGAAAGGGCGCGGGTGGAAGCGGAGACCGGAGCGCTGATCGCCCGGGCACCGCTGCCACCGGACGAGGTCGTCTCCTACACGATCTCCGCGCGGCAGAAGAGCCAGTGGGACAAGTTCTTCCTGTATCTCGATCTCGGATCCCTCCTGAGGCGCAACCCCGAGAGGGACAGGGCTTTCCGAAGATCCTCGGAAGCGGCGCAGCGCCAGATGGTCGAGCGGTTCCGCCAGGAGCTGATGCAGTCCAGGATCAACCAGGACATCGGCATCATTCCGTCCTCTTTCGAGATCCAGAAGACGACCTACGACTCGAGCGAGGCAGTAGTCCAGGTGCTGGAAAAGTTCAAGTACCCCGATTACACGGAGCTCAAGCAGTACACCTACCTCTTGAAGAAGAGTGACCGGTATTGGATAATCTACGACTACGAAATCAAAAACCTGGGCACGCAATAGGCGGCGTTCATGAAACTGCTCCTCATCGCCAAGTCGCGGGAGCATGCGAATGTTCTTGGCTACCATCTCAAGCCTCTTGGGTTCGAGCTCGAGCAGGAGACGGATCCCTCAGAGGTAATCAAAGAACGCTACGATCAAATACAACCGCAGACCATTCTCTTCGACGCGATCGATTTTCCGCGGCATTGGAAGCCGCTGCTCAAGATCGTGCGAGAGAAGAAGCCCCGTGAGGAGGTCATTTTCCTGCTCGTCACCGGCCCCGACTTCCCCATGGAGGAAGCCGCAAAAGCGGCGTACCTGGGGGTGAACGGGATTCTCGGAAAGGACCTGTCGGACAAGAAAGAGCTCTACCGCCTGGAGGAGATCATCCGGCGATACCGCTCCGTCCGCGACAAGAGAAACTACACGCGCCTCGTACCCTCGGCTGCCGAGCAGGTCGGCCTGCTTTTCACGCACCCCATCCGACTGGCGCTCGTGACCGGGTCCGTTCGTGAGCTGTCCATCCAGGGGTCGAGCTTTCTCCCCAGCCTGCCCGCCGCGGTTTCCGACCTCCCCGTGGGAATCGAGATCCCGCGCTGCTCGCTGAAGATCGAAAATTCCATTATCTCGGTGAACTGCCGGCTCACCCGCAACCGCGAGGAGCTGGGGTTCCAGTTCCTGGCGTTCGGCGAAGACGGGCGCAATGCGCTGCTGCGCTACATTCAGGCGCGCTCCGAAAGAGCGCTGAAAAGCGCGACCGCCGGCTAGCCCGCCTGCACTGGCCTAGACTAGGCTGCGCCTCCCGCCCTCTCGCGAACAGCCGCGCCGTTGCCGTCAATCAACTTCAGGAAATCTTCGCGGTCGACGACTTCCTTCTCCAGCAGGAGGCTCGCCAGCTCTTCGACCTTGGTGCGCTTCTGCTCAAGGATGGCCTTCGCGGTTTCATGGGCGTTCTCCAGTATCAGCTTCACTTCCTCGTCGATCTCCGCGGCGATTTTTTCCGAATACTCCTTCTCCGTCGGGAAGTAGGAGTCCCCGCGCAGGAAGGGGTTGTGCGGCCGCTCGTAGGCAGTCAGCCCCATGCGCGAGCTCATCCCGTATTCCTTCACCATTGCCCTGGCGATGTCCGTTGCCTTGAAGAGGTCGTTCTGCGCGCCGGTGGAAACATCGTTGAAGAAGATCTCCTCTGCCACGCGCCCACCCAGGAGAGAGGCGAGTTTTTCCTCCAGCTCCCTCTTGGTCACGAGGTAGCGATCCTCCGTGGGAAGCTGGATGGTGTACCCCAGCGCGGCAACCCCCCGCGGCACGATGGAGATCTTCTGCACCGCGTCCATGCTCCCGAGGCTGTGGCCCACGATCGCGTGCCCTGATTCGTGGAACGCGACGATTTTCTTCTCCCGGGGGCTGATCAGGCGCTTTTTCTTTTCCAGTCCAGCCACGACGCGATCGATGGCCTCGTCGAGCTCCGACATATGCACTTCCGTCTTGCCTCTCCGTGCGGCAAGCAGCGCCGCCTCGTTCACGATGTTGGCGAGGTCAGCGCCCACGAAGCCCGGGGTTCTCTGGGCGATGACATGCAGGTCGACATCCTCCGAGAGCTTGACTCCCTTGACGTGCACCTTGAGGATGGCTTCGCGCCCGATAAGGTCAGGGCGATCCACCACAACCTGGCGGTCGAAGCGGCCAGGCCGCAGCAGTGCGGGGTCAAGGATCTCCGGCCTGTTGGTGGCCCCCATGATGATCACGCCTTTTCGCGTGTCGAACCCGTCCATCTCGGTCAGGAGCTGGTTCAGCGTCTGCTCGCGCTCGTCGTATCCACCCACCGGGCTGTAGCCCCGGGCCTTGCCCAGCGCGTCAAGCTCGTCGATGAAGATGATGCACGGCGCCTTGCCAGCAGCCTGCGAGAACAGGTCGCGCACCCGCGCGGCGCCGACCCCGACGAACATCTCCACGAATTCCGATCCCGAGATGCTGAAGAAGGGAACCCCGGCCTCCCCCGCGACAGCCTTGGCCAGGAGCGTCTTGCCGGTGCCCGGCGCTCCGACCAGGAGGATCCCCCGGGGGATCCGACCTCCGAGCTCCTCGAAGCGTCGAGGCGTCTTCAGGAAATCAACCACCTCCTGCAGCTCTTCCTTGGCTTCGTCGATGCCCGCGACGTCGTTGAACGTGATCCGCTTTGCTCCCGTATCCGCGACGAGCTTGGCCTTGCTCTGCCCGATGCTGAGCACGCCCGGCCCGCCCGAGCCCATGCGCATCATGAAAAAGTTCCACAGGGCGAACATGATTCCCAGGGGCAGGACCCAGGACAGGATGCTCCCCAGCAGCGAGCTCTGTGTCTTGCCGGTGAACTTCACTCCCTTGTCAGTCAACTGTCGAACGAGGTCCGGGTCATCGACCCGCACGGCGTGAAAAGCCAGAGTCTGGCCATTCTGCTCGGCAATGGCTCCCTGGATGTCGGACGGAGATATGACGACTTCCCGTACCTTCCCTTCCGCCAGGGCTTTCTTGAAATCGCTGTACGCTATGTCGGTCGACATTCCGCCCCCGAGAAACCACTGGAGTCCCAGGATGATGAGCAGAGCGATGAGCACGTAGAACAGCGAAAACTGCATTTTTTTATGCTGGTCAGGATTCATTATTCCATCTCCCTGCGAGTGTCCAGGAGCAGTTCGGAGCATGCGCCTTGCCGGGCAGATAACGGCCCGTCGCCCCGTCCTCGCCATGGACGACCACGAGGCCCCGTTGTGCGAGCTTTGCCAGGAGCGTCTTCCGCCGCGCAGGAATGTTCCAGCACGCCGGACAGACGCCAACGGTCGCGAAACGCCCCGTCGTGCTCTTCCGAACCCTCAGAAGAGCGCGTCCTTCCCGGACTGCTTCGGCCCTGGCCGTCATCGCGGTCTCCTGGTTCAATTTAATCCCACTTCCCCCCGGAAACAAGCGAGCGGGGATCCGACCACCCGCAGGTGCGCTGACAGCGCTGTCGTCATCGACATTGACACGGCCCGGCGCGCTCATCTATAACCGTGCACAAGAGGAGGAGGCAGGTGAAGGTCCTTTTCACGGGCATACAGCCGACGGGAGAGCTGCACCTGGGCAACTATTTCGGCGCAGTGGCGAACTGGGTCCAGCTCCAGCATGACTACGCCTCGTATATCAGCGTTGTCGATCTGCATGCCGTGACGATTCCCTACGAGCCCGCGGAGATGCCCGCGCGGGTCATGGAGCTTGCCACGACCCTCTACGCGTGCGGCATCGACATGGAGCGAACAACGCTGTTTGTCCAGTCGGAGGTGCCTGGGCACGCCGACCTCACATGGCTGTTCAATACGATCACCCCTCTCGGAGAGCTGGAGCGCATGACCCAGTTCAAGGACAAGCGCGAGCAGTTCCGCGCGTCGGTCAACGTGGGCCTTCTTGACTACCCCGTGCTCCAGGCCGCCGACATCCTTCTGTACAAGGGAGAAGTGGTCCCGGTTGGGGAGGACCAGGTCCAGCACGTGGAGTTCACCAGGGAGGTAGCTCGCCACTTCAACGCGCGCTACGGAGAGACCTTCCCCGAGTGCCAGGCTCTTCTGACTCGTACGCCGCGCATCGCTGGTCTGGACGGCGAATCCAAGATGAGCAAGAGCAAGGGCAACAGCATTGGCATACTCGAGGGACCGGAGGAGATCTGGAAGAAGCTGGCTCCCGCAAAGACGGACCCGGCACGGGTGCGCAGGAGCGACCCTGGCACGCCGGAGAAGTGCAACATCTGGTCCTATCACCTGCTGGTCACGAAGGAGCCCGAGCTCACCGAGATTCACAACGGGTGCACGACAGCCGGGATCGGCTGCATCGACTGCAAGAAAGTGCTGCACAAGAACCTGATGAAAGTGCTGGACCCGATCAGGGAGCGTCACGCCGAGCTTTCCGGCCGCGGCCAGAAGGACGTGGAGAAACACCTGGAGGCGAATGCCGAGAAGTGCCGCGATGTGGCCTCGAAGACGATGCTCGAGGCGAAATCCCGAATGGGACTGAAAAAAGTATGGAAAATCAAGGATTGAAATCCGAGGACCTCAAGGTCGAAACACTCGGCGAGCCCATCATCCCCTCCCCTCTCGCGCTGAATACCGAAGAAGGCGATCAGACGGCGAACTATGTCTCTGACTCACGGACTGTCCTCTACG
>DATKLB010000055.1:0-14874 GCA_035542615.1 Spirochaetia bacterium | reverse complement strand
CGGCCTGGTCATTGCCGTCGTGGGATACGGCCGAAGGCACCTCAACCGCGGGACTCGTGCTCTGGGTGTTGCGCGGGATCTCGCTTTTCCCCTGTATGTCCTGCATTTCGCCCCGCTGACCGCCGCAACATATCTCCTCCTGGGAACGGGGCTCGGCGTCTGGGCACGATGGGCAATCGCAGTAGCAGCCTCATGGGCCACCGTGGCTCTTTTCACCTATGTCGCCGGTTTCATTCCTTACCTTCGCGAGCTTTTCGGCATTCGTCCAAGACGCATTTGGATTCGCCTTCGCAATTCACTATCCTGAAGGTATGGTGGAGAGAGGGAGCGCGGGAGACCGCTTCCGCAGGGCGCTGGCGGAAGAGAAGCCGCTCCAGATCGCCGGCACTCCCAACGCGCTGGTCGCCATCATGGCCCGGCGCGTCGGATTTAGAGCAATTTACCTCTCGGGGGCCGGAGTCGCGAACCTTTCTTTCGGCCTGCCGGATCTTGGCGTCACAACCCTGGACAACGTCCTGGAGGACGCCCGGCGGATCACGGGGGCAGTCGGGCTGCCGCTTCTCGTCGATGTGGACACCGGCTTCGGGGCAGAGCTCATGATCGCGCGCACCGTGCGGGAGATGATCAGGGCTGGCGTGGCGGCCATCCACATGGAAGACCAGGTGAGCGATAAGCGCTGCGGCCATCGGCCCGGCAAGGCCCTGGTGAGTCAACAGGAGATGGTGGCCCGGATCAAGGCCGCGGTTGATGCGCGCACCGACCGCGACTTTTTCATCGTGGCCCGCACCGACGCCCTTGCCGTGGAGGGGCTCGATCGCGCTCTCGAGCGGGCCTCCGCCTATGCCCAGGCAGGCGCGGACGGCATCTTCCCCGAAGCCCTCGGAGATCTCGAGCAGTACAAGAGCTTCCGGGAGGCCACGGGGCTTCCTGTCCTTGCAAATCTCACCGAGTTCGGATTGACCCCGTTGTTCACGACAGCGCAGCTGGCGGGAGCCGGCGTCGATATGACGCTGTATCCGCTCTCCGCAAGCCGCGCGATGAACAAGGCGGCCATGACCGTGCTTGCGGCCATCCGACGCCGCGGAACCCAGGCGGAGGTGCTGCCGCAGATGATGACCCGAGCCGAGCTGTATGACCTTCTGGGATATGAGGCCCAGGAACGGAAGCAGAAACATGGCTGAGTACGAGCGGAAGTTTGCCGATGTGAAGAAGGTGGGAGGCCTCGCCGGCATCGTGGCAGCCGACTCCGCCATCTGCACAGTGGGGATAGAGGGCCGGGGACTGAGCTACCGCGGGTATTCCATCGAGGACCTGGCCGCGAACGCGAGCTTCGAGGAAGTGGTGTGGTTGCTCCTGCGCGGGGAGCTGCCGACACCCGCCGAGCTTTCGGACTATCATCAGAGGCTGAGGAGCATGAGGCAGCTTCCCCCGCTTCTTTCGAGAATGCTGAGAGAGATTCCCCCGGGGGACAGCATGATGGGCATCTTGAGAACGGGTGTCTCGCTGCTTGGCAACATGGAGCCGGAACGCAAGGAGCGGGATCCCCTGCAGTGTGCCGACCGCCTGGTTGGCGTGCTTCCCTCCATTCTCTTGCAGCGCCTCGGCAAGGACCTGCCTGACGATGAGAGCTCGCTTGCCGGATACTTCCTGCATGGCTTGCTCGGCAGACAGCCAACGCAAAGCGCGCGCAGGTGTCTCGACGTGTCGCTCATCCTGTATGCTGAGCATGAGTTCAACGCGTCAACCTTCGCCGCGCGCGTGATTGTCAGCACCCTGTCCGATGTTCACTCCGCGGTGGTCGGGGCCATCGGCGCGCTTGCCGGGCCCCTGCACGGCGGCGCGAACGAGGAGGCGATGAAGCTGATCGAGGCCTACAGTACTCCCACCGAAGCCGAACGAGGTATCCTCGAGCGCCTCGAGAAAAAGGAAAAAATCATGGGCTTCGGCCACCGCATCTACACGGTGAGCGATCCGCGTTCTCCCGTGATCAAGGAGTGGGCGGCGCGCCTGGCGGTCGAGCCGGACCAGAAGAGCCTCTTTGCCGTTGCCGAGCGGATAGAGCAGGTGATGTGGCGGGAGAAGAAGCTTTTCCCGAACCTGGATTTCTACAGCGCGCTTGCTTACCGGTTCTGCGGCATTCCCACGGAGCTGTATACGCCGATGTTCGTGCTTGCGCGCATCAGCGGCTGGATGGCTCACATCCTGGAGCAGCGCTCCAACAACAAGCTGATCAGGCCGATCAGCCGCTACACGGGTCCCGAGCCAAGAGTGTACGTTCCGCTCGTCGCTGATGAAAAACGATGAGCCAGCCGGAGGCTGACCGGCTGCTCATCGACATCGCCGAGTACGTTTCCCGCAGTCCCCTGGAAAGCGATGCCGCCTTCGAGGCCGCCTCCTGGAGCCTTGCCGACAGCCTCGGCTGCGCAATGCTCGCGCTGGAGTTTCCCGAGTGCCGCCGGCGGCTGGGCCCGGTTGTCGATGGAGCCGTGCTGTCGCCGGGCAGCCGGGTGCCGGGGACAGGCTTCGAGCTTGACCCTGTCCAGGCCGCCTTCAACATCGGAGCCATGATCCGCTGGCTGGATTACAACGACACGTGGCTGGCCGCGGAATGGGGGCATCCGTCGGACACTATCGGCGGACTGTTGGCAGTTTCGGACTGGCTGAGCCGTGGCCAGGCAGCGGGAAGGGCGGCCGAACCGGTGACAGTCCGGCGGCTGCTGGAAGCGCAGATCAAGGCGTATGAGATCCAGGGCGTCCTGGCCCTGGAGAATTCCTTCAACCGCGTCGGGCTGGACCACGTGATATTGGTGAGGGTTGCCACCGCGGCGGCTGCAACCTGGCTGATGGGCGGCGATCAGATGCGCATCATCGATGTCCTGTCGAACGCCTGGATCGACGTTGGGCCGCTTCGCACGTATCGCCACGAGCCGAATACGGGCTTTCGAAAGTCGTGGGCTGCCGGGGATGCGACAGCGCGGGGCGTGCGCCTCGCCCTGATGGGCATGGCGGGGGAGCCGGGATACCTGACAGCTCTTTCTGCCCCCCGCTGGGGCTTCCAGGATGCCATTTTACATGGACAGCCTCTGCGCGTGGGCCGTCCTTTCGGCTCGTATGTCGCGGAAAACATCTTGTGGAAGATTTCGTTTCCTGCCGAGTTCCATGCGCAGACAGCCGTGGAGGCAGCCCTCATCCTTCATCCCCGGGTGAAAGACAGGCTGGATCGGATACGAGGGATCCACGTGCGGACACAGGAATCGGCGCTTCGAATCATCGACAAGCGCGGCCCTTTGCGAAACCCCGCGGACCGAGACCACTCTCTGCAGTACGCGGTTGCGGTGGCCCTCATCCACGGCAGCCTTCGCGCCGAGCACTACGAGGAAGCGACTGCCCGAGATCCTCGAATCGACCGGCTGCGGGACCTGATGGTGCTCGAAGAAGACCAGCGATATTCGGCGGACTACCTGGATCCTGCAAAGCGCTCGATTGCCAATTCGCTGCAGGTGTTTTTCGATGACGGGAGCTCGACCGAGGAAGTGGCAGTGGAGTATCCCCTGGGCCACCGGCGCCGACGGGCCGAAGGAGTGCCGCTTCTTTTCGCGAAGCTGCGGCAAAACCTCTCAACACGACTTTCCGCCGAACGCGTCGAGCGGATCGTCACCCTCTTCCAGGATCGGGAGCGCCTGCAGCGTCTGACCGTCCCCCAGTTGATCGATCGGTTTCTGTGACGGCGACTTTCTCGTGAGCCTGGTCAGGACCGTCCGGACGCCGCTCGGCCCGCTGCCCTGATGAACCTCACAAGCTCGATCACGAGCCCGATCACGGACCCGGCCATGCCGACAATCAGCACGACTTTCAGGAGCGTGTTCAGCCAGGCGCCCACGGCGTGAGAGAAGTCCAGCGGGAACACGATGTAAAATACGATGATCGACATCAGCCCCGCCGCGGCGAGGAACGCCCGGATGAGGGCTGAGAACCACGGGGGGCGGTAGAAGCACAGGAGGAGGTTCCCGAAGATCTGCGCCCCCAGAGATATATCCAGGGCCCACAGCACATCGGCCCAGCTCTCCAGGACGATCCCCTGGGTCGATTGACGCCAGAGCAGGAGCGTGTTCACGAAAACGAGCACGATGATGTTCGCGACGACTGCCCCGACATAGTCTCCGGTCTTTTTTTCCTTCATGCCATGATTCAACACCATGTTCGCCGTGGTCGGCTACCCGCGCTGGCCACCCCTGCTCTGCTTGACCCTATGTCATGTCAGCCGGAAAAATGATATACTTTTCTTCGTGAAAATTGCGGTTCTGGGCGCGTCGGGGCGCCTGGGGCGCCGGCTTGTTCGACGGGCCCTCGAGGCCGGGCACCGGGTCGTTGCCTTTGTCCGTTTCCCCATATTCCTTCACTTCTCGGACAAAGCGCTGACGATCATCAGGGGGGATGCCAAGGACGAAAGCGCCCTCGAGCGCGCGCTCAAGGATGTCGAGGTCGTCATGACAGTGCTCGGGCCGGATGCCGGGATCAAACCCGACTCCACCAAGCGCGCGGCTTCCGCGGTTATCACGGCAATGAAACGTGTCGGCGTGAAAAGGCTCGTCTGGCAGACCGGGTCCGGCGTTCCCTACATGGGTGAGACCCTGTTCGGCTCCCGCAAGGCCATGCGGCGCGCGCTCGACCTGTTCGGTCCGGCGCTGGAAAAAGTGGACGAAGCGCTTCGCCTCATCATGGAGAGCGATCTCGATTGCACGGTCGTCCGGTTCAATCGGATCGAGCTCGTCCCTTCCCTTGCCAAGCTGCCCGTTCCATGGAAGTCTTCCCGGCCCCGCGCCCTTTCCCCCGACGAAGCCGCGGGGATCATGCTGGCCCAGCTGGATCGCAGTCCTGGGCACGGGAGCTCCCAGGCAAACTGAGCTGCCTGTTCACCGCTGCCCCTCAGAGCACGCCGCTCACTCCCGCGCGCCGGCGCGGGGCCAGAGGCCGGCCAAAGACCGCGCGATTTTCTCCAACCAGTCCCGGTCAACGGAATCGAATCGAGCCTTCCGGGGGCTGTCGATATCCAGCACGCCGAGCACAACCCCATCACGGATGATCGGCACAACGATTTCAGACTGGCTCGCCTCATCACATGCGATGTGTCCCGGAAACTGATGCACGTCGGGGACAAGCTGAGTCCTTTGCGTTGCCGCGGCGGTCCCGCACACCCCTTTGCCAGGCTGGATGCGGGTGCACGCGGGCAGCCCCTGGAAAGGACCGAGGATCAGCTGAGAGGTGGCCTCGTGCCAGAGGTAGAAGCCAGCCCAGTTGACCCGGTCCATGCACTGCTTGAGAAGCGCAGAGATGTTGGCGAGGTTCGAGGCCAGAGGGAGGTCTGACTCCCAGAGGAGCGGAACCTGTCGAAGCGCCAGAGCGTAGTCCTCGAGACGATTTCCGCTGAACGTGCTCTGCCGAGCCACTTTGACGGTCCCCCTGCCTTTCCGGTACAGTCTATTGCCTTTCCCAGGAAAAGGCCACTTCGACAGAGGGAGCCACTATGTCCGATCAGGGCTTTTCTACTCGTGCATTGCACAGCGGCGAGCAAGCCGATCGCCCCATGGTCACGCGACCCAAGACGATGCCGCTCTACGAAACGTCAGTCTTCGTGTACGAGGGACTGGAACAGGTTGACGACTTCCTCAGCGGCAACCGCGACAACTACATGTACACGCGGTTGGGCAATCCGAACCAACGCGCGCTCGAGCAGTGGGGATCGTCAATGGAAGGCGGAGAAGACGCCCACGTTGCCGCCTCGGGGATGGCAGCATTGCTGGCCGTGCTCGCATCCGAGTGCTCGGCGGGCGACAGGATAGCGGCTGCCCGCGACATCTACGGCGGCACGCACAGCCTGCTGGAGAAGGAGCTTCAGCGATTGGGAGTCGGCGTCGATTTCCTTTCCGTGGAGAACCCCGATATCGTGGCGCACGCCCTTCGGCCGGGGACCAGAATCCTCCTGGTGGAAACCTGTTCCAACCCGCTTGCAAGAGTTGCCGACGTCCCGCGGCTGGTGGCGGCCGCTCACGCAGCGGGCGCGAAGCTGGTGGTGGACAACACTTTTCTGTCCCCGGTCCTCTTCCAACCGCTCGCCCACGGTGCTGACGCGGTGGTGCATTCGACCACGAAATACATCAACGGCCACAGCGATGCCTCCGGCGGCCTGGTCGTTGCCGACCGGGACTGGATCGGACGGTGCCGCAGGTTCACGCAGAACAGCGGCGGGCACCTGAGCCCGTTCGAGGCGTGGCTGACGATGCGCGGGGCAAAAACCATCGCGCTGCGCATGGAGCGGCATACGGCAAATGCGCAGCGTATTGCCGCGTGGCTCGAATCACGCCCGCAGGTGGTGAGAGTCCATTACCCGGGAAACACCAGCCATCCCCAACACTCGCTTGCCTGCCGGCTCTTCCCGAAAGGGACCGGAGGCATGATGGCTTTCGACCTGGCGGGAGGGCTTCGCGCTGTCGAAAGGTTCATGCGAAGCCTTTCGTTCATCGCGTTTGCGCCTTCGCTGGCCGGGGTCTCGACAACCGTCTCGCACCCTGGCAAGACCTCCCACCGGGGTCTCACGGAAAGCGAGCTGCGGGACCTTGGCATCACCCAGGGAACGATCCGCCTGAGCGTCGGGATCGAGGATGTGGACGATATCCGCAGGGACCTGGAGCACGCGCTCGATCAGGCCGGCGCAGTGGCAGAACCCGATTGAGCCGATAATAGCTGCAACGTGCACAAAAGTAGACACGAACGAGGTGTATCCAGCCGAGGCTTGGGACGCTTCTGGTATTTGCTTGTGGATAAAAGAGTTGAGAAGCAGTGGTGTATCAAAGTTGGCATACTTCTTGCTTTAGCATTGCCCGGAGGCCGAAGGTGAAATCTCTCGCGCTCATCCTGCTCCAATTTACACTGCTCCTTGCCGCTCCCACTATCGCCGTGGCTGATCAGCTCAGACCATTTCGTTTCGAGGGAGCTTACATCTTTCATATGAACAACTCGGTTCTCGCCGAGTACGTCATTCCGATCGATACCTCTCGCTCCCTCGGTTTCGACCTCAGCGCAAGCTACGGGATTCCCGATGTGTTGAACAGCGTGGGCGCCGGCCTCACCTACTATCCGTTCAGCGGCGTCGGGTCCGGAGCGTTCGCCAACCTGAGCGCCATCTACGGTTTTGCCTTGCCGACTGTCCAAGGCCGGGATGGCGTGGATCTTCGCACATCGCTCATGGCAGGCTACCGCATCATTGTTCTCGACGTCGTCACGGGCAGCGCAGCGGTGAGCGCGAACTACGACTTTCAGAGCGGAAATTCCGGTTCGCTGGTAAAGGGACTGAACTGGGGGTTCACGGTAAGTCTCGGGCTCGCTTTCTGAGAGATGACGGCAGCGTACGCTTGAAAACTCCGCCCGTGCGGCCCATGACCCGGATCAGCAGGGCAGACGAGGTCACCCACGAAATCCTGGACGTGATGTACGCGAAGGTCCCGTTCACGTTGCTCAAGCGGGCCATGCACATCCATCCCACCGTATCGGAGCTGGTTCCCACGATGCTCGGCGAGTTGGGCCCCGTGTCGTAGCCGCTCGCTGGCATCGCGTCTCACAGGCTTCGCCAGAATTTGAGGTTCCTTTTCTCGATCTCCGCCAGTGACGGCATGGGATAGAACTTCTCGTCCCGCCCCGAGGAAAACATGAAGCCTTTCTTGATCAGCTTGTAGGAGACGTTGTCGAGGTTGCTTCGCAGGCTGAGTCCCTTGTTGCTCTTGTACCCGGATGTGCGCAGCTCCTTGACGGCGTCTCTCAGGATTGAAGGATGCAGGTTGGCAATCGGCGGCTGCATGAACGGGTTGTGCTCGTACTCGGCCATGAACTCGGCGACGTTCAGGTCGATCGCGGTGTACAGAAATCTCGGGGCGCCGATGGCGTTGTCGGGGTCCGTGATGAACCTGCCGAAATCCACGAAGTCGAGCTTGGAGAGAACCAGCATGCGCAGCGGGGAAATCTCGGCGTAGATGTTCTCTCCCTCGTGCTCGCCCCCGGAGTAGGGCCGCGATTCGATCTCGAGGCAGTGACCTTCTTCCGAGCTCAGGTAGAGATTCTTCAGAGCGGAAAGGTCGAGGTGCTCGAGGACCCGGTAGCAGGAGATGAACTTGGTCGCCTTGGGGCGCCCGTCCTCGTGGGGCTTCAGCTCCACGATTGCCGCATCGACTCGGAAATACGGATCTCGATACGTGATGTCGACCTCGGCGAACAGCACCTTGCCGCGGTAATGCCGGGTGGGACCGACCGTGTAATGGCGCGCAAGCTGTTCGGGAGTGAGTTGCGACCCGATGAGCGCCGTGGTCGGATGCAGGATCACGTAGAGCCGGTTCTGGTACTCCATGCTACCTCCCCCAGTAGTGTCGGAGCATCGGGGCGATGACGAGGGAAATCACGCTCATCGTCTTGATCAGGATGTTGATGGACGGTCCCGCCGTGTCCTTGAACGGATCCCCGACGGTGTCCCCGACGACGGCTGCCCGATGCGCATCCGACCCCTTCCCACTCGTTGTCCGCGTCTCGATCATTTTTTTCGCGTTGTCCCACGCGCCTCCCGAGTTCGCCATGAAGACGTCCAGGATCAGACCGCTGGAGGTCACTCCGGCCAGCAAGCCGACGAGCATCTCGATGCCGCCCAGGAACCCGACCAGCAGCGGGGACACGAGCGCTGTGAGCCCGGGGAGGATCATCTCGCGGAGAGCGGAACGGGTGCTGATGTCGATGCACGTGTTGTAGTCGGGGCTCTCGGAGTCCGTGAGGATTCCCGGCCTTTCGCGGAACTGCCGGCGGACCTCCTGGATCATTGCGAACGCTGCGCGCCCGATAGCTCCAATGGCCATCGACGAGAAGAAAAAAGGGATGCCGGCGCCAACGAAGATCCCCGCCAGCACGCGGATGTCGGCGATGTCGATGATCTTCGCTCCCGCCTGCTCTTTGAAGGCGGAAAAAAGGCTGATGGCCGCGAGCGTCGCGGACCCGACTGCAAATCCCTTCCCGATGGCGGCCGTCGTATTGCCGACGGCGTCCAGGCTGTCGGTGATTCTGCGCACCTCGGGAGCGAGCTCGGCCATCTCGGCAATTCCTCCCGCGTTGTCGGCGATGGGGCCGTAGGCATCCACGGCCAGCTGGATGCCCAGCGTGCCCAGCATGCCGAGGGCCGCCATCCCCACGCCGTACAGGCCTGCCAGGGCGTAGCTTCCCAGGAGCGCGGCGCCAAGGACGATCACAACCGGCATGCTGGAGAGCATTCCGACGCCGATGCCCGTGATGATCGTCGTTGCCGGCCCGGTCTCAGACGCGCGCACGATTGCCTTCACCGGGCGGCGTCCGGTTCCTGTGAAGTATTCGGTGAGAAAACCAATGAGCACTCCGGCGGCAAGACCGGTGATGAACGCAAGAAAGATCTGCGTGATCCCCGGCACGCCGTCGAGGCGGTTGTTTCCCAGCATCAGGACAGTTGCCGGCCAGGCGAGCACTGCCGTGAGCAGCGCGGCGCCAAAAGTTCCCATGGTGAGGGCCCTTTGCGGCGATCCACCTTTGCGGACGCGCACGAGGAACGTCCCCGCGATCGAGGCCAGTATTCCGAGCGCGCAGAGAACCAGGGGCAACCCGGCGAGCTTCAGACGCATGATGTCGGAGTTGGTGGCGGCGAAGCCCAGAATCATGCTCCCGATCAGGGCTCCGACATAGGACTCGAAAAGGTCCGCTCCCATGCCGGCGACATCCCCGACATTATCGCCGACGTTGTCCGCAATTGTCGCCGGGTTGCGGGGGTCGTCCTCGGGGATGCCGGCCTCGAGCTTGCCCACGAGGTCGGCCCCGATGTCTGCCGCCTTCGTGTAGATGCCCCCGCCGACCCGCATGAACAACGCAATCGAAGAGCCGCCCAGCGCAAAGCCGGTCAACAGCGGCGTCACGACGCCAACCAGGATGGACATTCCGGTTCCCATGATCGAAACGGCGACCAGGATCACGGCGCACACGCCGACAAGCCCGAGTCCCACAACCGACATGCCCATGACGCTCCCGCCGACGAAAGCGACCTTCAGCGCCCCGGGAAGGCCAGTCTGTGCGGCGTTTGTCGTGCGCACGTTGGCCGCCGTTGCCACGCGCATGCCCACGAAGCCCGCGAGGGCGGAGCAGGTTGCCCCAAGGGCGAAGGAAAGGCCCTGGAAGCTGAGCCTGCCCCAGTTGACGGCCGCGAGGAACCCTGCGGCGATGATGACGAAAGGCACGAGGGCGCGATATTCCCTCCCAAGGAATGTCATGGCGCCCTGAGAGATGTAGCCGCTGATGCGGCGCAGGATTCCTTCCCCGGCTGGCTGCTGATTGATCCACCGGGCCCGGGCAAGGGCATAGAGCAGCGCGACGACGCCCCCGGCGAGCACAGCCACGAGCACGTACAGAATGTCCATGGCTTGAGTATAGTCGGTGCGCCGTTCGTCGGCCACGAGTTTGTGGCCGGGCGTTTCCGTGCGCCGCTCGATTACCTCATGAAGGCCCCGGCTTTACGAGCGCGGCCCGGCTCCTCGTGACGTACTCCGGGATGATTCCGAGGGCGAGGTATCTCTGCCACACCGCCTCGGGCAGGTATTTTCCATCTCCGATGATTTCTCGGCACGACGGGGCGCCGCACTGGCAGCTCATGGTAAAATCGTCTTCATCGAAGGTCGTCGAATAGTCGAACAGGATCTCTTCACCGGCCGCGATATCGCGGATGGCATACAGGTCCACGGTCGTCCCGTCGATCCGAAGCCCTGAGTTTGGCTCGCAGGAATGATTGATAAAGTCGTCAGGTTCTCCCGAAGCGCCGATGTACAGGTCCGGACCGATCTGCAGCGCATAGGTCGACGCGCTCGTCTGGGCGTAGCGCAGGAAAGGTCCCGTGAACCGGATGATCCAGGTGGCGGCAGGGATGGCCTCCTCGGTGAACACTCCCCGCCCATGGGTGCCTCTCCTGACCACGAGCTTCATGGGCATTGAAGATATCAGGCCGCCGCGCGCCTGCAAAGAGTGCTATTTCGCGAGCATGAGAGACTGCATCTCGTAAAGCTGCCGGTAGAGGCCGTCGCGCTGCACGAGCTCGTCGTGGTTTCCCTCCTGCACGATCCTGCCTCCATGGAGCACAAGGATGCGGTCTACGCTCCTGATCGTCGAGAGCCTGTGCGCGATGATGAGAGCGGTACGGTTGGCAAGCAGCCGCTGGATGCCTTCGCTGATCAGGTGCTCGGTCTCTGAGTCGATATTGGAGGTCGCCTCGTCGAGGATGACCAGGGACGGATTGCGTACGAATGCCCGCGAAAGCCCGATGAGCTGCCGCTGCCCTTCGGAAAGACGCTTTCCTTCCTCTCCAACCTGCTCGCCGTATCCCCTGGGGAGCGCCGCGATAAATCGGTTTGCCCGCACCTCCTGGGCCGCGTGCTCGATTGTGCGCCAGTCCACTGACTCCTCGTAGAGAGAGATGTTTTCCGCAGCGGTGCCGGTGAACAGGAACACGTCCTGCGGCACCGTGGCCACGCTCCGCCGCAGCGTCTCGAACGGAAGCGACCTGATGTCCCGTCCGTCGAGCAGGATGCGTCCTTCCCGCACGTCGTACAGCCGCGTTACCAGGCTGATCAGGGTGGTTTTTCCCGAGCCGGTGGGACCGACGATCGCCACTTTCTCTGCCGGGGCCACGCGGAACGAGATGCCGCGGAGCACGGGAGCATCGGGAGCATAGTGGAAGCAGACATTGTCGAAAACGAGCTCGGACGGCGAGGCGAGGGAGCGCGGTCCATCGATGGGCGGGACAACAGTCACTTTCTCATACATGAGCTTGAAGATGCGCTCGGTGGCCGCGACGGCGGATTGCAGAAGGTTGAACTTCTCCGCGAGCTGGCGGAGCGGCCAGAAGAACATGTTGATGTACGCAAAGAAGGCGAAAATCTCCCCGACATGCAGCGTCGTTCCCACCCAGAAATGCGCGAACAGAAGGATGAGGATCATGCTCGCGTTGGTCACGATCTCGATAGCGGGAAAGAACAGCGCGTACGCGTTGACCACCTTCATGTACGCCATGAGGTAGCTCCTGTTGTTGCGCGCGAAGGACTCCCGTGCCTCCTTCTCGTAGCCGAACTGGTGGATCTCGCGCACTCCTGAGATCGTCTCGCTCAGGGCAACGTTGATCTCGCCGTTTGCCTTGCGGACCTGTCGGAACCCGGACCTGATTGTCGCGCGAAAGAGAAGCGTTGCCGTGATGAAAAGCGGAATCGTGATGAACGCGACAAGGGCCAGGGCCCAGTTGATGAGGAGCATGGCGATGAGGATGAGGCAGACCCGCAGCATGTCGCCCGCGACGCTGACAATCCCCTCGGCGATGAACTCACGCAGCGCTTCCAGGTCATTGGAGAGGTTGGTGAGCGTGTTGCCCACCGGGGTGCGGTCGAAAAAGTCGTTGGACAGCGACAGGACCTTGCGGAACAGGTCCATCCTGAGATCGAGGAGCAGTCGCTGGCCCAGGTACTGGATGCCGTATCCTGACACGACTTGGAAAACATATCCGGCGATCATGACAAGGGCCAGAGTGATGCCCGTCTGGATGAGGCCATGCAGATCCCGCTGCGCAACGTCCGAGTCGATGGCGTGCTTGACCAGGTAGGGCTGGAGCACTCCCGCCGCGTCCACGATCACGAGGCACACGAGCGCACCTATCCCCAGCCACGCATAGCGTCCGACGTAGGGCAGGAGACGTGTGAGGAGTCGTGCCTCCACGGCGCTGGGTCTCCCCGCGGCTCTGCTCATCTCTCACCCCCGGAAAGGAGGCTTTCTTCCATCTGCTGGTAACGCACCAGCCGCGCGTACAGCCCGCCCCGCGGAACCAGGTCCGCGTGCGTGCCCTGCTCCACGATCTTTCCTTCGTCCAGGATATAGATGCGATCCGCGCCCTTGAGGGGAGAAATCCTGTGGGAGACGACGATGAGGGTTTTCCGTCCCTTGAGCTGCCTGAGGTTCTCGATGATCGTCGCTTCCGTTCCCGCATCGACGCTGGACAGCGAGTCGTCCAGTATGACCACGGGGCTGTCCTTCATGAGAGCCCGCGCGATGGCGGTCCGCTGCTTCTGACCTCCGGAAAGCGTGATGCCGCGCTCGCCGAGCATCTGGCCGTAACCGTCCGGGAATGCCGAAACGTCTCCGGCTAACCCGGCAAGCTGTGACACTTCTCTTACCCTGCTGTCATCTGCGGTGCCGTCCTTCCCCATCGCGATGTTCTCCGCGAGCGTTCGGGAGAACAGGAACGGGGACTGGGAGACGATCCCGATCCTGCGAAAGAGGGCGGACGGCTCGATGTCCCGGATGTCGGTTCCATTGACGAGCACCATTCCGCGCCCGGGCTTCAGGAGCCCGGTGAGGAGGTTGACGAGGGTGGATTTCCCGCTGCCGATTGTCCCCGTGATTCCGATGAACTCGCCGGCGCCGATTTTCATGCTCACGTCGACGAGGGATTTCCTGGTCTGACCCGCGTAGCTGAAGCTGAGATTTCGAACGTCAAAGGAAAGTGTCGTGTCGGAGAGCTCCTTCCAGTCGCTTCTGTGCTCCACGGGTCCGTCGAGGATCACGTTTATCCTGCCCATTGCGCTGATGCCCTGCTGGATCAAGGACATGATCCAGCCGAGAGAGAGCACGGGGAAAGTGAGAGTGGTGATCATGACGCTGAACTGCAGGAGCTGGCCAAGGCTCATGACCCCCGAGATGACCAGCTTCCCGCCGTAGAGCACGATCACCAGCTGAGTCACGGAGAACACGAAGATGAATGTCGGCCAGAGGAACTCCTGGGCCCTGGCCAGGGCCATGTTGCGCTTCAGGAAGTCCCTGTTCTGCTCGAGGAACCGCGACTCTTCCCCCTTTTCCATGGTGTAGAGTTTCACGGTGGTGATTCCGGTGACCACCTGCCAGACCCGGCTGTTGATCTTCCCCGTGGCTTCCTGGATGGCGCGGAAATACGGCATCAGCCGGGGAAGGACGATGAACACAAAGGCGATCACCGCCACGAGCACGGCCGTGACGATGAGCATGAGCCCGCTGTTCAGGCGAAACAACGCGGGGAAGAACAGGCCGAACATGCTGAGGGAGTTCGGAATGTACATGACCCCCGGCCCCAGCAGCGTGCGCACGTTGTCCAGGTCATTCGTCGTCCGGGAGACGAGGTCTCCTGTCTCGTGAGCCTGGTAGAACGAGTAGTCCAGCTCGAGAAGGCGGTCGTAGATTCGCGCCCTGAGGCTGTACTCGATATCCCGCGAGGCGCCGATGATCAGGCGGCGCATGACATACATCGAGACCACGGAGACCGCCGCGTAGATGGCGGCAGAGAGCAGGAGACCCAGGATGACGCCGGCCCGGTTGGCTCCGGTGAGCTCATCCACGATCTTCTGGAAATATCCGGGAACGCGAACTGCCCCGTAGTTCTGGACGAGCATGAACGCAAATCCGATAGCGAGCACGACCCAGTGCTCGCGGAGGTAGGGAAGCAGCGATCTCAGATTGGCGATGCCACGGCTCGCGCGCGCGGAGGTCTTCATAGACGCATTTCAAGATAGGAAAAACGGGTGCGGAGAACAAGTCGCGCCGAGCTCAGGCGGCGGCGCTGCGGACCACCGGCTACTTGCGGCTCCTGGTCGGGCTTCCCTGCTGCTTCTTGTACCAATCCCGCCAGACGAGCTTGTAGAATCCTATCCAAAGTGGGAGCCGGTTGAGACCAGGAATCAGGGGGAGGAAGAACAGGATGAGGAAGAATGCGAGCATGATGAGGATCGCAATCAGGTCGACGTTCGGGTTGGTGTTCAGCCC
>DATKLB010000054.1:0-3722 GCA_035542615.1 Spirochaetia bacterium | reverse complement strand
GGCAGGCAGGGCTCCCCGCGGGGTCGCACGCTCCTGATGAGTCCCGTCATGGCCGCCGCCGCGGCGCTCGCCGGCGAGGTGGTGGATGCCAGACGGGCCGTGCCTGCTGGCACCGGCAACGGGAGGTAGTGATGGCTGAGGTTTCGAGCATCAGGAAGCTCATCAAGGGCAGGGGAATCGTTCTGCCGGGGGATGACATCGACACGGACAGGATCATACCGGCCCGCTACCTTCGCATGGTCACCTTCGAGGAGCTGGGAAAGTACGCGTTCATGGACGAGCGCTTCGATGAAAACGGAAAGCCGAAGAAGCATCCATTGAATGATCCGCGGTTCAAGGACGGGTCCATTCTCCTCGTCAACAGAAACTTCGGCTGCGGCTCCTCTCGGGAGCACGCTCCGCAGTCCCTGATGCGCATGGGAATCACCGCTTTTGTCGGTGAGTCCTTCGCAGAGATCTTCTCCGGCAATTGCACGGCGCTGGGCCTTCCCGCGGCGAGGGTTTCCTACGAGGACGCGGCGAAGCTCCAGGCCCTCGTCGAAGCGAGCCCGTCCATCGAGCTCACCATGGATCTCGAGTCTCTCACCATCAGCGCCGGCGGCCGGAAGTTCTCGTTCACCATGCCGGACTCCGACAGGAAGAGTCTCGCATCAGGCACATGGGACACCACGACGATGCTCCTCTCGAACAAGGATGCGATACGAGGCGCGGCTTCTCGAATCCCGTACCTGCGTGGGTTCGCCGTGGCGAAAGGCACAGCCCGTGGCTGACCCGACACGCGTGAAGCTGAACCTGCACAGCCGGGCGATGACGGAAGGGGTCGCCCGCATGCCCAACCGGGCAATGCTTCGCGCCGTGGGGTTCACCGATGCCGATTTCGAGAAGCCGATAGTCGCGATTGCATCGGCTGGCAGCGAGGTGACCCCGTGCAATGTCCACATCGACGAGCTGGCCGCCATTTCCAAGGCCGCGCTCAAAGAGGCCGGCGGCGCACCCATGAAGTTCAATACGTTCGTTGTGACAGACGGCGAGGCAATGGGCCACGAGGGAATGAAGTGCTCCCTGGTGAGCAGGGACACGATTGCGGATGCCATCGAGCTTGTTGTGCGCGGGCACCAGATGGACGCCATCCTCGGCATCGGCGGGTGCGACAAGACGATCCCCGGCACTGTCATGGCCATGGCGAGGCTGAACCTCCCGTCGTTGTTCGTGTACGGGGGAACCATCAAGGCGGGCAATTACCGGGGAACGCCGGTGGACATCGTGAGCGCCTTTGAAGCGGTGGGCAAGTTCTCCGCGGGAACGATCACGGAAGAGGAACGGCACGGCATCGAGTGCGCCGCCTGCCCGGGGCCCGGGGCCTGCGGCGGAATGTACACGGCTAATACCATGGCCTCCGCCATGGAGGCCATCGGCATGAGCCTCTCCGGCAGTTGCTCCATCCCCGCCGTTGAGCCGGCCAAGAAGGACGACATGAAGCGCGCCGGCTCATCGCTCATGGAGCTGGTCCGCAGAGGGATAAAGCCCCGGGACATCATGACGCGGGAGGCCTTCGAGAACTCCATCAGGGTCGTCATGGCAGTCGGCGGCTCCACGAACGCTGTCCTTCACCTGCTTGCGCTGGCCGTGGAAGCCGGCGTGGAGCTCGATATCTTCGATTTCAATACGTTCTATGAAAGCACGCCAACGTTGTGCGACATGAAGCCCGGCGGCCGCTACGTCATGAACGACCTGTACCGCGTCGGCGGCGTGCAGAAGGTGATGAAGCTGCTGCTCGATGAAGGTCTCCTGCATGGGGACTGCATGACTGTCAGCGGCAGAACGGTGAAGGAGAATCTGGCCGACGTGCCCACGGATCTCGGCGGACAGGATGTCATCCATCCGTTCTCGGACCCGGTGGATCGCAAGGGGCCCATCAGCATTCTCCATGGCAACCTCGCCCTGGAGGGGGCTGTCTTGAAGACGGCGGGGATCGGCGAGTTCGTGCACCGCGGACCGGCCCGGGTGTTCGAGAGCGAGGAAGAGGCTCTCGAGGCGATACTGGCCAAATCCATCCGAAAGGGCGACACAGTGGTGATACGCAACGAGGGGCCTCGAGGGGGGCCGGGGATGCGCGAGATGCTTGCCCCCACCTCGGCGCTGGCTGGGGCGGGGATGCTGAAGGACGTTGCGCTCATTACCGATGGCAGATTTTCCGGCGGCAGCCACGGCATGCTCGTGGGCCATGTCTGCCCTGAAGCGCTGGACGGCGGCCTGATCGCGCTTCTGCGGGACGGGGATCAGATCACGATCGACGCAAGAAAGGGAGTTCTTTCGGCAGAGATTTCAAAAGAAGAAATCGAAAAACGGCGCAAGGCCTGGAAACCTCGAAAAATCGCCTACACGACCGGCGCGCTGGCCAAGTACGCCCGGCTCGTGTCTTCAGCCAGCAGGGGCGCGATCACCGGGTAAGCGGAAGAGCTCTGCCCCGGCTCATCCGGCCTCAAGCCATGGCTGCCTCGAAAGCCGCGCGATCGAGGAAGGACTTCTGGGTTCCCGGTTTCGTGGTCGAGAGGGCCGCGTACCTGTTTGCCATCTCCATGGCCCGGCCGATGTCTCCGGTCTCCGCATAGGACACGGCGAAGCAGCCGATGAAAGCGTCTCCGGCTCCGGTGGTATCGACGCTCTTCACACGGAATGCGGGCACGAGTGTTTCCGCGTCCGCGGTCACCAGGAGGCACCCCTTGTCGCCGAGAGTTACGATGATCGTTGCAATGCCCTTTTTCAGGAGCGACCTGCCCGCGGCCTTCACATCGTCCAGCATTCCCGTGGGCATTCGGGTCAGCGTCTGGAGCTCGGTTTCGTTCGGCACGAAGAGCGAGACGCCGAGGATCTTCCTGGCATCCAACGCGGGATCAGCAGGCGCCGGATTGAGAATGACGGGAACGCCCTTTGTCGCGCACAGCGCAATGGTGTGGTAGACGGTCTCCAGGGGCACCTCAAGCTGCATGATGACCATGTCGCTTGCCAGGATCTTCCCTTTCGCGCGGTCAACATCCTTCGGCAGGAGGTGGGCGTTTGCGCCCTTGATGATGAGAATGCTGTTATGCGACGAACGGTCCACGAAGATAGGGGCAACCCCGCTGGAAACGCCGGGGACGGACTCCACGAACGTGGTGTCGATCCCGTAGCGTTCGAAGTTGCGCTTCGTGTTCGGACCGAAGAGGTCGTCCCCCACCTTGGTGACCATGGAGACCTCGGCTCCCAGGAGAGCGGCTGCCACCGCCTGGTTGGCTCCCTTGCCGCCGAAGCCCATTTCGAACCGGGGCGCCTCGATGGTTTCCCCCTCCTTCGGCATTCGGTCCGTGTAGGTGATGAGATCCACCATGTTGCTTCCGACGACGGTGATCTTCGGCTTGCCCATTCTATTCTCCTGTCCCTTTCCCGGCTCACAGCGAGCGGATCATCGACTCCATGCGCTTTGTTTCCGCCGCATCGAGGTACCCGGTCCGCACGCTGAAGGTAACCGTGGCCTGGCCGGGAAGTGATCTCACGTTGCCTTTCTTTTTCTCCGCCGCATAACCCTCGGGATCGCAGGTGGAGGGCAAGGCCATCCCGTTCACCTTCTGGTCCTCGTGCATCAGGATCCAGCGGACGGTGTGATCAAGGTCCCTCACGTTCCAGCTGATGTAATCCGAAGAACCGTCGGGATGCTTCTGGAGCATATGCGTCATGCCCTTGCC
>DATKLB010000053.1:0-10565 GCA_035542615.1 Spirochaetia bacterium | reverse complement strand
ACCTGCTGGTCCTCAAGGGAAAGGAACCACCGCAGTGAGACGCTTGGCCCGATTTCGCCGGAAGCGGGGGGACCTTCTACGGGAAGGCGCCTGTTGTACGGGCAGACCGACTGGCACTCCTGGCACCCGTACAGTCGTGTGCCCCATTTTTCCATCACCTCAGCCGGCATTTCGACCGGCCGCGCGGCAAATCCCTGGAGGCACAGATCGCGATCCACGAGCCCTGCAGACGTGATGGCGTGAGCGGGGCACGCGTCGACACATTCCCTGCAGCCAGCACAGGGGCTCTGCCCCGACGGGGCGGGTGCGACAGAATCGGCCAAAGGCCTCGGGATGACCGCGCCGGCGATCACAAACAGCGAGCCGAGGCCGGGCGAAATGCACAACCCGTTCCTGCCAGGGGAAGCTAGCTCCGCCGCGACGCAGAGCGGCTTCTCCGGCATCCGGGAGTTGCAAAAGATCCGCGCGGACTTTCGCGGGATGCCGAGCTCTGCCTCGACACGGTCCAGGAGCCGACGCATCATCCGGGCGGCGGTCTTGTAGTAGTTCCTGCGGGCAAAGGGCGCGATCAGGCCGTGGGGATCATCCGGAGTCGAAAGATCGTCCAGCTCTCCACGGTGGCAGGAGAGGCAGCAAACGAGAATGGAAGCGCTTCCCTTCCATTCATTCGGCGATGTCACCCATTTCCATTCGAGCTCTTTATCGGCTGATGTGGAGGGGAGCCATCCCGCGGGGCTTACAAGCGCGCGCGGATTGACGAAGCCCGCACGGGCAAATCCCAATTCGCAGGCCAGCCCTGTGATTCTCTGAGCATCGGGAGATGATATGCTCAGGCTGCGGTCTTCTCGAAATCGTCCTTGCTCGCACCGCACACCGGGCACACCCAGTCCTCGGGAAGGCTCTCAAAGGCGGTCCCTGCAGAGACTCCGTTTTCCGGATCGCCCTTGTCGGGGTCATAGATATATCCGCACACGGTGCAAATCCACTTCTGCATGTACTCTCCTTTCCCGTGACGCGCATCCTATCGGAAAGCCCGTGGATGTTCAACGACCGCGGCGTCCGCCGCATGCCGTGCACAAACGGAAGAGCCTTCTCCATTGACAGGTGGTGCCTTTTTTCCTACGCTCTTCCAGGATGGCCATTCAGAATCCCAAGTCGACAGCAGCCTCAAAGACCGGACGGCCGCCGCAGACGCCGGGGTTTCTGGATTGGCTGGCATCCCTGTTTCTCAGTGACGATCCGGAGAGAAAGAAGCAGAGAAGGCTGAGAGAGATCTCCGGGGAGCTCAAGAGGGTGCGCCCCCGTTACTTCAATCCCTCCCAGGGCACGGCGGAGCCTGCGATGGCAAGGTTCTTCTGGGAGATCTACCGGACCGTGGCCGCCGGCCAGGTCCTCCTGAAAGGCGCGGAAACATCAGGCGCCCTGAAATCCACTCTCGTGGATCTCACTCTCTCTGAGGAAAGGCTGGCGCTGCGTGAGCGCCTCACGGACAGCTCCATCAGCGAACGGGCGAAATCATCTGATCCCGCCACGCTTTCCGCTCAGGTGCGGCATGAGCTGCAGCAGTTCCTGGAGGGTTTCGACGCGGAGTCCATGGCGGATTCAGATGCCCTGTACAACCGCGTTCTCGTGCTGC
Source organism: Spirochaetia bacterium (assembly GCA_035542615.1). GTDB lineage: Bacteria > Spirochaetota > Spirochaetia > SZUA-6 > Fen-1364 > Fen-1364. The sequence continues at coordinate 8,929 of DATKLB010000053.1, read as the reverse complement.
TCGACCTGATCGGCTTCGACTTCTATCTCTTGTTGCGGAAGTTCGACACGGGGCTGCCCGAGCGTGACTTCTCCTACGTTCCCCGCTTTGCCGCCATCGACGCTTCCCAGGTTCTCGACGATCTGCAGGACTTCCTTGAGATTCTGCCGAACGTGGATCCTGACGCGGACTGGGACCGCTTGCTCGCCGTCCTGAAGGCACACCGGGGGGTCGAGGTCGTAGCCAGGGACGGGCTGCGCAAGGCCCTCCAGCTCATCCGCGAAGCGCAGCGCACCGGAGTGCTGCTCAAGATCGCCCGCTCCGTGGCCCAGGACCCCGACTGGAAGCCCATGGTCCGGGTCCACAACGAGAGAATCGTCGAGACTTACCTCCAGAAGATCAAGACCGAGGCCGAGGCCACATCGCAGAAGGCCGCCTCGGGCCGCAGGAACGAGAAGATCGAGGAGCTGGCACGAGCCGTGTTCGGAACGGGGGCGGTCTCCAGTCTCACGAACTATTCGGAAAAAGCGAACTCCGAGTTTACGCAAAGGCTTCTCGGAGGGTTCGCTCATGTCGCGGCCCTCGCCTATCTTCGCGCGTTCCTCACCGACTACCTGCCCACCAGCATTCGCGAGGTCGTCGATCTCCTTCTCATCAAGGGCAAATGGGCGAACAAGGAGACCTCGCAGCAGATGTCAGAGGCATTCCACCAGCTTCTGCGGCAGGCGGAGACCATCGGCCTCTTTGACGAGGACCTTGCGGAAGATGGGGAAACAGGGCGGCGCTTGAAGACAATTGCGCTCAAGGCCGAGCGCGACCGCAAGGCGGTGGTGCAGTTGCGCATGACCCTGCGACAGATCAACGACGAAGCGCATGTTCTGATCGGGGACTCCGTCAAGCACCTCGTGGGGATTGCCCGGGTTCTGAAGGTGGCTCACGAGGACGTGACCAAACCGAATCCCACGCTCCTCATCAACTGGAAAGAGCTCAAGCCCTCCGCGGACAAGGACGTGCGTGGCCTGATTGCCGCCGTCTATCGCAAGATCTACAACTTCGTGCAACTGATGCAGATGTATCGTTGAGACGGCCCCGGGAGCAAAGAAGCGCGCCTGCCCGCCGCGCGCTTTGCGCTGTGGTATATTTTCCCTGGGGACTGTGATGTTTCAGAAGCTTGCCCGCGTCGTGATCGTATGCGCGTCTCTCGTCATCGTTTTCAACAAGACCGTCGTTTCCGGCAATCTCTCGGGCATTCACGCCTCGCCCCGAGCCGCCCGAACCGGCGAGAACGCCTACATCGTCAACCAACTGCCGTCGCGACGAGCCTGAAGCGGGACCCCGCAGAGGCATTGGACGCGGCAACGAGCGAGTCGCCCAGCCCAGTTGCATGGACTGAACGCAAGCTCTGTCTCTTTTTGTCATCGGAGTTACATATGTGTAATAACGAGGATGATTTTCGCATGAATTCGTGCTAGGCTTAAAGTAAGCGACATGCAGATCTGCGCCGAGCATGGAAAGGGATGATCGGGGTGGAGGTTTCAACGACACGGGCTTTGATTTTCGCGACGTGTCTCGTGCTTTGCGCGGTCCCGGTGCCGGCCGTCACGCCCCAGTCTGTTCCCGTGCCGCCCGACGTCCTGGTGCTGATCAATCCGCCATCCAGGAATACCGAGGACTTCACGACGCTCATCGCCGAGGCCGCCACGTACAAGCTTGGCAACCTGGGGGTTGCCAGCAAGATCGTTTCCGCGGCTCCCTCAGAGACGGATTCCCCTCTCCCGCGGGCAAAGGCGAGCGGCGCATCCGCGGCTCTCGTCTGCCGCTACCAACTGGACGGGGGACAGATGGTCGTCACCCTCGGATGGTACGATGCCGAGTCGAACACCTCCGTTGTCGTGCAGACCAGAGGAGCTGTCGATCTCCACCTCGACGACGTGATCCTGGCAGCACTCGATGATATCCTCGGAAAAGTCCAGACGAGGCTCAGCGCGCTATCCGCGCGACATGCGGGCGCAGCCAGCACAACACCGGCGGCACCAGCCGGATTGACTTTGCCCCCCGCAGGAGGAGCAGTTCAGGTGATCGGGCAGCGCCCACCTGCTTCTCCCGTGCGGCACCGCGTCCTTCTTTCCGGTGGATTCGCTCCCTTTGTCCCGACGGGCGCCGCATCATATTACTTCGCTCTCGGATATCTCCCGTCCCTGCTCGCGAGCCTGTTCATCGACACGCCCGTAGGACCCGTCGGCCTGGGCCTGTACGCCGGGATGGACTATTTCAAAGCGACTGGTTTCCAGGATTATTCGGATACGTACCTCATTCCTCTTGGCATCGATGTCCGTTACGAGTTGGGCAGCGCAGCCCTCCGTCCCTTCTTTCACGTGACGGGCGGCCCTGCCCTTCTCGTGATGGTTACCGGTGCGCAGGGAACCATCACCAATGTGCTGCCATTCCTGAAAAGCGGAATCGGGCTGGACGTGCTCGTGACGCAAGGAGTGAGCGTCAGCGCTGTTGCCGATTACGACGTGTATTTCGAGTTGCCATACCTCTTGATGGGGTTCTCCCCGTCTATGAACTTCGAGCTGCACCTATGAAAGCAGAAACCATCGTGCGCGGGAACGCACTGAAGACCCTCCCCCTGGTTGTCGCGCTGACAATGCTGGGCGCATGCGACAATTCGTCTTTCTACACCGTCCTGGGGAACAAAATCCTGGTCGTTCTGCTCTCGATATCTCCTGCCACCGCCCTGGTACCGGCGAATGGCAGCACGACCTTCAGTGCATCGGGTGGAGTTCCTCCGTATTCATTCTCGATCACTTCGGGACCGGGAACCATCAACGCGTCCTCGGGCGTTTACACTGCCCCCGCGTCGCCGGGGGTTGCGATTGTGCAGGTCAAAGATAAGCAGGGAAGCACCGCCACCGCGGTCGTCAATCCCGTGAATTATGCGATCACGGCAATGAGCAACCCGGGCGGCCAGTTTTCCGGCGGGACAGCCTCGGGAACATTCACGATCAAGAACCAGGGCTCCTCGAGCGGAACACAGACGATTTTCTGGACTGTCTATGCGTCACCCACACCGGCGCTGGGCGCGGGGAGCTCCGTGATCCAGTCAGGGACTACTGGTGCCCTGGGCAGCCCGGGAACAACAACCGTCACGTACTCGGGCGTGTGGCCCGCTCCCTCGACGCCAACCACCTACTACGTGATCGCCTCGATATCTAGCGCTGACAGCGCGGGCGCCAGCCTTGCGAGCGCAGCCTTCTCTATTTCTCCAGCCCAGGTGGACTACGCCATTTCCGCACTGACTTTCACCTCCGTTGCAACGACAACTCCCGGCACTCCGATGAACGGAAGCTTCCAGCTGACCAACAACGGCCCCAACCCGGGCACGCAAAACGTGAGCTGGCAGGCCTATGCCTCTGCCACGCCCTCTCTAGCCGGCTCGACGCTGGTGATAGCTTCCGGGACGACGCCACCTCTTGCCGCGACAAACAGCTCCATCGTCAACTTCGGTGGCACCTGGCCGGCAACGCCCGGCTATAACTACCTGGTGGTCGTGGTAAGCGTGCTGGTGGACCAGGACACGGCCCCGGCGAACAACATGGGGGCAGTCTTCGACGCTGCCCTGACAGATCCAGCCAACAACAACTTTGCGACCGCAACCAGCATGGGGATCACGCTGCAACCGGGGATGACAATCGCCGTCACAGGGAACCTCACCTCAACGAATCTCGACGATTTCCTGAGCTTCAACGCCGGCAACGCCGCCTCTGTCACGTTCTCGATCGCCTGGGCGGGCGCAGCAGCGAGCGTGATGCTGAGCATCTATGCGCCGCCGGGGCCGCCAGCCCTCCCCCTCCCGCCCGGCTCGGCCTCAGGAAGCAGCAGCCCGCTGCTGCTCACGTGGCCCGTCCTGGCCACGGACTCAAATCAGTTGAGATACATCGACGTGAACAATGCCGGGGGCGCTCCGGGAATATACACGATGATCATCAAGGCGAACTGATCGATTGCGCTGCGGTCTCTTCGCGGCGCGACCCGACGTCCCGAAGCTATTTCCCTGCCAGAACCTGTTGCAGCCGGTCCAGCAGGCTGACGACCGGATCAGCTCTTGAAGAATCGGCAGGCGTGGCCGCTGGCAGGGGAGAATTGCCTCCACCGTTTATCCTGTCCAGCACCGAGGCAACCTCGTTCATCGCTGCTGTGCGGCCCTCCGTCCTTCCCTGCTGTTCCAGGGCGGCGAAGTAGCGTTCGATGTCGGAGCCGAGCTGGGGATGCTGGGACCGAATGGGGTCAGAGTCGATAATCTGCCGCACAAGGATCTTTGCCTGGAGGAGGCTTGCCAGGGACTGATCTACCGCAGCGTCCCCGGGGCCGGATTGCGGAGGGAGCGCCGCAAAAGCCAGGTACTGGCTTCGGATATCCTGCAATCGCTTCAGGATGGCCTGTCTCTTCTGCGCGTCCGTTCGAAGCGTCGCCAGGGCCGCCAGGTCGTCGGCGCCCAGGACGCGGTAGCCGGCGTTCATCACGTTGTCGGTAAGCTGGTTGGCCACTTTCTCATCCTTGAGAAGCAGGCCCACTGCCTGCCGGTACTGAGAAAGAGAGCCCTGGAAGTTGCCAGCCTGGTAGAAGAGGTTCGCCTTCCGCAGCCCGGCCATCGCCTCCTGCGCCCCCTGTTGATCCCCAGCGAAGCGCATCTCCTCCAGCGCGAGGTACCCGCGGTTCACGGACGGAATGACGCGGATGGCCTGCAGATAGGCGTCACGGGCCCCGGAAGGGTTGCCGGCTTTTGAAAGCGCGTCTCCCCGCGCGACGAAATTGGAAACCGAGCGCAGTTGCGCTCCTGCCTCCGCGAGAGACGCGGTGTCAGCCGATGGTGCGGACCGGCGGGTGCGGACGAGATCAGCGAGTGAATCGATCAGGAAAATCTCGACGACGCGGCGCTTCTGGATGGTCGGCAGGGTTGCCACGGACGGATCGTCGAGGTATGCGCGGAGGGCGTCCAGCCCTCTCTGAGCTTCCGCCAGATCCTGCTGCTGCAGCGCGGTGTTGACGCGCGTGTAGCCGGCTAGGATCTGGTCGAGAACGATCTGCTCCTTCTCTCTCTGCGCTCGCAGCCGTGCCAGCTCCTCGGTCACGGCCGCGCGAGCGGACTCGGCGGCCTGAAGGCCCTGAGCATATTGGCTTCGAAGGTCCGCCTCTTTTTTCGCCGAGTCGCTCTGGATCTGTTCACGCTGCTGACGCGCGGCATCGAGATCGCTCTGGTACTGGGAGGCCAGAACGGCAAGGGACTTCTGCCGGGCGGCAATCTCCGCCTCCGCCTGCTGCCGGGCCGCGGCCAGTTGCTTGTCGATCTCGCGCTGGCGCGCTGCCTGGAACTCCCGCAGGCGTTGGTCTTCGGCGGCGCTCGAAAGCCCCTGCTTTTCCAATGTTGCTTTTTCCCGGGCAAGCCTCGCCTCAAAATCCGCGTTCAACGCTTGCTCCTTGGCCTTGATCGCCAAATCGCTCTGGTTCCGGAGCTGCTGCTGCTGCTCGGAAAGCGCCTGGAGCTTTTTCTGGGCATCGAGGATGGCCTGGTCCCGGCTCCTGATCTGCTGCTCGGTTTCCTTCTTCATGGCCGCAATGAGCTTGTTCTCTGCACCCTGGACGTTTGCCTGCCCCGTGGCGATGTACTGCTCCTGGTGGTTGAGAAGCCGGAAAATGACCAATCCAACAAGGACAAAGACGGCGAAAATTGCGACGTTGCTGATGAGAGGTAAGAGAGCTCCACGACGTTTTGCCGTATAAGCAAGGGCCTTCGGGGAAATCTGGATACGGGTCTCAGCAAGCTTGCCTTCGAGCCGGCTCTCGATCTCTGCGCGCTCCTCGGGACTGATTCCGTCGCCGTTACCCTTGGTGGGCGTGGCGGCTTCCACGGACGCCCGCGACAAGGTGAGCTTTTGAAATGTCAGTGCTCTTCGATACAGCCCGCCGGCAGTGGTCGTCCCCCGGCTTTCTCTTCTTTGTCGCGGCATGCTTGCTTCTCTCACAACCATCGGCCGCGCTGTTCGAAAAATGCAGCCGGTGATGCCGATACTTGATACCGATACTATTGTAAGATCCGTTGGGCGCCTGTGCAAGCGGCCGGCCCATGCCTCGCACAGGATTTCGTTGACCCATCAGGAGGAGTGCTGTAGAGTGAGCGCCAAACCCCGATGAGCATTCGAGCAAAGGTCGTCCTCCTCGTCCTTCCCCTTATGATTGCTCCCCTTCTCTTGACTGGCTTCGTCGCATCGTTGTCGGCGCGAAACGGCATAACGTCGGTGGCTACGAGCCTTCTCGCGTTCAAAATGGACGACCTTGTAAACTATGCAAACAGCCAATGGTCCATCCTCGTGGAAAACAACTTCGTCGGCAACCAGGAATATGTCGACGCCGCCCACTCGGCTGTCTCATCCTACGCGCAGACCCTTGTGCGGGGAGACTCGGAGCTGGTCTTTGCCCTGGACGCAAACGGGAAAATCGCAATGACGACCGGCCCGTTGTCGCTCACCGATGCGGAGAGCGGCGAGCTGGCGCGGCTGCGAAAAGCCGGTAAAGCCGGGTGGATGACCATCAAGGCCGGCGGGGTGGAGCGTGTGGCCCAGGCAGCGCCGTTCGAGCCGTTCGGATGGTACCTGCTTGTCACCGAAAAGCGGGACACCTTCTACCGCGCGACAACCGAGATCTTCCTGCGGACAGGCCTCATCCTGTCAGCCTCCCTCGTGCTGGCAATCGTCCTTCTCATCGTGTTCTCCTACCTCATGATCAAGCCGCTTCGCATCGTCGTGGCTGCCATGCGGGAGATCATGCGCACCAACGATCTTTCCCGACGCGTGGAGATCCTGTACCACGACGAGACGGGGGAGCTGGGGCACAGCTTCAACCTGATGACGGGAGAGCTCGACAAGGCGTATCAGCAGATGAAGCAATATGCGCTGAGTGAAGCAATCGCCAAGCACAAGGAAGAAAAAACCCGCAACATATTCGAGAAATACGTGCCGCCCGAGGTGCTCGACGAGGTATTGGGAAATCCTGAGAAAATGCTCGTGGGCCGGAGCGATGTCCTTGCCATTCTGTTTTCCGACATCCGCCAGTTCACGACGATCTCGGAAAAGATGGCCCCGGACGACGTTGTCACCGAGCTGAACAGGTACTTCAAGGTCATGGTCGACATCATCGACAAGCATAAGGGCGTTGTCGACAAATACATCGGAGACGCGATCATGGCGTATTTCGGCGCGCCGAAGAAGCACGATGACGATGCCTTTCAGTCTGTCATGGCCGGACTCGACATGATCGAAGCCCTGGATGGATTCAACGCGGAGCAGAGGAGGCAGGGCAAGCCGCCGTTCTCGATCGGAGTCGGAATCCACTACGGGGTGGTCACCATAGGAAACATGGGCACCGACAAGAAAATGGACTACACGGTGATCGGAGACACGGTCAACCTTGCATCCCGGCTGGAAGGGCTCACGAAGAAGTATCTGGAACCGCTTGTCATTTCAGAGTCCGCCGCGCGTCACCGCACCTTTGCCGGAAAGCTGGCGTGCCGTCAGCTCGACACGGTCCGCGTGAAAGGCAAGGAGAATAGAATCCGCATTTATACAACCCGACGCCATTTGACGGAGAAGCAAGAGCAGGCCTGGAAAGTCCACGCGGAGGCCCTCGATTTGTACTACAAGAGGGACTTCACGGCAGCGAGGCAGGGCTTTGAACAGGTACTCGGGCTCATGCCCGGGGACAGGTGCGCGGCCATGTTCGTGCATCGCTGTGATGAGAACGTCAAAACGCCGCCGCAGGAAGGATGGACGGGAGCGATCGTCATGGAGGAGAAGTAAGGGATCCCCCGCTTGCCTGGATGGAGACCACCGTGGGGATGGTCCGAAGGCTCTTCATCACTCTCCCGAAGTCCTCGCGGTTGTCCAGCTCCACGGTGAAAAACCCCCGGAGCATCTCCAGCTCGTTCTCCTCCAGCTTGCCCTCGATGAGGTGTCCACCGAACTTCTTGAGCGCGCCCTCGATCTCGGAAAATAGATTGGAGGTGCGGCGAGCAGTGACCTGGAAGCGCCGCGTGGACTTCGGAGAAACCGTCTCCCACTCTACGTCAATGCTTCGCTCGGTGAAGTCCTTGATGGAGGAGACGCTCGGGCAGTCGATCTTGTGAACCGTGATGCCGCGGCCGCGCGAGATATAACCGACGATGGCATCTCCGGTGGACGGCGTGCAGCACTGCGCGAGGCGGATCATGATGTTGCGCTCCTGACCGATCCTGATCGACACGCGCGAGGGATCCCGGATCTGCGTCTCGGGCTCCGGCTCGCCCTCGGTCTTCGGTTTCTGGAACACGATGGTCGGAGGTGGCTCCTCTTTCTTTCTGGCCACGAGGTTCCTGTCGAAAATCAGGCCCGGCTCGTTCTGCGCAAGCCAGTGCTTGACTTTCGAACGGGCCTTCGATGTCTTCACGTACCGCAGCCAGTCCAGGTGAGGATGCGCCGTCTTGGAGGTCATGACCTCGACGACCTGCGTGTTCTTCAGCGGCTCCTTGAGCGGGATGATGACCCCATCCGCCTTGGCCGTCGTGCAGTGGTCTCCGATGTCGGTGTGGATGCTGTACGCGAAATCAATAGCGGTCGACCCCAGGGGCAGCTCCACGACGTCTCCTTTGGGGGTGAAGACATAGATCGAATCCCTCAGGAGCTCCTTCTTGATCTCGTCAAGGAAGTCTGCTGACACGGGGCCGCTCCCCTGCAGCTCTTTCAGCTTGTTGATGAGCGACAGCTCCTGCGTTTTCTCCGACTCCTTGATTGCCCCGCTCTTGTACAACCAGTGAGCCGCGATGCCGTTCTCCGCGGTCTGATGCATGGCCCGGGTGCGGATCTGGATCTCGATGATCTTCCCGTCGAAACCCATGACCGTCGTGTGCAGGCTCTGG
>DATKLB010000052.1:0-2785 GCA_035542615.1 Spirochaetia bacterium | reverse complement strand
CACCTTGCATCGGACCGCTGGCAGACCCTCAGCATGCCGCGGAACCCCAGCCGCGTGCCTAGAGGGCAAACGCCCCGGCCTCGTTGAACGTGAGCGGAACAGGCTCCTTGCGGATCTCATCTGGGAACTTGATCGACGCGTCCCCGATGACACCAAAAGAGCCCTTCCTCCGGGAGAACACGGCCTTCACGTTTCGCGAGAGCTTCGAGGAGCTGAACGCATTGGAGACCGTGATGAGGTCCTTTCCCTTCTCCCTTACGATGCTGGAGCTCTCCCCGACAACAAGGCGCTCGCCGTTGACGGAAAGCTCATAGCCGAGCTTGTCGAACGACAGGGGCCCCCGCGCGTCGTTCCGTATCTCCAGGGTGAAATCCACCGTGAGGGGAACATCGAGATCCGCCGGATCGATCACGGGTGCCGGCGGTTTCTTTCCCTCGAGGATGTTCCTGAACACCCCGAGCGCCTTGCCGGGATCGGTCTTCCTGCCCGCTCGCACAATGGCATCAGCCACCTGCTCCCTGGTGGGCGGCAGAACCCTGAAGTTCAGCAGCGACACCCTCGGCTTGATTGCCGGTATCCTTTTCGAGAACGAATACGTGAAGGTGACGTCGTCGGGCACGCCGGGGATCTTCGGCAGCGGAATGACCAGGGTGCCGTCGATCACCGTGTTCAGCCACTCGTGCGTCGTGTAGTCCTTCACCAGCTTGATGATCGATTCGTAGGCGAGATTGACGGTGAATGTATTCGACTTTTCGCCGTTTGCGGGTACGGAAAACCCCCCTTCGCTGCCCGTGGTGAACACCTTTGCCCCTTCGACGGCAAACGCAAGGGTCATCCCCGTGAAGGAGATGCTCACGGGATACGGGTTTTTCACGGCAAGCTCGAAGAGAAACGTGACATCGCGCAGACTGATGGCTTCGAGCTGGAAGCGCCTGACCTCGGCCGTCGGCGTCGGCACGTTGCCAGGCAGTTTCGGCATGTCGAACGCCCAGAGCGAAGAGCCCAGAAAAGCAAGCAGCGCACCAGCGAACAGTCGTTTCAGCATCGTGATCGTGGTCCTCCCAGGTGCAGTATAGCAGGGAATGGAACTGAAAATCCCGTCCTTCGTCTCCCCTTCGCAATCCGTATTCCGTATATTGGGATAGGAGAATGAAATGAGCATCAATTTCGCAATGTGGCGCAAGGCAACCTCGACCCTCGTCCGCATGGACAGCAAGCAGGAATGGGATGCGCTGGACGTCATCTCGAAGTGGCTGATAGCCACGCGATCCGGGGTCACGACTGTGACCCTGTACTCGTGCACCATCGCGGGTCTCCTGGCGCTGCGCAACGGGAGCTTTCCCTGGCTCACGTGGCTGATCGTCACCCTCGGGCTGTTCGCAGCCCACGGGGCGAACAATCTTCTCAACGATTATACCGACTACAGCCGCGGCATCGACAATGACAATTATTTTCGCACCCAGTATGGCGTCCACCCCCTCGTGCAGGGTTTCTGGGACAAGAAAACCCAGATCCGATGGTTCGTCGTGAGCGGCGTTCTCGCCCTGATGTCCGCGCTTTTTGCACTCTTTTCCACGCGGTTCGATCCTGTGGTCATTGGACTCGTCGTCTACGGCGTCCTGATGCTCCTCCTGTACACCTACCCCCTGAAGTACTTCGCTCTCGGAGAGCTGACCATCTTCCTGATCTGGGGACCCATCATGATCGGGGGAGTCTATTTCGTTCTGACCCACGACTGGAGCTGGAACGTCGTCCTGGCCGGCATCCCGTTCGGCCTGGGCACGGCCAGCATCAATATCGGCAAGCACATCGACAAGGCCGGCGAGGACCGGCAGAAGGGGGTCACCACTCTGCCCGTTCTCATCGGAGAGACCGCGGCCCGCGCGCTGAACATCGCGGCCATCATCCTCGCGTACGCGGTCATTCTTTACAGCATTGCGGTCCCGCGCTTCCTGACCCCCGTGCTTCTTATCGTCTTTCTCGCGGCACCGCTGGCCTGGAAGGCGATCGTGCGATTGTCAAAGGCCCGGCCCGTTTCGGCCCCGCCTGGGTACCCTGTTTGGCCCCGCTGGTTCTCCACCGTCGCATTCATGCACAACAGGAGGTTTGGAAACCTCCTCATCCTCGGGGTGGCGCTGGACACTGTCATCCGGCTCGTTTTCCCCGGCTTCTGGCGATGAGCCGGTCTTCAGTAGACAATCTTCATGGGCAGACCAAGGCGGTCGGCCGGCGCATCGGATGGAGCCGCGGCGGCGGCGCCTCGCGCAACGCGCTTTGCTGTCCAGAGGACTGCGAAGGCGTCCAACAGGTCGTCCTCCGCCCATCCCCCGCGCGGCAGGGTTTCGCGAACAGCGTCATAACGCGCGAATCGGGACGCGACTATCGCGCGGCGCTCCGCGCGGCCCTGCCGGGTCTTTTTTCCGTAAGCCATGGCACTGCAACTGTTCAATTTCCAGAAGCTGACCTCAGGATGAGCTTCGTGAAAGCGTCTGCGCATCTCCCTGTGCGCCCCCAGGAAAGCGTCGACCTCTGCGATTTTCGGGACGATGTTCCAGGTCTCGCGATTGATTCTGCGTCCGTCAGCCCGCCTTCCGATGCTGCATGCCCGCGCGTACGTCGCGGCTTTCAGCATGGGCCTGACGGGCGCCGGAAATACGCTGCTGGAGCGAGGCCGCCCGAGCAGCCGGCGCGCACGCTGGTCACATTCCCGCGGTCCGGTTTCCGTCAAGCCTATGGGGATGTCGATCGCGGCAACGGCAGGGACGGGATCGAGGAGGAGCATCTC
>DATKLB010000051.1:0-6152 GCA_035542615.1 Spirochaetia bacterium | reverse complement strand
GAACCTTCTTCGCGCTGCCCAAATCCGCGAGATCCACCTTTTCCAGACTCAGGCCGACCTCTTCCGAAATGACCTTGCCATCGGTCAGAATGGCGATATCTTCCAGCATGGCCTTGCGGCGGTCACCGAAGCCGGGCGCCTTCACGGCGCACGCGGAGAGCGTGCCGCGGAGGTTGTTCACCACGAGGGTGGCGAGCGCTTCGCCTTCCACTTCCTCGGCAATGATGAGCAGGGGTTTGCCGAGCTGGGCGATCTTTTCCAGGAGCGGCAGGAGGTCCTTCATGCCGGAGATTTTCTTGTCGTGGATCAGGATGTAGGGATTCTCCAGGACTGCGATCTGCGTGTCCCTGTTGGTGACAAAATACGCGGAGACGAACCCGCGGTCGAACTGCATCCCCTCCACCACCTCGAGGTTCGTCTCCAGGCTCTTGGACTCCTCCACGGTGATGACGCCGTCCTTGCCGACCTTTTCCATGGCATCAGCGATCAGGTTGCCGATCTCATGGTCGTTGTTCGCAGAAATGGCGGCGACCTGCGCGATCTCTTCCTTCTCCTTGATGTCCTTTGCGCTCTTCTTGATGTCCTCCACAGCCGCCTCGACCGCCCGGGCGATCCCCCTCTTGATGTCCATGGGATTGATCCCGGCGGCAACCGACTTCAGGCCTTCCTTGATCATTGCGTAGGCAAGGACGGTTGCGGTGGTGGTTCCATCCCCCGCCACGTCGTTCGTCTTCGTGGCGACTTCCTTCAGGAGCTGCGCCCCCATGTTCTCGAACGGGTCCTCCAGCTCGATCTCCTTGGCGATCGTGACGCCGTCGTTCGTGACTGTCGGCGCGCCGAACTTCTTGTCCAGCACGACGTTCCTGCCCTTCGGGCCGAGGGTCACCTTGACGGCCGTCGACATCTTCTCCACGCCATGGAGGAGCCTCTGACGTGCATCTTCGTCGAATCGGAGTTGTTTGGCCATGACTCTCCCCTCTCCTTCAAAAAGTTAATTTTCACGCGCGATCAGATTGAGCGTGTTTTCCGGTTTTGCGTCTAAGATACAAAAACGATCAAAAAGCATCAAGAGTTTTTTTCATGAATTCGTTGCTTTCGGCCATCTCTTCTGGTACAAAAGATGCGATGGTAAAGAGGGGTGGACGACAGGTTTTCCTGGGAGTCCAGTGGGACTGCGGCTCGTGGGAGAACCTCCCTCCGCTCTGCGATTTCCTGCTTGAAAAGGTCGGCAAGAGGCCGCTCGCCTGGAGCTTTCCCGCACGGCTTCCAGAAAACCCGAAAAACAGTCGCTTGTGGCTGGAAAAGACCATTGGCCCGCGCGCCGACATCGATCTGGTCGCAGGCATGGGCTTCGCGGGGGCCTGTCACCCCGTTCTCACCCTTGATGAGCTGGAGAAGGAGGTCTCCTGGGGACTTGAGAACCCCTGGGGGAGCGGTGTGGTGCAGCTCACGGGCGCGCATCCCGAGATCCTCATCCCCCGGGTGCCGGACCTGCAACGCCCGGAGGCTTCGAAGCTCTACGCCAGGCACGGGTTCAGGATCCTGGGAGTCCCGAACGGTCGGGAGCTTGCCTGGTTCACCGAAGACGGCCTGGAGTGCTTCACGTTTGCGCGGATCAGGGTGGCGCGGGAGTTCGGTTTCGGCCAGGGGACGCGGTCTTTTCGCCCTGCTCTGCCCCGCGGCGGCAATATCCTCCTCGTTCTCGACCTTTCGGGAAATGTCACGCTGGAAGACCTTGCCTCGGCGTTCGACCGCACGGTGGCACCCTGGCTTGCCTCGGACGGCACGCCCTCTCCTTTGAAGACTACCCATACCACGTCTCGAGGTATCGGCCGACTCGCGGTAGACAGCCTGGACTGGTCGCCTTTCCCGGATCCGATTCTCCGGCAGGTCGTTGCGACTCACGCGGTGGGCTTGAGAAAAAAACGGAAAAAGAACGACGAGTACCGCGAGCTGCTCACAGGCCTGTCCCTGGCTTCTGCCCCGGACCCGCAGGACGCCTCCCGGACCCCTTTGGCGCGGGATGGCGCGCAACTGGTTGCCCAGATGCTGGGCGAAGTTGCCCTGGCCGGAAACGGATTCGACGTGAGGCTGATCGGCGGCCGTTTCACCGGTATTACAAAGGCGGGACGCCAGTGTCTGCCTGCTCGGCCGGCCCGGTCCTACCTTCGAGTCGGCGGGAAGACCCTGCAATTCCGCACCATGAACTCGTTCTCGTTCGAAGGGGACGGAGTCATCGGGCTGCGGGAGGTGCTCGGCATCGACTCGCAGGAAGCCTCCCTCGACATTGAATACTCCTTCTGCGAAGGCTGCTCCATGCTCGAGATCACCGCGGAGGTGCGCTGGCCGGTGCTGCCGCCGGGAGCCGTCGTCGAGGAGCATGCGCCACTGGTCATTTCGATCAGGGAGGTGGAGCGCGGAGAGGAGGTCGTTGTCGAATGCGCGGCGCCGGATGGCAGCGCTTCCTCTCCGCGCATCGGCGGGCATAGGTGGACGGTGATCCCCGGCGCCCTCTACCGAATCGCCCTTGGCGGCGGCACCACCCTCCTCATGCGCCCCGGGCCGATGGGGGCCACCGGGTGGGGCCTGGCGACTTTCCGCGTGGCTCGTGAAGGGCGCAGGCGCTTCCTGGAAACGAATCCGTTTGGCGGGTGGTCTCCCCTGCAGGCTGCCGTGCTGAGTGGCAGGAGGGAGAAGTTTTCCCTCCTGGTCGGCATCGAGGACGAGGGAACTGGAGAGGGACGATCCTGAGGATGGCCGGCATCGATTTTTTCGACGTCGACCACACGATCACCCGGCATTCGTCCGGCGCCCGCTTCGTCTCACTCGCAGCGCGCCGTGGCATCGTCCCATGGCATCTCCTCTTCGTCATGCCCTGGTACTCCTTCGCCTACCGGCTGGGCGTGTTTCGGCCGGAGGACTTCAAGGCGGGGTTCCCCTACCTGCGCGGCGTTCAGCGCTCCACCCTGGAGCGGATTGCGAAGGAAAGCTTCGAGACGCAGCTGCGCGCAGACATCTACAAGGATGCGATCGCGCTCATCCAGGACAAAAGGCGAAAAGGACGTGTCGTGACGCTCGCCACCTCGTCCCTTGATTTCATCGTCAGGCCCCTGGCAAGTTTCCTCGAGATCGAGACGGTGATTGCCACACGCCTGGAGTTCGACGGGGAGGTGTGCACGGGACGCATAGCTGGGCGCCCCCTGTTCCGCAAGGAGAAAAAGAGACGGGTGCTCGACTACATCAGCACGCAGAGGGAAGACCCCCGGAACTGCTCTTTCTATTCGGACAGCATCTTCGACGCGCCGCTGCTGAACGCCATCGGGCAGCCTGTTGCCGTGAACCCTGATTTCCGGCTCAGGAGAATGGCGCGGGAGAAAGGCTGGCCGGTGCTCACGCTCTCGTAGTTTCGCTGTCCCCTGCCCCTTCCACCCGGATCAGATCGTCGCGGGAGGCGAGCCGGCCGAGGAGCTTTTCCCGCCAGCGCTCATCGCCGAGAGCTTCCTTCATCCGGGCAAGCACGCGCGGGAGCAGGGAAAGAGGATTCACCTCCGTCCCGGAGGCCTGAAGGATCGAGCACGCCACCGCGGCGAGATCCTCGGGAAACCGTTTCTGAGTGCAGTTCACACCGAACCCGACGAGCACTGAGCCGCCGCATGTCTCACAGAGAATACCGGCGATCTTCCTGCCGCCCACCAGAAGATCGTTGGGCCACTTGACCAGCGGCCGTACGCCGTGCTCCTCGATCGCGAGACACACGCCCATGGCTGCGCGGAGAGGAAGAAGGGCCACCGGGAAGCCAAGCGCGCTTGCGTCCAGCACGACCGTCGCCATCAGGCTCTCCCACGGCGGTGAATGCCAGGATCTCCCGGGTGCGCGTCCCCTTCCTCTTTCCTGGAACCCCGCGACCACGACGGTCCCTTCCCGGCAGCCGTTGAGAGCTGCCTCCCGCGCGTCGTCCATGCTTGAAGACGTGCGCTCCCGCACGAAGACAGGAGATCCGGCCCATGGGTTTTCTACCTTCAGGCTTGTCGCCCAGAGGGGAGACGCGAAATCACCGCGGCTTGTCTCCATGGAACAGATTATGTACCATTTTTCGCGATGCTGGAGAATGTCGTTGCCCGAGGCGCGGGAGCGGCGAAAGCCTCGCCCCTCACGACGGACGTCACGGCTTCCTTGCTGCCGGCGGAAAACCCGCTGCTCGTCGGACTCGGTCTCTCCCGGGAGCCGCAGCCGCTGACTCTTTTCATTTTCGGCGCCAGCGGCGACCTCACGCGGAGGAAGCTGATCCCCGCCCTCTTCTCCCTCTACAGCAAGGGGGCAATTCCGCGCGTGCATATCGTCGGGTTCGCGCGACGGGAGTGGACAAGCGACTCGTTTCGAAAGCTCGTGCGTGAAATGCTGGACTCCGAGGACGTCCCCGAGGCGCCGGCGGAGCTGAAGGACGCTTTTGTGATGAATATCGGGTTCATCCATTCGTCATTCGAGGCGCCGGAAGGCTATGCGGCCATCCGCGACCGGTACAGCGATCCGCCGAACAGGATTTTCTACCTTGCAACTCCGCCCGACTCGTATGAGGTTATCATTGAAAAGCTGCGCGAGGCCGGACTTGCTGATGAATCCCGGGGATTCGCGCGTATTATAGTAGAAAAGCCCCTCGGCAGGGACCTTGCAAGCGCGCGGGCGCTGAACGAGCACATTGCGGCGGCCTTTTCCGAGGACCAGACCTACCGCATCGACCATTACCTGGGCAAAGAGACCGTCCAGAACATCATGCTGATGAGGTTCGGCAACGGGATCTTCGAGCCCGTATGGAGCAATGGCTACATCGACCACGTGCAGATCACGATGGCGGAAACCATCGGAATCGGCTCGCGCGGCCGTTACTACGAGCAGGCGGGGGCGCTGCGCGACATGATGCAGAACCACATGCTCACGCTGCTGTGCCTTGTTGCAATGGAGCCGCCCGTCGACCTCCACCCTGACAGCATCCACGACGAGAAGGTAAAAGTGTTGAAATCCATCGTCCCGATTCGCCGAGAGACGGTGGTGACGGACACGGTCCGTGGCCAGTACGAGCATGGAATCGTGGATGGATCGGACGTGCCCGGCTACCGCCAGGAGAAGGATGTCAGTCCCAGCTCAATGACCGAGACGTTCGCAGCGCTTCGGGTTCGCCTGGATTCCTGGCGATGGGCCGGCGTTCCGTTTCTCCTTCGCACGGGCAAGCGGCTGTCGCGGCGGACCACTGAGATATCGATCCATTTCAAAAGGCCGCCGCTCCTGCTCTTTGCGGATCGCCATCCCGCGGGAACGCCGTCGAACGTGCTGACCTTCCGCATCCAGCCCGAGGAAGGGATCAGTATGGGGTTCAACTCAAAGATCCCGGGGCCATCCACGGACATGCGCACCGTGAACATGGATTTTTCCTACGGGTCCGCGTTCGGGGAAGAGCTTCCCGATGCCTACGAGAGGCTTCTGCTCGACGCGATGCTGGGCGACTCGACCTTGTACATGAGAAAGGACGAGGTCGATTCAGCCTGGGCTTTCATCACGGAGATCCTGAACGGCTGGTGCGATTCCGGCGGTCCCGACCTGTCATTCTACCGGGCAGGGAGCTCGGGCCCGGAAGCGGCCGTGCGCCTCCTGGGAGCACAGGAGAGACGGTGGAGGCGGCTGTGAGCGGTGTGCTCGACCCGCGCTCAATAGAGCGCGAGATCGCCCGCATCCGGGAACGGGAATCCAACCCATATTCCTCAGGGGTCAAGACCAACCTTTTCACCCTTGTGATCTTCCGCAGACCCGGCGGTCGGTCCGGGGGCGATCCTCTGGACTCTGCTCTGCAGTACATGCTGGGGCGAAGACCGGCGCGAATCATCACGATTGACAGGGTGGAATCCGCCAAGACCGACGTCATGGTGAGCGGGCGCTGCTTCCCAGACAGGCGCAACCGCGGAGTATGCTTCGAGGAGGTGCGTATCGAAAGCGGGAACGACGGTCTGGGGGAGGATCCCGGCGCGTGGGCGCCCCTTCTCATCCGAGACCTCCCCGTGTTCGCCTGGTGGCCGGACAGCCTTGCCGGGTCGAATGACTCGTGGCAGAGAACCATTCTCTCAGCGGCCAGCCTCGTCGACAAGCTGATCGTCGATTCCGCG
>DATKLB010000050.1:0-8822 GCA_035542615.1 Spirochaetia bacterium | reverse complement strand
AGCCCACCACTGCCTGCCGCAGACCGAGCAGGCCAGCATCGTTTCCCGCTCTTCGCGGATGCGACGCAGAAGAGAAACGGCGCGGGGATGCGTGGGGCGATCGCGCAGCAGCTCAACGAGGAGGTCGCGCGCCTTGTCGTGGTTCCCCCGTTCGCGCAGAACGATCGCGAGGTTCACCGTGAGATCGGGGTCACCGGGGGCGAGCCGCAGGCCCTCGTCGAACGCCAGCTCCGCGCGGGCGCGCTCTCCTTTCAGCGCCGCCACCTGGCCCAGCAGGTTGTAGACCTTCGCGCTGGGCTGTCGCGGCTCCACCTGCGCGAGCAGCTCCTCGGCACGATGCACCATGTCGATCTCGATGCAGGCGGCGGCGCAGTTCTCCTTGTAGACGGCGTTCTCCGGATCCAGCCGGATTGCATCCTCGTACTCGGCAACCGCACCGGCATTGTCACCCCCGCGCGCGCGTACGTTCCCCCTCTGGTTGGCTACCGGCGCGCTCGGTCCCGCTGAGCGCGTAAGAGCATTGAGGACCTCGATGGCATCCTCGAGCCTGCCGGCCCGCGACAAGGCCTCGGAAAGATTGATGGCGATGTCGGGCTCGGAAGGCGCCGCCGCGCGGGCCTTTTCCAGCAGCGCCACCGCCCCGGTCGGATCGCCTTTCTCCAGCTTGATCATCCCCGCCAGGTTGTTCGTCCAGGGATCCTCGGGAGCGAGGGAAAGCGCGGTATCGAGGACTGCGCCGGGATCCCTTCCGAGCATGTGCAGCGTTTCAGCCAGCCGGAACTGGTACAGCGGAAATGACGGTTCCGCGGAGGCAGCGCGCTCGAAGTGAGGGAGCGCCTCCTCCCGTCGGCCCTTCCCGCTGAGAATGATTCCCAGCAGGTAGCTCGAGGCACTGTCGGCTTTCCCCTCCGCCGCAAGCTCGCCGAGGATGGAGCCCGCTTCCTCGGTCTTTCCCTCCCGGTAAAGCATTTTCGCCTCGAGTGAGCGAACCTCCGGGTTGCCCGGAGCCAGGGCGGAAAGTCGCGGCAGCAGCAGGGAGAGCTCGTCGAACGTCTCCTCCGCGAACAGCGCCCGCGCGGCGCGCAGGTAGAGGTCTCGTGCCTGATCGAAGCGCCCCTCCCTCTCGCGGCTGCGGGCGGCATTGCTCAGGAAGAGAGGCATATCGGGCTGCAGCTCGCTCGCGCGAAGATACGCTTCGGCCGCTTTTCCCCAGTTGCCGAGCCCGTATTCCGTGTTTCCGAGCAGGTTCCACATGACGGGGCCCGCGGAGATTGTTTCATCGGCGAGCAGCGCCTGCAGCTCCTCTCGCGCCTCCAGCAGCCGGTTGGAGAGGTAGAAGAGATTCGGCCGGACCAGGCGGGCTTCACGGTGCCCCGGCTCGATGCGAAGAACCGTGTCGATCTCGGCAAGAGCCTCGGGGAAGAGGGAAAGCCGCGCGCAGCTTTCCGCAAGGAGGAAACGTTCGTGGGCTGTGCCTTCCCTGTCCTTGAGCGCACGACGAAGCTGGACGACGGCCGCGTGGTGGCTCCCCATGGCGAAAAACGTCTCAGCAAGCCTCACGCGGGCCTGCGGGGACACGGGAAAGTAGTACGTCCAGCGAAGATGCTCCCGCTCGACCTCCAGGGGACGGGAGTTGATCTCGATCCGCCGGAGCCGGAAGACAGCTTCCCGTGCGCCGGAAAAAGTCTGCGCGGCAAAACCAATGCCTCCGGCCGACAGGACCTCGTCGTCGATCTCGCCGACCCACTCGTCATCGACGATAAAGGAGAAATGAGAGCCATGCGCCACCAGGGAGAGCCTGCGGACCGGGCCGTCGGGCTCGGGCAGTCCCGTCCATTCGACGAGATGCTGGGGATGGTTGTTGAACAGCAGGTCGAAGCGCCAGTTCCCGCGCGAGGACATCAGAAAAAAGTAGAAGTTCTCGTCGTTTACGTGACGCAGGATGACGCCGAGCGCCGAATGCCCGTTCGCCGGGTCCGCCTCGAGCTCAGCCTCGAGGACGAAGTCGGTGAACCGTCGCTCGGGAACCATGGTCTCCCAGGCGAAGTAGCTCTCCTTGCGCAGCTCGAGGCGGAACGCACCCCACTCGTGCCGCGCGGAGTACCACTGCGCCTCTGCCCGAGGGAAGAGCTTCCCATCGAGCCAGCGGAACCCGCTCGCGAGCTTCTCTGGCGGCTTTCGGGGGCGAAGGAATGCAAACATCGACTACAGTCTCAGTACATCAATATCGTCGCCATGAAGTCCAGCGGCTCGTCGCCCAGGTTCTCGATGGAGTGCCCTTCGCCGCTCGCGGTCAACACTGCGTCTCCGGGCCCGACCTGGGAAATCGTGCTCCCCTCTGTCACCCGGCCTGTGCCCGACAGGATGTAGAAGATCTCCTCCTCCCCGTCATGGAGGTGGTAGCCGATGGAACAGCCCCTGGCCAGGCGCATGCGCGCCAGGAGGCGTGCTCTTCCGTGCAGCTCAGCGCGCCGGAACACATGGAGGATTTCGACGGTCCCTTTCCCGTCACGCATGCGCTCACGCACTTCTTTCTCCATGTCGGTCTTTCTTCTGATCATGGTCTCATCCTTGTCTCGGGTCGGCCTTTCGGACATCCTGTCCTCGGCCGACCTCCGACATCCCTGTCTCGGGAGAATAGCAAGGCGCATGGGAAGCAACAAGACAAGACGGACCGGTGCAGCCTCTACTCCGGGGTGTCGGCCTCCGCGTCCCCCTGGTCCGTGCCTGTCTCCTCGCGCTCGACATCACGGATGCGATCCCTGATGACGGCCGCCTTTTCGTAGTCTTCCTCATCGATTGCGGCGGAAAGCTCGCTCTTCAGCGCTTCCAGGGGCGTCTCTTTCTTTTCATGGATCTGCTTCAGCGTGGCCTTGAGGTAGTTGAGGGACCTCACGCGCTCGAACTGGAACGCCGGCGTGTCGATTTCGTTCATTCCTTCGATTGCTGTGATCGCGCTCGTGAGAATGTCCTCCGCGGCTTCCTTCATCTCTTTGTGGAGCGAGATCATTGCGCGCGCGATGGCGTTCATCCGAAGCACGTAGGGTTTGTACTGGAGCAGCTCTTTGCGATCCTCGTCGCTGTCCCCGTACTTCTCCACCAGGCTGAAGAGCGACAGGTTATGCTCCGTGTCTCTCGCGGTGCGGACAAAGTCTCCGATCTGGAAAAGAACGAGGTACCGGAAGTAGTACAGGACTCCCTCGCCCTGCAGGTTGGCAAAATCCTCATGCGTGACGGCGAAACCCTCGTCGGTCCCATGAGCGGTGCGGAAGCTCTCCAGCCGGGCCTGGTATTCCTCCACCATGCTCTCATGCCCGAAAGGCCTCTTTCCGTCGGGCCGTCCGTCCAGCTCGTACTGCTCGATGCCCATGGGCTGACGCACCTGGAGCACCTGCCTGCCGTCATCCGCCTGGATGATGCGGATCTGGTTGTCCGAGTCGAACTCCCAGTCTCTCAGGATGTCCGTGATGTCAACGCTCATAGTCCCACTCCCAATCGCAATGTATCCCCACAAGCGGGATTCGGCAAGGTACGCGGGAACCCGGTCGGAGCGCGGTGGCTTATTTCACCCCGTTGACGGCGTTGATCACCTCTCCCTTGACGAGATAGGCCGCGATCTGTCTCGCAATCATGACCGAGACGTTGATCTGCGCCTCCGCCGTCGAAGCTCCTATGTGCGGGGTCGCGATGACCCGGGGATGCTTCGCCAGGCTCCAATCATCGGGTGGTTCTTTTTCGTAGACGTCGACGCCCGCGCCTTTCACGACGCCGCTCTCCAATGCGGCAAGGAGGTCTTTTTCCACGACGATCCCGCCGCGCGCGCAGTTGATGATGGAGACGCCCTTCTTCATCTTGGCGAAAGCCGTCGCGTTGAGAATCCCTTTCGTCTCCGCGGTCTTCGGGGCGTGGATCGAAAGGAAATCCGAGGCTCCGATCGTCTCGTCGAATCCGGCAGGGAGGAAGCCCAGCGATCGCGTCTTTTCTGCGCTGACAAAGGGGTCGTACGCCATGACCTTCATCCCCAGCCCCAGGGCGCGCGTACCGACGATGCTGCCGACGTTTCCGATTCCAATGAGGCCCAGGGTTTTCCCCAGGAGCTCACAGCCGCTGAAGCTCTTCTTGTCCCAGGTGCCGGCCTTCATGGAAGCGTCCGCCCGGGTGAGCTCCCGCGCAAGGGCGAACATCATGGCGATGGCAAGCTCACCAGCGGCCTCCGCATTCCCGCCGGGCGTATTGAGCACGAGGATGCCGCGCTCGGAAGCGGCTTTCACATCGATGTTGTCCACCCCGGCGCCCGCCCGACCGATGACCTTGAGGCTGCGGCCCGCATTGATGACCTCCCGTGACGCCTGGGTCGCTGAGCGAACAACGAGGCCCACGCTGTCGCCGAGCTCGCTGGCCAGCGCGGCGGGAGGGAGACCTGTCTTGACTACCGCCTCGAGCTCTGGATGCCGGGCGAACTCGGCCATCCCTTCCTTTGCGATGGAATCAGCCACGAAAACCTTCATCTTTTCCATGATTCACGTATAGACTCCCCCGCCCCATTTTGCAAGAGCGAGGCGGCAGGCCGGTTCTGGCAGTCCCCCCCGGACTGGTCTATAGTTCCGTCATGACACCCAGCGTGACGGTCATTTCCCTTGGAGGGTCCATCATCGCGCCGAAAGGCCTCGATGTCCCCTTCCTCAAAGGCTTTGCGAGTCTGGTGGAGAGCTACCTCGCTGCGGATGCCAGCCGCAAGCTGATCATCGTGTGCGGCGGGGGAAGCCTTGCGCGAGAATACCAGGCCGCGCTGCGCGAGGCGTCGCCCGGCGCCAGCGGCGATGATCAGGACTGGGTCGGGATCGCCGCCACGCGCGTGAACGGGGAGCTGGTGCGTCGGATCCTGCGGCCCTGGTGCATCGAGGACCTCGTCACGGACCCCACCGCCGTCACGGTGTTTGCCGGCCGGGTCATGGTTGCCGCGGGGTGGAAGCCGGGCTTTTCCACCGACAATGACGCGGTGGTGCTCGCGCAGCGTTTCTCCGCGTCCCTCGTGGTCAACCTTTCCAACATCGCAAAAGTGTACTCCGCGGACCCGCGCACGCACCCCGGGGCCCGGGCGCTGGAGAAGCTGAGCTGGAAGGAGATGCTCGAGATCGTCGGAGGGGAATGGACACCGGGAAAGAACACGCCGTTCGACGCAACGGCGGCGCGCGCTGCTGCCGCTTCGCGAATACCCGTCGTCTTCGCGGCGGGGGGGAACCTGGACAACCTGTCGAAGATTCTCAACGGCGGCGCATACGTCGGAACGACAATCGGGCCGGATTGAAGATCCCAAGGGCTGCCGCCCCCCGCACAGCTCCGCTGTGCTAGAGGTCCCTCCGCACGCCTTCGGCGTGCTAGGCGTTTTCTATTTCGCGGATCCTGTCCCGAAGCCGGGCTGCTTCCTCGTAGTTCTCTTCCTCGATAGCAGCCTGCAGGAGCTTGCGCAGGCTGGACATCTCGTCCTCCTGCGCGACCGGGGCCACCTCCGAGACTGTGGGCGCTTCGCTCTCCCCCGTCTCAGCGCCCTGCTCCTGCTTGAGCTCCCGGTTCTTTTCTTCCACCATCTTGACAGAAATGCCGGCTTCGTCCACGACCGCTTCGTCGATGTAGATCGGGCACTTCACGCGAACGGCGAGCGCAAGACAGTCGGAGGGACGGGCGTCGACGGCGATCTCAGATCCGGATGAGTCGAGGATCAGCTTCGCGTAGTAGGTGCCCTCCTTGAGCGCGGTAATCTCGACACGGTTGACCGAGGACTCGAGGCTCTCCAGCACGGTGATGAACAGGTCGTGAGTGAGGGGCCGCGGCATCTTTACGCTTCCCAGACCAATCAGGATCGATTGCGCCTCCAGCGGCGCTATGAATATGGGCACTGCTACGTCCAGACCGAGGGGTCTGACAAGCACCGCGTTGCCCTGCTCCGCTTTCGCCACTGTCCAGACCTCGGCAGGAACCAGCATTTCTCAACTCTCGCCTCAATGATAGAGCAAACGGGGGTCGATGACAATAGCGCAGGATCACCAGTCGTAGTATATATGAGGGGAAGCGGAGACCACAGTGAAGAACGCGCATGATCCAATGGGAACCCGGGCGACTCTCAGGGCCCGCGGCGGCCGGCTCGACTACTTCAGCCTGGCGAAGCTGGAAAAAAGCGGACTCGGCTCGGTGTCCGAGCTGCCCTTCGCCGTGAAGATCCTCCTCGAGTCGATGCTGCGGCACGTCGACGGTTTCCTGGTGCGCGAGGAAGATCTCTCCGCCGCCCTGTCTCCCACATCCCCTCGCTCAGAGATCCCCTTCATGCCCGCGCGTGTCATCATGCAGGATTTCACCGGCGTGCCGGCAGTCGCCGATCTGGCCGCGATGCGCGACGCAGTGGCGCAGCGGGGAGGCGATCCGGAAAAGATCAACCCCAGCATTCCCGTTGACCTGGTCATCGACCATTCGGTGCAGGTGGATCGCTTCGCGTCGCGGCGAGCGTTCGCGGAGAACAACGCCCGGGAATATGGACGAAACAGGGAGCGTTATCAGTTCCTACGCTGGGGAGCATCGGCGTTCAGGGATTTCCGCGTGGTGCCGCCCGCGACAGGGATCGTGCACCAGGTCAACCTCGAGCTGCTGGCGCGCGTCGTGCAGGTGCGCGACGGAATCGCGTTCCCCGACTCGGTTGTCGGCACTGACTCTCACACGACAATGATCAACGGAATCGGGGTTCTGGGCTGGGGCGTCGGGGGCATCGAGGCTGAGGCGGCCCTGCTGGGCCAGCCGATGTACATGCTGCTTCCCGAGGTCGTGGGCATGCGCCTGCAGGGAAGGTTGCGCGACGGCGTGACAGCGACTGACCTTGTGCTGACCGTCACGCAGATGCTGCGAAGCCGCGGCGTGGTGGAGAAAATCGTGGAGTTTTTCGGACCTGGTGCCTCGTCGCTTGCCGTGTCCGACAGGGCAACGGTGGCAAATATGTCTCCGGAATACGGGGCAACCGCGGGGTTCTTTCCGGTGGACGAGAAGACCATATCCTACCTGCGCGACACGGGCAGGGACGCGGACCTGGTCGACATCGCCGAGAGGTACTGCCGGGAACAAGGGCTTTTCCGCGACGCCGGCGCCGAGCCAGGGTATTCCGATGTGGTGGAGCTCGACCTGGGCAGCGTCGAGCCGTGTGTGGCAGGTCCGCGAAGGCCGCAGGACAGGATTCCCCTCTCGAAGACACGCGGCTCGTGGCACGCGGTGGCCCGCGGCGCCTCGGCGGCGCGCTCGGCTGATGTCGAGGTCATGGGAGCTCGGGAAAGGCTGCGCAACGGATCAGTCGTCATCGCCGCGATCACGAGCTGCACGAACACCTCGAATCCCTCTGTCATGATTGGCGCGGGTCTCCTTGCGCGAAACGCCGTTCAGCTCGGGCTGCGGGTCCCCGCATACGTCAAAACGAGTCTGGCGCCCGGCTCGCGGGCAGTCACCCGGTACCTGGACTCAGCGGGCCTCACTCCCTATCTCGAGGCTCTCGGCTTTCACCTCGTGGGGTATGGGTGCACGACCTGCATCGGGAACTCGGGCCCGCTGCCCGAGGAGGTGAGCAAGGCTGTCGCAGAAAACGACCTGACGGTTGCGGCGGTGCTTTCCGGCAACCGGAACTTCGAGGGCAGGATCCATCCCTCCGTCAGGGCAAGTTACCTCGCTTCCCCGCCCCTGGTCGTCGCGTTTGCCCTGGCCGGAACCATGGATATTGACCTCGTGACAGAGCCCCTGGGAACGGACCACGACGGCAGTCCCGTGTACCTGAGAGATGTCTGGCCGGCACAGGCGGAAATCGAAGCGCTTGTCCGCACGACGCTCGGTCCGGATCTCATGCGAGAGGCTTATCAGTCCGTGTTCGAAGGAAACGAGCTGTGGAAGAGCATCGATGCCAGGCCCAGCAGCCGCTATCCGTGGCAGGAGAGCTCCACATACATCCGGAGACCTCCCTTTTTTGACGGCCTGCCGGCGGAAGCTCCCGGAGCATCTGTCATCGCCAGGGCGAGGGTCCTTGCCCTGCTGGGAGACTCTGTGACCACTGATCACATTTCCCCGGCAGGAGAAATCCCCGCGAACGGCCCTGCCGCGCGGTGGCTGAAAGACCATGGCGTCCCCGTCAGCGAGTTCAACACGTTTGGCGCGCGGCGCGGCAATCACGATGTGATGATCCGGGGAACCCTCGGAAATATCCGCCTGCGCAACGCGCTCGTTCCCGGTGCCGAAGGCGGGCTTACGCGGCACATCCCTTCCGGAGAGGAGATGCCCATTTTCGAGGCCGCTCAGAGGTATCGGTCCGCCGGAATCCCGCTTCTCATAATCGCTGGCAAAGAATACGGGACGGGCAGCTCACGGGACTGGGCCGCCAAAGGCACCTTATTGCTCGGGGTGCGCGCGGTGATCGCCGAAAGCTTTGAGCGCATTCACAGGTCCAACCTCATCGGAATGGGGGTTCTGCCGCTACAGTTCGAGAAAAGCCAGAACGCGGGCACTCTCGGGCTGACGGGCGAGGAGCTGTACTCGATCGAAGCGCCGGAAAAGCCCGGCGACCTCCTGGCCGTTGTCGCAGAAGACCTGCACGGGTACAAGATCGAGTTCGTTGTCAGAGCGCGCATCGATACCGACATCGAGCTGACGTACTATCGAAACGGGGGTATTCTTCCAACGGTTCTCAGAGAGAGATCCAGGCAAAAAAACGATAAAATCGGTTAGGAAAAGAGGTTAGAAAACAATTGACAAATACAGAAAATATGGTAGCCTAGGCAGAGTTCTGGCTCCGGCTGCTCTGG
>DATKLB010000049.1:0-2202 GCA_035542615.1 Spirochaetia bacterium | reverse complement strand
AGGGAGGCCCGGACCTTCTTCGGCAGCCGGGAAGTGAAAGCGGACGTGGACTTTGACCCCGCAGGGGACAGGGAGAACAGTGCAAGCGCCAGTTCGATGAACCCTTGCACGCGCGCATACACCGGGGTATGCAGCAGCGTCCACGCCTTCGAGCGCCAGCTCCTGATGGCGGCAGGGACTGCGAGGAGCGATCGCATTTCGCCGAGCCATTCCTCGTCTATGCGTCCCCCGATGCGAACCCCGAGTGAGTCGATCTCGGTATTGAAAATGTCGGGTTGGAGAAGCACGGCCAGATCGGGACGCATCGTTGGCAGCAGGTCGGGGAGGAACGTATCTCCCTCGAAGAAATCGGCAACGTTGAGCCCGTGGCGCCGAACGAGTTCCTTTTTCAATTGACCGAGAAACTCTGGCATTGCGTCCACGTCCTCCCGAAGTGCGGAGAGAGCGGAGTTCCCGGCGGGGAACGCGAATTCCATCGATCGTAGATGCGGCAACTCAGGGTCGTGGTAGAGCCGGAGCGTGTGCAGAATTTCATAAACCGGAAGCTCGGGAAACACCCGGTCGGCGAGAAGGGAAGCACCCGTGCCTTCACGGAATTGCTTCGATGCAAAAAGATGGAGGGCACGGAAGAGCCCGGTGGTGAGTTGATTGATCCCGAGGACCGCCGTCTGGGCCTGGTTGTGGGCGATCGCCCGGAGCAGGCTCCCGTATTTCGACAGCGGAATCGTCCCGGCGATTCGCTCGAGAATTTGTCGGCCTTCGCCTTCCCCGACATTCCGCCCCGGCCTCACCGTGGGCCGGTCCCTCAAGGGCGGCGTCGTCCTCGCGATAAAATACGAGATGAGATGAATGCCCGCCACGTCTTCGGGCTTCCCATAGACGATGTGCCGGAAATTTTCCGTCGTCAACTTGGTGAACTCGTCGAACACCATGTCCCTTCGCCCGAGGGTCAGGCGCTCAAGGTCCTGCTGACCTCGGGTCGAGAATTGCAGGCGGGTATCGACCAGCGGTTCGGTTGCGCGTTTCAGCTCACGCTCATAGAACCGTTGGGCTTCATGCACGTGAAGGAGAAGGTTTGCATAGCTGTGAACAGGCATATACCGCAGCTGCTCGGAGATATTGCTCTGGAATGTCCGCAGGTCGCCTGACGCAAACACGCCCATGAGCGGCGTTGTAGCGTACTCGGCGCTCTTCTTGGCTGCGGCGGGGAG
The DNA here is from genome assembly GCA_035542615.1 of Spirochaetia bacterium. Taxonomy (GTDB): domain Bacteria; phylum Spirochaetota; class Spirochaetia; order SZUA-6; family Fen-1364; genus Fen-1364. The sequence continues at coordinate 991 of DATKLB010000049.1, read as the reverse complement.
GGAGGCCGCAAGCCGGCGAATATTTCCATCCGAGAGGGTGAATGCCGGGAGCCCGGAGACAGGAGCGTAGTATCCACCCTGACGCTGCATCGGTTCGCCGCTGCCCATCTTGATCCTCACAGAACCGACAAGGTCGCGCTCCGCAAGCCATGAAACGATGGCGAGTTTTGCTTCGCGGAAAAGTTGAGCGCCGGTGGTTTGTCCTGTTTGCTGGCTGAGATCGGAGCCCGCAATGAAGATTTCTGCGACGATCTCGGAGAACCGCGAACGTGCATCCTGATCCAGGCGCCTGCTCTGCACGGCGTATTCCCAGACTTTCCCCAGGTACTCCGTCGCCTTGTTGACCGTTTCCATCTCCTCGAAAAGGGGGATGAGCCATACCGGCGCGACATCGGAGTTGCCCGCCCTGCGAAGGGCGCTTCCCCGGCTCGCCCGGAGTTTGCGGTCGAGCGAGATGAGCGTGTCGGCCGATGTCGCCATGCTGACCTGGAGTGCGAGGAGCATGCCGGGGTTACCGCAGCTGCCCGAGATCTCGTTGATCTCCGTGATATTGTGGACAGTGGTATCCACGGCAAATTGGTCCTGCGAGGAAAGCAACTTCTGGTGGATCCGGGGCGTGATGACGATCCGCTTGAGCAAATCACGATACGAAGCCGCGCTCATCGCGAACCGCAGAGAGTGCAGATTCCCTGTAATAGAGGGGATGGCCGCGTGCAGCGTTTTGCGAAGGAGTTTGTTGAGGGAAAAGTAATAGACAAGCCCCTCCTTGCGCCGTTGGCGTAGGTTCACCATTCTCCGTTCGAGACGATCGTTGTGCTGCCAGAGCGACCGGAGCGGATCGCTTGCCAGATGGAGGTGCATGCCGAGCTTCCGGATCGGTCCTGCGGTCATCTGCACAGGGAGAATTCCGCGGTAACGCTTTTCGAGCTGGTTCGTCAGCGCCGTGATCTCGTCCATCAGCCGCCTGAAGCCTGCCATGTTCTGCACGAGG
>DATKLB010000048.1:0-11309 GCA_035542615.1 Spirochaetia bacterium | reverse complement strand
TCCCAGGAACCAGAGGATGGACGAATTGCGCGACCAGGAGAGCATTTTCGTGGGTACCCAAACGGGGTTGTTCAGCCGGTAGTAGAAAGAGACGAGGTCCCCGATTTTGCCCTGCGTGATGTCCTCGAACGCGACAGTGAGCGGAGGGTTCCAGCGGGCGTGAAAATCCACCATGACCCGGACTTTCGCGCTCGCGTACGCCTGCTTCATGGCCATGAGATCCTCGTACGTGGTCGCGAGCGGTTTCTCAATCAGTATGCTCTTCCCTGACCTGCAGGCTGCAACGAATGGATCTTTGTGGAGAAAATCAGGTGTGGCGATGCCGACCGCCTGGATTTCCGGGTCTCGAAGCAGCTCTCTGAAGTCCGCATAGGTCTTCGGGGCGCCATACTTTTCGGCGATACCGCGAGCCCTTTCCGCGACCACGTCGCACACGGCAACGAGGCGGGTTCCGGGGTGAGACGAGAAGATCCTTGCGTGCGCGTCTCCCCAGGTGCCTGCCCCAATCACGCCAACGCCGATTGTATCCATATGATGATGCCTCCGATGGTACATCCTTTTTGGCGAGTTACCGCAGCCATTATAAACCCCCGCTGAGAACGTGCAACCAAAAAAAGAAAAAAAACGTTCCCCCACGATGGTTGCCGCACAATTGACGACGCTTGACACTTCCGTCGATTCTGGATATACAGGACATGGTTTATCCTGAATACGAGGCGTGGGTGCAATTCACAACCAGCATCGAGTATGCCGTTCACACGCTGATTTACATTGCTGACCGGGGGTCGGGGGCGGTTCTCGTCGGCGACATCGCCAGGGCGATCAAGGCGCCGGAAAGCTACCTGAGAAAAGTGCTGCAGCAGCTAGCAAGGGCAGGGCTGCTGTCATCGCACAGAGGCGTGAAAGGCGGATTCTCCCTGGGACGGGACGCCCGGGAGATCTCCCTGCGGGACGTGGTGGAGGCGGTGGATGGGAGCCTGCCCACATGGTGCTGCGTGAAAGAGAAACAGAGGTGCAGCGAGGCACCGTGTCCGGTGTCGGCGGCATTCGAAGACGCCCGGCAGAAAATGGCCGAGTCCCTCGGGCAGACAACAATAGGAAATCTTGCCCGGCGCGTGGCAAAACGCGCTGACGGCTGGCTCGCGGTGACACGCTGTTCCTGAGCATCGAAAGGAGAGAGATGATGCGCGAACGTGTTGAGGCAGTGATCAACGAGATACGGCCCATGCTCCAGGCGGACGGCGGCGATGTGGAGCTGATCGATGTGTCGGATGACGGAGTGGTGAAGGTCAGGCTCACGGGAGCGTGCGGAGGATGTCCGATGTCAAAGATCACGCTGAGCCGCGGCATCGAAAGCAGGCTGAAGGCGTCAGTCCCCGAGGTCGCCCGGGTGGAATCGGTCCCGCCGGAGGAGCTCAGCTGAGGGAGCTTTTCATCCGCTGGTTTTCCAGCAGGGAATGATCGATCGCCCAATCCTTGAGGAACGCGATCGTGGTCAGCAGGGTGTCAGCGGGCGCTCTTTCCAGGTACTTGCGCACCCCTTCGAGCTTGCGCAGGAACTCCTCGTTTTCCTGGACGACATTGTCGAAATCCGCATCCGGCTCCCGGCTCAGGAGGGTCTCCTCGTACCGAAGGTGTGAGCGTGCGAGGCTGATGAACCTGTCCACCATGAGGGCTGCGCCGTCTCCGGGCGTGCGGCCCTCCGCCATCGCCGAGATTCCGTCGATGATCCGAAACATCTCCTTGTGCTGCCCGTCCAGCGCGGGTATGCCCACCGCGTAAGCCTCGTCCCATTCGAAGCGCATCTCCGAGCGGAAGCTCTTCAGCCTTCTCTCGTAGGTCTCCATGAGCCTCCACTGCACGATAGGGATGTCCTCCAGCGCTTTGCCGGGGATCGCGTACAGGGTCGAGTCGAGGAGCGCCCGGGCTTCGAACAGATGGATGCGTGCGGTTCCTGCGCCCAGCGCCGCCGGACGGGCAAATCGCTCTTCCCAGCCCGGGGGAGGCTCCCGGGTCCCGCGAAGGATCGACTCTTCGCCGAAGAAATCCCCCGGCGTAACGTTTTCTATGGGAATCGCGCCAAAGAACACGGTGATGAGCCCGTCGGCAAGGAGAAGGACTTCGGCCCCTCCCAGGGGCCGAAGCACCGTGTCTTCCTTGACGAACCGGCGTTCCATGAGACCGGCGATCCGGTTCTGCAGCGGGAACGAAACAACCTCCGCAAAGAGCCACGTGCTTTGAAGGAACTCACGTTCGGCCCGGACGCGCCTGAGGTTGTCCGTGAGACCAAGGCGATTGAGGAAGTCCAGCCACTCGTCCCGCGGAATTCGCAGCGCCGTGACGTGGCTTGCCGCCCGGCTGAGGCCCCGGGGCCTTTCATCGTGCAGCGCTTCCAGCTCACCCAGCAGTGCCCCGGCGGAGAGCTTGACCGGGGCGCTCTCCGGCATCTCGCGTCGCTCCACGATGCCTCGAACGAGGAGGAAGACATTGGCCACGGGGATGTCGGACGTTTGTATGATCGTGCCGGGGGCAAATTGCATCAACGGGAAACAGGCGAGGGCATGGACGTCGCGCGCCGGCACCTGGGGGAAATAGGAAAGCAGGATCCGTTCGGCTTCAAGGCGCTGGGCGTCGTACTGGGCCTCGATGAGGACGTCCTCCTGCCCGAACTCGGCAACGGTCCCCACCTTTTTCTGTGATTCCGTGAGCGGCGTGGAGAAGTGGCTGAGCAGGCGCCTTCCCGATCCGTCCGCGGCAAAATCCTCCGCGTTTCCGTGGATGAGGCCGCCCCCGGTGTCGATCTTCTTGATGCTCACGGGCGCAAGCAGCCGCGCCGTGCAGGCGTCGTAGAACTTCTGCGATATCCCGTTCTTGCTCGGATCAGCGGTCACCATCTTTCGAAGCACGTCGAAGGAGCTGATGTCCGCCAGGTGAGCGTAGGAACGGTAGGAGGACTCCTTCTGGACCCGAAAGAAGAACACGCTCGTCTCCACCGGGTGCGGCGAGAAGACGGGAAGCACCTCGAGGCCGCCCTCGAGCCTGTTCCAGGCATCGAGGATGAGGTCCCGCGGCTCGAAATACCGGTAGAATGTGTCCTCCACCCGTCCCGTGAGCGCGGCGTACTTCTTCACGACGCTGGCCCGCACCGGCGGAACGGCAAAGTAAGGAACCCGGCGGTCCGCCCGGGCCAGGGACGTGAGACCGGCAAAATGGTCGTCGTGGCCGTGGGTGTGGAAAATCCCCGCCACCTCGTTGCCGCTGATTCCGAGGGCGGCGAGGGAATGATGGATTCCGGGGCCGGCGTCAAGGAGATAGACCCTGCCCTGGAAGCAGAGGATGCTGCCCATGCAGGGCCGGGAGACCTCCCACCCGTCCCCCTCCCCGACATGGATGACGGAGAAGTGCTCACGGCCGACCTGCTTCTGCTCCAGCTGATAGGTCGGCGGGTATTCCTCCGATTCCGCCAGGTTCAGATCCACGGTCACCGATTGGCCCTCGTGGATGAACTCGTAGCGGTTGAAGCCGCGCCGACGCACGAACGCGTGGTTGCGCAGCTCGACAGCCGGCGCATCCACGATTTTCAGGTCCAGGAGGTCCTCGGTGCGTCGGATGTTGTCGAACGCGAACCATCTCTTGATCCGCATGATGTCGCGGGCGAGATCCCCGGGGACGCCCGTTTCGACGATCTCCTGGAGGGAGGCGAGACCGTACGTGCCGCGGTAGATGTATTCGCTCTGACTCCGGACCTGGTCCTCCAGCCCGATCAGCATCGGCTTCCTTCCGGTGTTGTTGGGGTGATTGGGGAGGATCATGCCCTGGAGGTAGAGCATCTGCAGCACCGGGAACTCGGCCAGGTTGGAGAAGCTGCCGTGCTGCATGGTGGTGTCGGACAGAAGGATTGCGTTTGGACCCGTCTGTGCGGGGGCGCCGTTCTTCTCCGCCTCCACGATATGGCCCATTTTCATGAGGTGTTTGACGCTGTCCGCGGGGCAGCCGCACAGGACGAAAAGGTCAGCTTCGGGGATCTCCACCCAATACACCCCGCTGGTCACTCCTACCTTTTTCATGCAGCAATGATCCCTTCTTTTTGCATGAGTCCCAGGATGTTTCGAACCTCCGATTTCAGTATAGCTACGATAGTACCCCAATACCAAGGGGGCGGACACGCAATGTGTCAGCCGCAAAACGGATAGTACTCCAGCGCCGTGTCGAATAATGCCGCGATATTGGCCGCGGGCGTCCCCGCCTGAATCCAGTGGGCCGGCCCGAGGATGTAGCCCCCGTCCCTGCCGAGGACCCGGATGCGCTCCTGGACCTCCCGGCGAACATCCTCGGGGCTCCCGAAGGGAAGCGTGGTCTGCACGCTGACTCCGCCTTCGAAGCACAACCGGTCGCCGAACCGGTCCTTCAAGACTTCGGGGTCCATGTTGTCCGCGCTGAACTGCAGCGCCTGCAGCACGTCGATGCCCATGTCGATGAGACCCTCGACGGCGGGCATGATCGAGCCGTCGGTATGGTAGATGACCTTTGCCCCGCATGCATGGACCACCGCGTTCAACCGCGCGTGATGCGGCTTGATGAGTCTTTCCCATTTTTCCAGGGGCATGAGCAACCCGCGCTGGTCTCCGATATCGTCGGCGGTGAAGATGAGATCGACCCTGCCGCGGGCTGCCTCCAGGACCCGGGAGAAGAACGCGCAGTAGAACGCGGTCACACGCTCCATGATCCGGTTGACAAGGTCCTCATCCGTCATCACGTCCATCAGCATCTGCTCGAAGCCGCGCATGTACCAGGAGGTCTCGAAGATGTTGCCATTGCCGACCATGACGCACATGTCCCGGCCGCGGAGCGCTGCATCGATCACGCGGGGCAGCCCCGCGTAGTCGAACCAGTCGGGGTCCGGCCATCGATGGGCGTCCAGATCCGGTACGCCCCCGTCCGCGGCCAGGGGATAGTGGACGATTTCGTCGTAGCTGCCCGAGCCATAGCTCACGTCCCTTCGTCCGACTCCCCATATGTCCGTGCGCCGAGGAAGCGAGGGGCCCGTGTAGACAGGGCTGACCTCGACGATATCGACGATCGGATCGAGGTACTCCTCGACGGAGATTCCCCTCCGCGCGGCCAGAAAATCGCCCAGCGCCTTTCGGGCCGGCGGGTTGATACCGGCGCAGACCATGCCGATGGGGATGCGATCCGTGCACTCGTGCCGCAGGGCGCGAGCCACCCTTTCGCGGCCGCAAAGGCTTTGTCTGTCGGGCATCGGAAGGAATTGTAGCTGCCGGAAAACGAGTCGACAAGCGAATGTTCGGCTGCCGATATTCACAATAGCGGGTTCGAGGATGAACGTCGGCTACATTCGCCTTCTATCGGCCAGGAGGAATGATCTCTTTCGGGGTCACGAAGCACCCGCGGGGGCAGACGATCTTCACCGGCTCAGCGAAAGACGCGGGGAGAGAATCGCCGCCGTGGATCCCGAGACTGAGCGACTCCTCGGCTGGATCTCACTGTATCCCGACCGGGACGCGGGAGGCAGGTTCTTCGCCCTGGCCGGCATCGAGGTCCTGCCGGCCTGGCGGGGGAAAGGAATCGGGACCGGATTGATCAGGCAGGCCGAGGCATACCTGCGCGAACGAAAAGTCACGAGACTGAAGTTCGGGACCAGCCCTCTCCTTACGTGGTGCGCCGGGCTCTACATGAGGCGCTTCGGAATGCGCTACACGTGGAAAGAGGGCGTCAGGACCCCGGAGGGGAAGCCCTGGCCTTTCGTGTCCTGCGAATGGGATCTGGACGATCCCGCGGTGAAGCCTCCCGACCTCAGGGAAAAGGATCTGCCTGCCCGCAGCGCCATCGACTGGAAGGGCCCGGTCCCGGTTCGGCGCAGCAGGCTCGTCTATTCGGAGCCTCTGTTCGTGCCGCTGCCGGATCTTTCCAACGATGAGCTGGCGGGCCTGTCTGACCGGGCCCCCGATTTCCTGCCCGCGATCTACCGGATCTTCCAGGACCTGTTCCGTCACGGGTACCGCTTCTCCTGGTTTGACATGATCTCGGCGGCTTCGTTTCCCGGGTGCTGCTGCTTCTACTTCATGGAGAATCCGCTCGCCCTGTGATTGCACACCCCGGAGGAAACCGATAGTATCCGGTCATGGACAAGGCGCTCACCGTCGAGCTTTCCCGCAGCGAGAGGGAGCTCATGCTGAACATCCTCCATATCAGCCCCGAGGTCGAAAAGAAGCTGGTCTCCACGCGGATCACGGGCAACAGGTACCACATCGAGTTCACTCCAGCGGAGCTGCAGGGAGTTCTCAACGGGCTTGCCTCCGAATCGAATCACACGGATGACCGCACCCTTGCGCGCGCGTACGACGAGCTGCACGAGAGACTCGAGAAGATTCTGGAAAAGGAGACATAAGGAGCCTCCGTGGACGCCGTTCTCTATCTGGCCCTGCTTGCGCTGATTGCCATCATCGCCCTGATCGGAGTCGTGGTCGCATGGCATGCGGACCGCGGGCGCAGCCACGCCCGCATCGAGCAGCTTCTCCAGACCAGGGAGAAGGACCTGCTCCTGGCTCGTCGGGAGAGCGTGGAGAAGTCCAGGAGCACGCTGAAGGGGCAGATCGCGGAGCAACTGGCGCCGCTCCTGCCCGGCTTCCTCTACCTGCCAGCCGACGCACGGTTTCTCGGTGATCCCATCGATTACGTTGTCTTCAACGGATATTCAGGACTCAGAGACGAAGGCTCGCGCTCCGACGCGCTGGAGATCGTCCTCCTGGAGGTCAAGCAGGGCGGTTCCACCTTGTCGCCTTTCCAGCGCAGCATCGCGCGCTGCGTGGAGGAGGGAAGGGTCCGGTTCGAAGTCTGCAGGATCGAGGACGGCGGTTTCATTGCTTCTGAAAGCTGGCGGCCGCAGCGTGGCTGAGCGCGGGCTGGCGGCCATCCTGAGCCTGTGCTTCGCTTTTGCGCCGCTGCCGCGCGCGGTTGGACAGAGCGAGGCTCCGCCGCCTCTCCTGCTCCCGGGCAGGGAGATCAGTCTCTCCCAGGTGAAGGATACATTTTTCGCATACGTGCTGGGCATCGTTCTCACGGGGACCGATGTCGACATCGACAACGCCCAGATGAGGGGCATCCTGCAGGAGTTCCAGACCAAGCTGAAGTTTCCCTTCGACCTGGTGAGCCGGGTCATCCAGCACGCTGAGCGCGACACTGATCAGCGCAGCATATCACTGATATTCACCAATCCGGTAGCAATCCCCATTCCTTATTCTTTCCTGGGCTACCACCCCGGGGTGCTCAGATCCACGCAGGAGCTGAACTTCCACGTCACACGGTGGTCGTACATCGATCCCCGGGACCAGAGCGTCTATACGCCCGTCTACGATCTTGCGCTGGCCGATGGAACCGTGGTCATCGATATCGACGACTGGCTCGTGTATCTGCTCGACAAAGTGCTGGACAAGCTCGAGGTGCGCCACATCGTGTTTTTCAGTTACCAGGGTGAATGGATCGGCCTCGTGGAGGGCCGAGGCAGGGTCTTCAACCGGACCATGCGGGAATACTTCAGCTTCACCAGCAACAGGATTGTTTACCCTGTTCCCGACAGCCTCGATGCGATGGGCCGGGGCTTCACAACCGCGCATCTATGAGCTTTGTCGTGGCGTGCGCACAGCTCGCATGCGCTGCTGGCGATATCACGGGGAACATGTGCCGCATGTCTGTCATGGGCGCCCAGGCGGCGCGGCTGCCGCTCCTGCAGGACAGGCGGCCGTCATCGTACGAGGTGGGCGTGCTTCGATGACGGAAACGGATCTCGCGCGGCCGCTCTGCGACTGGCTTTCTGCTCAGGGCTACACGGTGCGAAGCGAGGTCAAGGACTGCGACATCGCCGCCCTCAGAGGTGATGAGCTCCTGATCGTCGAGATCAAGAAAACCCTGAACCTTGCCCTCCTCGTGCAGGCCGCCGAGCGGCAGCGCATCACGGACTCTGTCTACGTTGCGGTCCCACGGCCCGCAAGCAAGTGGAAATGGTCGAAGGAAAGCAGGGGAGTCTTTCATCTTCTGCGGCGCCTGGAGCTGGGCCTCATACTTGTCTCACCATCGAATGGCGAACCGCCGGTCGACATTGTCTTTCACCCGAAGCCCCTGGTCCGACGCAGACGCGCGCCGTCGCGCCGCGCCGTCGTGGCAGAGATCGCCGGGAGGATCGCGGATTTCAACACGGCCGGAAGCTCGCGCAAGCCGCTGGTCACGGCGTACCGGGAGAGCGCGATCCACGTCGCCTGTGCGCTTCTGGGGCGCGGTGGAATGGCGCCGGCAGCGCTCCGCAAGCTGGGCACCGGACCCAAGACGCAGTCGATCCTGCACGACAACGTGTACGGCTGGTTTGAGCGCCGGGGGACCGGCGTCTACCGCCTGAACGACCGCGGCAGGCGGGAGCTGAAGGAGTACCCTGAGCTCGCGCGGCATTACACCTCCCTGCTGCGGCGAGCGCGATCCCGCACCTCGGATTGATTCGGTCCCGGTTTCCGCATTATCCTTCCCGAGAAGGGGAACACTTGTGGCTTTTCAGCATGTCGAAGGGACGGACAAGGGAAGAATTCTCGTGTACGCCCTGAGCACCTGCATGTGGTGCCGGATGGCAAAGAACCTCCTGAAGGATCTCGGCGTCGGCTACGAGTATGTCGACGTGGATCTCCTGCCCGTCGAGGAAAAAGACGCTGTGAAGAAGGAGATCCGCAAGTGGAATCCGGATGGCTCGTACCCCACGATTGTCATCAACGACAAGGATTGCGTCTCCGGCTTCGATGAAACGGAGATCAAAGAAAAGATCGGAGTGAGCTCCTGATGAGCGGCGGGGAAAACCCCACCATCCGCCCCGAGGACGTACAACGGCTCTTCGAGCGTCTGAAGGCGGAGGCGGAGAGCGCAGGGTATCACCTGAACCCCGACACGGATTTCACCAAGGGACTTATCGAAGGTCTCCTGGTGAACGAAGCTCGCTACGGGTACTGGGCATGTCCCTGTCGGCTTGCCTCGGGCTCCAGGGAGCAGGACCTGGACATCATCTGCCCCTGCGATTATCGGGATCCCGATCTCGATGAGTATGACACCTGCTACTGTGCCCTGTACGTCTCCCAGGACGTGGTCGATGGCAAAAAGAAAGCCACGAGGATCCCTGAGCGCAGACCCCAGGAGCTCCCTTCATCCGAGCAGGGTGGCCCGGCTGCTCCGTCACCCGCTGTCGCCCGTGGGGCTCCTGCCGCACCGGCGTTCGAATCCCTCGGCTTCCCCGTGTGGCGCTGCAGGGTCTGCGGTTACCTCTGCGCCAGGGCTCAGCCCCCCGCGGTCTGCCCGATCTGCAGGGCAAAGAAGGAACGCTTCGAACGATTCATCTGACGCCGTCACGGCATCAGCGATGTCCTGGGCCTTGCCTCTCCCTTTTCCTCCTCCATGAGCGCAGCAATGCGTCTCTGTGCCGCACCCAGGGATCCAAAGCGTACCAATCTGACCAGCTCCCGGAAGCCCTTCTTGTCCGACAGGCGCGCGAGGAAAGGGAAATCCTGTCGGAGGACCCAGGAGCCCCAGCCGGGGTCGAGCTTGAAGGAGGGCAGGCGGGAGCTGCCGCGGATTCCGCTCTCGATGCTGCGAAGCCTGCGGTATTCCTCGTCGATCTCCGCGCTCACCCCGCGGCCGGCAATCCGTCGAACGACGTCCATGCGCACCAGCTCCATTCTCCTGTCCAGGTTCGTTCCGCTGCGGAAGGTCACAGAGAGCGGAATCGAAACCAGCATCTCCCCGTCCTGCGTGAAGCCGGTCATGCTGTCCGTGTGGAAGCCTTTTTCGAGGAGCACGGGCGTCGAGCGCGGCGTAACCCTCAGCGTGCGGTAGACCGCGAGCTTCTCGCGCACCCGCGTCATCTCCTCCTGGATGCCGGGGTCGCCCGGCTGGGCGAGGAGCCGGCGCTCCAGCTCGGGCAGGAGCTCAGTCTCCATGTAGAGCACTGCCTGCGAGAGGGGAAGACGCATGGCGCGCGCATGATAGATCTGTTCCTCTCCCTCCTCGATTCCGTACGGCGGCTTCTGAGGGCGCAGCCTGATGAAGACGGGAAAAAGCGCCAGCAGGATCTTCTGCACAAAAGGGGGGAAGCGCTCGAGGTCCAGCGGCGGGTAGCGATCGTCCTCTCCCATGTACTTGCGGATGGCGCCGGCGACGATGCGCGAGAGGATGCGTTGCTTCCTGTCATCGACCTGCAGCCGCTCCAGGAAGCCGCCGCCTCCGGAAACGAGAAACTGCTCAAAGAGGCTCTTCACCTCGGCGAAAAGCGCGCTCTCCTGGACAATTCCCCGCTGGTCCTCGGAGATGTTCTGCGAGACGAGGCTGTCGACGATGCGAATGGCAGCGAATGCTCTCCTGCCGATGGTGGTCTCCAGGTCCTCGAAGCTGGCGCCCGGTTCCCGACTCCCTGCCCGCTTCATCAGCGCAAGGCACAGCCTCAGTTTCACCCGGGCAAGCTCCAGGAGAAGGTCGATGTCCTTGAGCCCTGACAGCCGGGTGTCCATGTCCCGGGCAAGCTCTTCCAGCCTGCCTTCCTCGGCAAAGAGCTCCTGAGCCTGGAGCGAGAGATCGCTCACATTAGTCCGGCCATGCTTTCAGCGCGCGTCTCACGAAGACGAGCTGGCCGATGTGGTAGGAGTTGTGATCGATCACGAGGAGCGCCTCGCGAACAAGGGTCTGGCCTTGCCCGTGGGGAATCGGCTCCGTCAGATCGTTCTTCCCGTCCCGCACCAGCCCAATGACGGCCTTGTTGTCGGAACGGAACTTCCTTACGGTCGTTTGCCATTCGGCCGCCTGCGCCGGGGCGTCCTCCTTCGGCCAGGTACCTTCCGGCCACGCCGGAGATTCATGCGACGGGTCACGGACGAACTCGAGGATGTCCCATTGACAGATCCACAGGTGGTACAGGAGCTGCCACGCCGTGTGGGGCAGGCCCGAGACTCGACGCCCGGCCAGCTCCAGCGGAAAACCTTCCACTGCCTTGTCGAACGGAACGTGAGCGCCGCGGCCGCCCAGGGAAACGGCCAGCTGCTCGCGAAGCTTTCCCTCATCCATCAGATGTCCTCCATCCCTGAAGCATACCATATGTGCTGTTCCTAGGCGCCTGTTTCTGACTATAGTGACGGGAGTGGAACCGAGGAGAATCACCGGGCTGCAGCCGCAACGGACTTTCGAGGCCTTGTCATACCCCAACTACCGTCTTTGGTTCGTCGGACAGATGGTGTCCCTGTTCGGGACCTGGATGCAGACCACCGCCCAGG
>DATKLB010000047.1:0-2793 GCA_035542615.1 Spirochaetia bacterium | reverse complement strand
CGCCCTCACCGGCCTGCTCGCATCAGCGGCTGCCACAATCCTGACGGGAGACATGGGGGCTGTCTCTCTCGGTCTCGGTCGCGACTATTCCCTCGATTCAATAGCGGCGGTCATTATCGGGGGAACCTCATTCGTCGGAGGAATCGGAGGAGTGGAGGGGACGATCGCGGGGGCTTTCATCATACGGCTTCTGACTTCCCTGTTGCAGAAGGCGAACATGGCAAACCCCGGCAAGCTGATCATCCAGGGCGCCCTGATCCTGGCGATCGTCGGCGCTTACTCGAAAAGAAAGAGGAATTGAAAGGAAGGAGACGGACAGATGAAAGAGATGGGTGTCGGCATCATTGGAACCGGCTGGGTTTCTGACGAGTACATCCGGGCATTTTCCCTCAACCCCCATACACGGGTCATGGCGATCTGCAGCCGCCAGAAGGAAAAGGCCGAGGCCAAGATCCGGGCGCACGGGCTCGCGGACTGCGCTGCGGTGACGGATCTCGAGCGAATGATGAGGCTTTCCGGGCTGGATATCGTCTGCATCAATACGCCGAACTTCCTCCATGCGCAGCAGACCATCCTCGCGGCCCAGGCTGGGAAGCACATCGTGATCGAGAAGCCCATCGCCACCACCTGGAACGACATGAAGCTCATGAAAGAAGCCGTGGACAAGGCTGGGGTTACGACGATCGTCGGATTCGTGCTGCGCTGGAACCCGCTCTTCGTGACCATCAAACAGATGCTCGCGGATGGGGTCCTGGGCAAGGTGAACTATGCAGAGGTGGACTACATGCACGCGATCACCCCGGCGTACAATTGCTACCCGTGGTCGGTGAAAAAGGAGACCGGCGGCTCGATCCTTCAGGTGGGAGGTTGCCACGCCGTGGACGGCCTTCGTTGGTTTGTCAGCGAGGACGCGGCTGAGGTGGTTGCCCTCTCGGCCCGCTACAGGCCGGATTTCGAGCAGGACACCACCATCACCTTTGTGGCCAAGTTCAAGAATGGCGCCATGGGGAAAGTATGTTGTTCCTACGACGTGGCCTGCCCGTATATCTACAATATCGAGGTTTTTGGCAGCAGGGGAACGGTCATCAACAACAGACTCTGGTCCAAGGAAAGCTTTCCGGGTCAGTCGGGGTGGATCACGATCCCGACCACGACCCCTGACTCCGGGGACGTGACGCATCATCCCTTCCCGGGAGAGGTGGATCACTTCGTCGAATGCATTCTGGAGAAAAAGAAGACTATTGTAGATCTGGACGACGCCATCAAAACCTTCGAGATCATAGAAGCAGCAGACCGCAGCGCCTGCGGAGGAGGCAAGCCGATTTCTCTCCCCCTCGGGTGGTGAAGCGCGCGCTCCCTCCGAGCCGCGGTCGTCGGCTGACCTGCATTACCGAATGGATACAGCGCCGGCGTCTCACTGCACCCACACGGTCTTCACGTTGACAAACTCACGGATGCCGAATGCCGAGAGCTCGCGTCCCAGGCCGCTTTCCTTGATCCCTCCGAAAGGCAGCCGTGGATCCGAACGCACGTATGCGTTGACGAAGCAGCTGCCGGCCTGGAGCTCTTCCCGGGCGATACGCTCCCCCCTGGCGAGATCGCGGGTATAGACGACCGCACCCAGGCCGTACGAAGAGGCGTTCGCCAGACGGATGGCGTCACCCTCGTTGTCAGCCGCTACCACGGCGGCCACGGGGGCAAAAACCTCCTCGTCGAACGCCGGCATGCCGGGGTGAACGTCCGTGAGCACAGTCGGGGGATAGAAGAAGCCGGGGCCCTCCGGCACCTGTCCGCCCATGACGCACCGAGCGCCCGCTTGAATGCTCCGTTCGACCTGGGATGCGACTGTCTCCCTGAGGTCGGCGCGAGCGAGTGGCCCGAGCTGGGTCGAGTCCTTCCGGGGATCAGCGGTTTCTCGTGCGCCCATTTCCCGGACAAGCAGCTCCTCGAACTGCCGCATGACGCTTCGAACGACTATCATCCTTTTTGCGGCAATGCAGCTCTGGCCGGTATTGATGAGCTTTCCCTCGGCGCAACTTCGCGCGGCAGCTTCCAGGTCGGCGTCCTCGAGGACCAGGTAGGGGTCGCTGCCGCCGAGCTCCAGGACGACTTTCTTCAGGTTTTCTCCCGCTGCACTGGCAACGCTCCTACCGGCCGTCGTGCTCCCTGTCAAGGTGACGGCCCGGATCCGTTGATCTGCGATCAGCGAGCCGACCCGTCGCGAATCCAGGAGGAGACTGGTGAAAACGCCGGGTGGAAATCCGGCCTCATGGAAAATCTCCGCAATCGCGATCGAGCAGCCGCACACGTTGGAAGCGTGCTTGAGAACGAAAGTGTTCCCCGCCATCAGCGCCGGAGCTGCCGCGCGGAACACCTGCCAGAAAGGGAAGTTCCAGGGCATGATGCCGAGGACGACCCCAAGGGGCTGGAAAGTGACGTAACTCTTCCTGGCCTCGGTCGGGATTTCCAGGAGGGCGAGAAACCTGTCAGCGTTATCAGCGAAATACTCGCAGGCCCACGCCGATTTCTCGGCTTCCGCCTTCCCCTGGGTCATGGGCTTGCCCATTTCCTCTGCCATCAGCCGCGCCCATCGTTCCTTCGATTCCCGCAATGACCGGGCCGCCCGACGCATGAGCCGCGCGCGCTCATCGTGGGGCGCTCTGCTCCATACGCCAAAAGCGTCCGAGGCTGCGGCGAGAGCTCTCGAGACTTCGACTGGCGTTGCCCCGGGGAATGATCCGATCCTTTCCCCCGTGGCCGGATTGATCGATTGCAAAGCCATGAGGTGAATTT
>DATKLB010000046.1:0-2972 GCA_035542615.1 Spirochaetia bacterium | reverse complement strand
GACGCTTGGGAATCAGCATCATCGGCGACCTTCCGATCTTCGCGGCGCCCGACAGCGCGGACGTCTGGGCCAACAGGGACCTTTTCCTCCTGGACGCTGACGGGCGTCCCACCGTCGTCTCGGGGGTCCCTCCGGACTATTTTTCAAAGACTGGGCAGCTCTGGGGGAATCCGCTGTACGACTGGAATGCCCTGGCGCGCCAGGAGTATCGATTCTGGGTTCAGAGGATTGCGGCGGCTCGCCGGCTGTTCGATTTCGTCCGCATCGACCATTTTCGCGGGTTCCAGGCCAGCTGGACCGTGCCGGCCGGAGAGCGTACAGCGGAGCACGGCAGATGGGTCGAAGCTCCCGGAGCTTCCCTGTTCCAGACCCTTCACGAACGCCTCGGAGACCTTCCGCTGATCGCGGAAGACCTCGGGGTGATCACGCCGGAGGTGAACGAGCTTCGGGAGCGCTTCGGGTTTTTCCCGGGCATGCGGGTCCTCCAGTTCGCTTTCGACGAAGTCGAGGCGGGCTCTCTGAGCGCTGAGAATCGATTCCTTCCCCACAACCACACCCCCGATTCCGTGGTCTATACGGGGACCCATGACAACGATACGACCCGGGGTTGGTTCTCCCAGCGAACGCAACAAGAGCGCGACTACGTGGCGCGCTACATCGGCTGCACGGTCACCGAGATCGAGTGGAGCTTCATCCGCATGGCGCTTGCATCCGTGTGCCGCTTCGCCTTGTTTCCGCTGCAAGACGTCCTGGGGCTGGGGAGCGAAGCTCGAATGAACACGCCCGGCACCTCCGGTGGCGGCAACTGGACGTGGCGATTCGACGATAGGGACCTGACCCAGCAGAGGGCGGGGCGGCTTCGGGAATTGAGCTCCCTCTATGGCCGACTGCGCTCCGGCTGAGCCGCCGGCCGGGCAACCGGATCGGGCTTCGTCGCGCTCCCCTCGTCGGCCAGGAGGCACGCTTCCCTTGGGAACCAGGCGGTCACCGGGGTTCCCTCGGCGGGAAGCGACAGGTGAGGGTTGTTGAAAGTGTCCAGGAAGAGCTGGCTGTTCCCGACTTTGAGAAAGATTCGAACGATGGATCCCAGGAACTCGATCGCTGTCACGGTGCCGGCCAGGCTGTTGGAATCCGGGCGCCCGTTGGAAAGGGTGATGCGCTCGGGCCTCAGGGAAACGGGCACCCGCTGCCCTTTTGCCAGCGGGATGGCGCTGACCGTGGATATCAACTGGCCCTCGACGCTGAGCGTCCCCGCTTCCGGGTCTACTACTTCCGCAGCCAGGGTGTTGAGAGACCCGATGAATGAAGCGACAAAGTCCGAGGCCGGGTGGTTGTAGATCTCGAAAGGCGTGCCGACCTGCACGATCCTTCCGTCGCGCATGACCACTACCCTGTCCGACAGGGAGAGCGCCTCCTCCTGGTCATGCGTGACGTAGATCGTCGTGATCCGGAGCTGGCGCTGGATGGCGCGGATTTCCTCGCGCAGGCGCACGCGAATCCCGGCGTCCAGCGCCGAGAGAGGCTCGTCGAGGAGCAGCACTCTGGGCTGGATCGCAAGCGCGCGGGCAAGGGCGACGCGCTGCTGCTGACCTCCTGACAACTGGTGGGGAAAGCGCCCGCCGAGATATTCCATCCCGATCAGGCCAAGCAGCTCCCGGACACGCCGCCGAACCTCATCGGGCTTCTTTCCGGCCACTCGCAGGCCGAAGCCGATGTTCTTCTCGGCGGTCATGTTCGGAAACAGGGCGTAATTCTGGAAGACCATCCCCACCCCTCGCCTGTGGGGAGGGACCTCCACCACGTCCAATCCGCCGATGGAGATGGACCCCGTTGAAGGGCTTTCGAAGCCGGCGATCATCCGAAGCGTCGTGGTCTTGCCGCATCCCGAGCCTCCCAGGAAAGAAACCAGCTCGCCCTCACTCACCGCAAGAGTGAAAGAGTCCACCGCCGCCGCTCGATCGAATCTTTTCGTGACCCCGCGAAGCTCCAGGAAAGCCATGACCTCCCCCTCAGTGTACGCCGCCGGCGGCCCCGCCTTCGCCTCCGAGGCTCCGGCTGAGTGCCTGCATGAGCGCGATCAGCCCCCAGGTGAGGAGGAAGCTCATCACGGCAAGGGCGGCTGGCTCGTAGGCGAGGTTGCGTCCCACCTGCGCCATGTAGGGTCCGAAGGCGGGCCATGCCAGCATGACGGCGAGGGTGAGCTCCCCGATCACGATCGAGAACGTAAGAAATGCCGCGCTCAGGAGCGCTGCCCGCAGGTTGGGGAGCACGACGGAAAACAGGGTCGTCCACCACCGCGAGCCGAGGCTCTGCGCTGCCTCGATGCGGCTGCGCAGGTCAATGGCCCGCAGACCCGAGTCCACCGAGCGGAACATGTAGGGAAAGGAGATCACGATGTAGCCGGCGACGAGGAGCAGGGGGCTGGAGACGATGGCAAGGGGGGGCCTGCTGTACAGGCGGATCAGGCCAAAGACGAGAACAATCGGAGGGATCACGAAGGGAAGAAGGGCGAAAGCCTCGATGAGCGGCCGTGCCCGGGGAAGCTTCAGGTGGATCCAGATCGCCGTGGGCACGATCAGCGCGAGGCCCGCAACAATCGTAAGCACCGCCATTTCCAGCGAAAAGGTGAAGGTCCTCACGAATTGCGGATCGGAGAGCACATGCACGTACGCCCAGAAGCTGAGCACTCCCTTTCGCGCGCGCAGGGAAAAAAGAAAAGTAGCGAGCAGGGGAAGGAAGAAATAGATGCCGCCGAGCGCAAGCCACAGCCGGGCCGACCGCGTCCGCCGCCTCATGAGAGCCACCGCGCGGTGCGCCTCTGGAAGGCGAGATACCCGAGGATGCTCGCCATCATGATCACCACCATCCCCAGGGCCAGAGCGTATCCGAGGTTCGGATCGTGCAGGACGTCGCCCCGGATCTGGGCGCCGATCAGGATGGGAGTGAGATTGAGAAGACCGCCGGTGAGGGCG
>DATKLB010000045.1:0-2960 GCA_035542615.1 Spirochaetia bacterium | reverse complement strand
CGAAATCTGCTCTGACAAGCGCTTCGACAAGCGCGTGACCGGCGCTGTGGAGAAGCTGCGCCCCCTCGGAGGGGACGGGCTCTTTACTGCCCACACGGACGAGCCGAACTGGAAGAAGGCCCATAACATTCTTGTCTCAGCCTTCAGCTTTCAGGCGATGCGCAACTACTTCCCCATCATGGCCGAGATTGCCGAGCAGCTGGTTGCGAGGTGGGAAGGCCTTGGGCGCGACCAGGGGCTCGACGTAGCAGCTGATATGACGCGCCTGACGCTTGACACTATTGCGCGCTGCGGCTTCGACTATCGCTTCGATTCCCTATCCAGCAGCGAGCAGCATCCTTTCGTGATGAGCATGGTACGCGCGCTTCGTGAGGGCTTGGAGCGCGCCCAGAGGCTGTGGATAGAGGACTGGCTCGCCGTGAGGAAGCAACGGCGATTCACGAAGGACCTTGACTTCTTGTTCGAAACAGTGGACCGGGTCATACAGGAGAGGCGTAGTAGGTCCTCATCTTCAGCCGCGCCGGATCTTCTTGAGCTCATGCTGCACAGCGCGGACAAGGCGACCGGCGAGCGGCTCGATGACGTGAACATCCGATATCAGATCATTACATTCCTCATCGCCGGTCATGAGACGACGAGCGGCCTCCTGTCATTTGCGCTGTACTTTCTCCTGAAAAACCCTGCATACCTCGAGCGAGTAAGAGACGAGGTGGAGTCGGTTCTTGCACCAGATACCCGTGGTGTTACAGAGTTCGAGCAGGTCTCCCGGCTGCGCTATGTGTCCCAGGTCCTCAAGGAAACGCTTCGGCTCTGGCCCACGGCACCGGCATTTGCTCGCCATCCATACGTGGACTCTGTCATCGGCGGAAAGTACCGGGTGCTCAGCTCGGACAGCATCCTTGTGCTGACTCCAATGCTCCATCGGGACAAGTCGGTGTGGGGAGACGACGCGGAAGTGTTCGATCCGGAGCATTTCAGCCCGGACGCGGAGAAAAAGAGGCCCGCCAACGCATTCCTGCCTTTTGGCGTCGGTCAGCGCTCCTGCATAGGGCGATTCTTCGCCATGCAGGAGGCGACGCTCGTCCTCGCGACGATTCTCCATCGCCTCGATCTGTTCAGCGACCCGAAATACACCCTTTCGGTAAAGGAGACCCTCACACTGAAGCCCGAGGGGTTCTGTATCTGGGCCGTGCGTCGCTCCCTTTCATCACGAGCCGCCGCGAATAAGCCACCGCAAGCGGCCGCAATCGAGGCGGGCCAAGCCCAGGCAGGCGAGGTGGGTCATGGAGCCCCTCTGATGGTTCTCTACGGGTCAAACATGGGAACCTCGGAGGAGCTCGCCCGGCAGCTTTCACGGGAGGGGGATTCCTTCGGCTATGCTGTCGAATTGGTGCCCCTGGACGAATGCTTGGAGAGGCTGCCGAAATTCGGGGCAATCGTGATCGTTACCTCTTCCTACAATGGGAATCCCCCCGACAATGCTGTGAAGTTCGGCGCTCGCCTGGCTGACGGCGCTGACGGATTTGCGGGAGTGAACTATGCCGTTTTCGGATGCGGCCACCACGACTGGGTAGCGACATTCCAGGCCTTTCCATCGTTTATCGACTCTCGGCTCGCCGAGCTTGGCGCGGTGCGTATCACCGAGAAGGGAAGCGGCGACTCCGGTGGCGATCTCTCGGGAGATTTCCGTGTGTGGCGCCGCGCGTTTTGGGAGAAGATGGCACCCGCCCTCGGAGTCTCGTCTCCCGCAAAGGCGGGAAGGACTCGCGCGCCGCTGTACGGGATCGAAGTCGTCAACGAGCAGCAGCCGAACCCGTTCGTGGTCTCATTCGGCGCCCGACAGATGGTCATCGTGGATAACCGCGAGTTGCAGTGCAGAAACGGGGCGTCGCAGTCAGAGCGTTCGACGCGACATATCGAGCTCGCGCTGCCGGACGGCGTCAGCTACCGCCCAGGGGACCATCTTGGCGTTATTGCCCGCAATCATCGGGAGACCGTGCGGAGGGTCGTCGCCCGGTTTGGCTTCGATGATGACACCGTGATCAGGCTGCGGCAGCAAGGAAGGGGTCACGCCTCCCTGCCGGTTGATCGGGCAATTTCAGTCAACGCGCTCCTCGGCGAGTATGTGGAGCTGCAGGATGTCGCCACACAGGACCAGATCGCCATCCTGGCCGAGCACACGCAGAGGCCCACAGACAGGACGCAGCTGTCCTCACTGTGCGGGGAGGACGAGGCGGCTCGCACGCTTTATCAGGACGAGATCCTGCATCCTCGGGTTACGCTGATCGATCTCCTGGAAGAATATCCAACCTGCTCTCTTCCCTTCGAACTTTTTCTCGAGATGCTGTCCCCCCTGCGGCCGCGCTACTATTCGATTTCCTCATCACCTCTCAAGCTCCACAGCATCTGCAGCATCACCGTTGGTGTCACGGACGAGCCGGCCCGTTCGGGCCGAGGGCGATTTCGGGGCGTGTGCTCTAACTTTCTCGCTTCGAAGCAGAAGGGAAGCAGCGTCTATGCCTTTGTGCGGGATCCGGGGACGCCGTTCCGCCCGCCGCGAAACCCACGTACACCAGTCATCATGGTGGGAGCCGGAACCGGGATCGCACCTTTCATCGGGTTCCTACAGGAACGGATGTGGCTGAAAAGACAGGACTATGCGATAGGGCCTTCGCTCCTTTTCTTCGGCTGTCGCCACGCCGAGTCGGACTATTACTATCGCGCCGAGCTGGAGGAGTACGAGAAAGCCCGGGTCGTGGAGCTGGTGTGCGCATTCTCCCGCGAGAAGCCCGACCGCAAGGTCTACGTGCAGGATCGGATCCGCGAGCACGCCGGACGCGTCTGGGAACTGATGCAGGAAAGCGCAGTTGTCTTTGTATGCGGGGATGCGACCAGAATCGCGCCGGCAGTCAGGTCCGCGTTCGGAGACATCTATCAAGAGAAAACCGGCTGCAGCGAGG
>DATKLB010000044.1:0-26510 GCA_035542615.1 Spirochaetia bacterium | reverse complement strand
GCATGCTCACAAGCATTCCGGGCTCGGTCCCCCGGCTGGACGAGCTGCCGCCGGGGTGCATCTTCGCTTCCCGGTGCCCCTTTGTGCAGGACCGGTGCAGGAGAGCTCCTCCTCCCCTGCGGGAGGTCCGGCCCGGGCATTTCAGCGCCTGCTATCGCTGGAATGAGCTTCCGACTGCCGTCGAATACCTCCGCTCCTCACCTCAGGTCCCGCTTCATCCCGAGGAGCGACCCGAGATCCTTCGCGTCGAGGAGCTGACGAAGAGCTTTCCCGCCGCCGAGAGGCTGTTGGGTCGAGGAGATGCGGCTCGCAGGATTCGGGCTGTGGATGGAGTCACCCTTTGGGTGCGCAAGGGGAACACTCTTGGAGTGGTCGGCGAAAGCGGATGCGGAAAGACGACAATGCTGCGCGCGATCGCCGGGCTTGCCCCAAGGACCTCGGGGGAGCTGACGTTGAACGCCGCTGCGCTCCAGAGCTCCGTCCGCAAACGTCCGCGGGCGGTCTTGAAGCAGCTGCAGATGGTTTTCCAGAACCCCGACGCCTCGCTGAATCCCCGACACACCGTCGGACGGGCAATCGCAAGACCCCTGAGGCTGCTTGCCGGGCTCTCCCGGCGGGAGGCGGGCGCGAGGGTCCCGGGGCTCCTCGATGCAGTCAATCTTCCCGGTGCTTTTTCCAGCCGCCTGCCGGAAACTCTGAGCGGCGGAGAGAAGCAGCGTGTTGCAATTGCCCGGGCTTTCGCGGCGGAACCCCGGATCGTCCTGCTCGACGAGCCGCTCTCATCCCTGGATGTCTCCGTTCAGGCCTCGCTGGTGAACCTGCTGACCGAGCTGCAGGAGAAAAACGACGTTTCGTATCTTTTCATTTCGCATGACCTGGCGGCCGTCCAGCATCTCTCGCATTGGGTCGCCGTGATGTACCTCGGCGCCCTGATGGAATGGGGCGATGCCGAGGATATCTTTGCCCCGCCATTCCATCCCTACACCGAGGCGCTGCTCTCAGCGATTCCCGTGGCCGATCCCGAGGTGCGTCAGCGCCCCATCCGCCTCGCGGGCAGCGTTCCCAGCGCCGCGAACGTCCCCACGGGATGCCGGTTTCACACACGATGCCCCCGGAGGATCGGCACGATCTGCGAGACGGAGACGCCGCCCTGGCGGGTCGGAGGGAACCACCACGCTATCTATTGCCACATCCCCCTGGAGGAGCTCACCAGGCTCCAGGCTGATACGATTGCCCTGGCGTCGCGGGGACAGGAGCGCTGAATGCCGGTCTATGTCGCGCGACGACTGGCGCTGGTCCTCCTCACACTCCTGGTCTCCTCCGCCGTGATCTTCATGGTGACGCAGGTCCTTCCCGGCGACGCGGCGCGCGCGATTCTGGGCAGGTTTGCAACTCCCCAGGCGCTGGCCAACCTCAGGGAGAAGCTCGGCCTGGATCGACCCCTGATCCTACAGTACGGGAGCTGGCTGGTGCGCTACGTCCATGGAGATTGGGGCATCTCCCTGTCCACAGGAGAGTCGGTCTTCAAGCTCGTGGCGGGGCGCCTGCGCAACTCCGCCATGCTGGCCCTGGTCGCGTTCCTCATGTACGTTCCGCTGGGGATTCTCCTCGGGCTCTTCTCCGCTCTTCGCCAGGGGAAGCTCTCCGATCAGATCATCTCGATCACCTCGCTGGCGTTTATCGGCCTTCCCGAGTTCGTGACCGGTCTCGTGCTCATCGCGCTGTTCGCTTTGCGCCTGAACTGGCTGCCCGCCAGCTCGGACATACGCCCGGACGCCGGCTTTCTCGAGGCGCTTCCCCGCCTGATCCTGCCCGGAATCACCGTCTCCCTGGTGAGCCTGGCCTACATCACGCGCATGACCCGCTCAAGTACCTCGCAGGTCCTGGCGACCGACTACATTCGAAGCGCGTACCTCAAGGGGCTGCGCCCCCTGAGGGTGATGTTCGTCCACGTGCTGCGCAACTCCCTGCTCCCCACGGTGACGGTGATCGCCGTGGGGATCGGCTGGCTGATCGGAGGATTGATCGTGACCGAGAGCCTGTTTGGCTACCCGGGGCTCGGCAGACTCCTCCTGTTTGCTATTCAGCGGAGAGATCTGCCTCTGCTCCAGGCGATCACTCTCCTCCTGGTGGTGGTATTCAGCCTCTCAAACCTTCTGGCGGACATTATTTACGCGCTTCTGAATCCGCGCATCCGCTACACGTAGCCGCGCCTTGACGCCCGGGGCCCTTTCATGGAATGTCCGCAGAACATCGCCTGCCACTTGCCCGTGAAACACTTTAGTACTAAATTAAGGCCGTGAGCAGGAGCAGGATACGTCGAGCCGTTGCCGCCTGGCTCAGGCTGGCGCGGTTTGTCAACTCGCAGGGGCACCTGCTCGGCGCACTGCTAAGGGACCATAAGCTGAGCGAGGCCCAGTTCGACGTCATCGCTCAGATCGGCGTTTCCGAGGGGCTCACACAGAAGGAGCTGGCCGACCGGCTCGTCGTGACGCAGGGAAATGTCACCCAGCTGCTGCAGAAGCTGGAGAGGCAGGGACTTGTGGAGCGGCCCCCGAGCGGCAGGTGCAACAGGTTGCGGCTGACAGCCGCCGGACGCAGAATCCGCGATGCGACTGTGCCGGTGCACGAGCGTGCGATTGCGGGACTGTTCCGAGGGCTCACGGACAGCGAGCTGGAAATGCTCTCCCGGCTGCTGCGAAGAATCACGCATGAGCAGCCGGTCGAGGATACACTGATCTAGGCCGGCAGCCCCGAAGGAGGACATCAATGAGCGAAAAGGCAAAGATTGCCATTATCTACTACAGCGCCATGGGCCATGCGAACCAGGTAGCCCGGGCCTTCGAGCAGGGAGCAAAGGCGGAAGGAGCGGAGGTACGGCTTCGCAAGGTCCGCGAGCTCGCGACACCGGACGTCGTGGCAACGAATCCCGCATGGAAAGCGCATGTGGAGGCGACGAAGGGCGTTCCCGAGGCAACCCTTGCAGATCTGGAATGGGCCAACGGGTATGTTTTCGGCAGCCCGACCCGCTACGGGGTCATGGCTGCCCAGCTGAAGCAGTTTTTCGACGCGGGCGGTCAGTTGTGGATGCAAGGTAAGCTGTCCCACAAACCGGTCACCGCGTTCGCCGGTGCAATGAACCCGCATGGCGGCCAGGTCAACACCATCAACTCCATCTACGCGGTCATGCACCACTGGGGAACCATCATCATACCGACCGGCTATACGGACTCCAGCATCTATGCGGCAGGGGGCAGCCCTTACGGAGTCATCTACACGGCGCCCGCGCGGGAGAGCGCCGCGGTGGATGAACCGGTCTTGGCGGCGGCTCGATACATGGGCGCCCGCCTGGCACGGTACGCGGAGGTGCTGGCGGCAAACAGGGATCGGCTGTTGTCCACGGGGGCAGCGGCGACGCGAACCCCGGCTCCGTGAATCACCCGCGCGGGCGTCCATCTGGACGCCCGCGAACTATTTCGCTGCCTTGAAGTTGCGTTGCACGAAAACCCCCGCCAGAGCCGCGCCGATCCAGGCGAGAACCGCGCAGACCAGCATGACGACCTTGAAGGTGTCGACAAAGGCCTGGCGAATGATCGATCGCACTGTTTCGGCATCCTGCGCGGCGACTCCCGCCGGCACTTCCGCGGCCCCCAGACGCGCTGCCTCCTGAGAGAGGGCCTGCCGCACGCCGTCGGAGAGACCCGCCCCCGCGGCGTGAGAATCCAGCCCTCGGGCGAAGA
This sequence comes from Spirochaetia bacterium, assembly GCA_035542615.1. Classification (GTDB taxonomy): domain Bacteria; phylum Spirochaetota; class Spirochaetia; order SZUA-6; family Fen-1364; genus Fen-1364. Next base: position 22,770 of record DATKLB010000044.1, on the reverse strand, counting down.
GAACGAGTGAAAGCGCGCCGATGACCGCCATGGCCAGCACGCCGGCTGTTCTGGATACCGCGTTGTTGATGCCGGATGCGGTCCCTGAGAGGCGGCTGGCGACTGAGCCCATGACAGCGGTCGTGAGCGGGGCAACCGTTATTCCCATACCGACCCCAAGGAGCACGACCCCAGGAAAGAAGGTTGTCCAGTACCGCGAAGGTCCAGGCGTCATGCCGCTCCACGCCATGGTGAAGAAGGAAAGCCCCGCGATCGCTGGACCGATGACAAGGGGAAGCCGGGGCCCCGATTTGTCTACCAGGCCGCCCGCCCACCGGGACAGCGCCGTGAGGATCAGGGCAAACGGCGTGAACGCAAACCCGGCCACGGCCATGCTGTAGCCCTGTGCTTGCACGAGGTTGAGGGAAAGGAAGAACATTCCCGCGCTCAAAGCGCCGTACAGCGCGAGGGTGAGCAGGTTTGCTCCGCTGAACGTCCGCGAGGAAAACAGGGCAAGGGGTATCATCGGGTGATGGCTCCTGGCTTCCACAACGACAAAGCCGGCCAGCGCCGCCACGCCGATGGCAAGGGCCGCCAGGGTGCGGGGATCGCCAAACCCCGCATCCGGCGCAGAGATGAAGCCGTAGGTCATGCCGGCAAGGGCGAGAATGAGAAGAACTGCACCCGGAAAATCGATCCGGCCATCCGATGTCTCGTTTCTGCTCTCTGGCACTCGAAGGAACAGCGGAATGAGCGCCGCAACTCCAAGAGGGATATTGATCAGGAACACGCCGCGCCACAACCCGGCGTTCGACAGCACGCCCCCGAGCACAGGCCCGATGACCAGGATGATCGTTGTTGCCGCGGACCACGTACCGATTGCCCGGCCGCGCTGCTCTGGGCCGAAGAACGAGCTGATGATCGCCAGGCTGCCGGGAATCATCAGGGAGGCGCCGATGCCCTGCGCGACGCGCGCCCACACCAGGAACGCCGCGCTGGGTGACAGGCCGCATACCAGGGACGCCATCAGGAACAGGCCGATGCCGAGGGCAAAGATCTTTCGGCGGCCGAAGAGGTCGCCGAGAGAGCCGCCGATTGGTATCAGGGCCGCAAGCATGAGCAGATAGGCGTTGACGATCCAGAGAAGCTCCACCCCTGTTGCGTGCAAGCCGGCCTGCACCGCTGGGAGCGCCACGTTCAGTGCCGTCCCGTCGATGAAAGCCATGCTGGAGGCGAATATCGTCGAGAACAGGACCCAGGGTCCCGCATTGCCTGCAACGCGCTCTGCCATGCCCTGAAAGGTAATGTCCGGGACCCCGGCGGGCCACAGCTATTCGCCGTCCGGGGCTCAAAAGAGCTTACTGCTCGTTCCCCCAGGTGACGGCCAGCTTGTCACCCTGGTCGGCCGCCCGCTGGCTTGCGGCCGTTCCTGTTGCAATGGAATCCGCATACCTCGCCGCAAAATCGGGCGCGGTTGCCTTGACCCTTGCCAGGAAATCCGCTGCCCGCGTCGCATCACCTCGGCCGCCGTAGATCCGTGCCGCCAGAAGGTTGAGGAGCGGCGACTTCGGGTTGACCGCCAGCCCTTTGTTTACCAGGGCAAGGGCGCCGTCAGTATCCCCCGCAAGCAGCCTGATATTCGCGACATTGATATAGGGGGAGACAAGGGAGGGGTCGCTTGCCATCACGGCCCGGAACGCTGCTTCGGCGTCTGTCATGTCGCCGAACATCCCGTGAAGGATGCCTACGCGGATTCGAAGGAGGCTCGCCTGCCGGCCGGACTGTCCGGCGAGCTGAGCGGTCATCTGTGAGATCCGAGACGTGTACAGGGCGGCCGTGAAGCCGGCCAGGGAGGAGGAGTACAGCTTCTGCACCGCCGCGGGCGAGGGATCGACGATTGTGACCGCGCTCGGCGGAAGGGGGAGGGCCGGCCACGAGCCTCTCATCTCGGCAAGGGGCAGAAACTCGAACGGCCCGCCGGCGCGGTATTTCCTCACGAGCTCCGAGGCCGCGATCCACGCCTCGAGGAATCCCTGTCGGAGAACCGTGGTTTCCACGGGGATCCAGACGCTTCCATGGAGGATCACCTCGAGGGACTGCGTGGAGAAAAGCGGGGCGTTCTCGCCCGGCTCGCCGGTGTCGAAGGCGAGAAAGATATGACCGGGAGTCGTCAGGACAGCGGTGCGGATGCCCACCGACTCGAACAGCGACGCGAGGAGCGCCGTCGTGTCGCTGCAATCTCCGCCACGGTTGGCCAAGGTCGCGCGAGGGAAATGCACTGTGTCGATCACCTGGGAGTTTCCAAGCACCTTGGATATGGGAGTTTCGGGATTGGGTACATAGCTCATCCCGTATGCGCCCAGCGCATCGCAGATGTGCATCGCGTGAAAGATCCTGCGGGAAATCTGCATAGTACGAGCCGAATCTCCGATATCCAGCACGCGGCGGGCAAAGCCGCTCACGGTTTCCTCGTTGGGCGTGATGTAGGCCGCGATCTTGCGCGTGTCGTCCCACGTCAGGGCAGTGTTGCGGTTCATCGTCGCGCTCACGACTCTGCTCGTCGTTTTCTCGATTCCGTTGACCGAGCATGTTGCATCGATTCTCACCTGGACGACCGTGTCCTCCTGGAGGTCGAGCACGGACGGCTGGAGCTTCAGGACGATATCGAGGGAAGCCTGGGCTGCCGGGTCGAGCCGGGGCAGCACTTTCGACTCGGAGGGGAAATCCATGAATCGCGGGATGAAAGCGCTCACCCGGACGTTCTGCACCGCAGTGGAAAGGGGATTGCTGACTGTCACGGTCCCTGCCGGGTGCGCCAGGTAGAACTGCATGAGGGCGGGAAAAAGGCTCGAAATCTTCACGTCCTGGACCACGAGCGGCGCCTGCTGCTCGGGGGTCGGCCCCCCTGTTTCGAAGATCTTCTTCAATTGCTCCATCGAAGCCCGGGCCTCGCGATCGCCGGGGCTTCTGCTCAGGATCTGCTCGTAGGTCTGCACGGCCTGCATGTACGAGAGACGAGCGGACTCCGGACCCACTGCTTCAAGGGTCTCCCGCGCTTTTCGGTCGAGGTCCGCTGCAACGCGTTTCAGGTCAGCGACTTCCAGTGCGCGAAGACGCGTCTGCGCTGTCTGGTTTCCGGGATCCGCATCCAGGACTCTCTGCCAGGAGGCTCTGGCCATCAGTGAGGAGCCCGCTGTCTCGTAAAGGCCCGCGATCTCAGAGAGAGTGGGAGCTTCATCCGCATTCGGGCTCTGCCGAAGCGCGACAAGCTTTTCCTCCATCGCGTTGCGGATTCCTTTCCGGGTGCAATACGCGGTGTCCAGGAGCCTGACGATGCGTCGCCCCATTGTGTCGGCCAGGTACACCAGGCCGTGGTTCCAGTCAGCGACCAGGGAGCCGCTCGCCGGAAGCTTCTCCACGTCCAGGCCGGCGAGCGATTCGAGTTTCCACACCAGGCTGCCGTCCCGGGAGAACTTCAGCAGTTGTCCCGGCGAGAGAACGATAAAGCTGCCGTCGGGCCCGATGGTCATGGCAAGAGGCGTGAGCTGCCTGGCAGGGTCGACGAGCGGGAGCACGTAATCCACGAGCTTGCCCTCGACGGAATAGATGCGAAAGGCCCGCAGCACGGAGTCGTAGACCCAGACCGTCGAGTCGGGGCCGACTCCCACGAAGCCGATGTACTCGGTCGGGTTGGCGAAAAGGGGAAAATCGAGCCTTTTCTTGCCCGTGATCTTCACGGCTTTTCGCCCGGCGGAATCGACCACCAGCACCCCCCCGTCAGGCAGAGCGGCAAAGGGCGCGGTGGCGAGCTCGATGCCGGTCTGGACCTTGCGCGGAGCAGCGGCATCAGGGTCGATGCGATAGAGGTTGCTTCCCTGCGCCGGCTTCAGGAGCACGGTGCCCCCTGGGGTAACCGAAACGCCCAGCGCGTAGCTCACAACGCCGCCATCACCGAGGCTCTTTCCCGGCTCGGCGACGACCCGAAGGGAATGGTCCAGCTCGACGCAGCCGGTACCCAGCGCGGCAAGAACGTCCCCTCCGGGTCCGGCGGCAAGCGACCAGGGATACGCATATTGGGAGATGAGCGCTGCGGGAAGCTCATCGATCACCTGGGGAGGTTGCGAGGAAGCCTGCCAGGCTTCCTTCACAGAGCCCCAAAGCAGGAAAACCGCGTGCGCAAACAGCGAAGGCAGCTCAGGGGTCGGCTGTCCGAGCCACGGGTAGGCGGCCGATTCCTTGCCGTCGGAAAGGCGCTTGACCCGGATGACCATGCTCGGACTTTCGCTGCGCAGGCTGGCGATCAGCGACAGAGAATACTCGAATGTGCCGCCGGCCTCCTGCCGGGCAATCTCGATTCGATCCGCATACAACCTGTTGGTCACGCCCGCCAGGGTGTCGATCAGGTCAGCGACCCGCCCCTTTGCCTCTTGCGTGGCGGGATCCACCAGCGGCGCTTCGACCCGGATCCTCTCGACCAAAGCCGCCTGCGCGCCTGCCGCGCACAGCAAAAGGAGGAGCAAAACTGTCAGTCTGCGCATCGAGCCCTCCATTCGGTGTGCGCTCGCGCGGCCTCCACGCCGTCCCCGGTGCGCACAACCGCGTGGTTCAGCCGGGGTCGATCTGTGCCGTCGCGCTGCGTGCGCACGACGACGCTTCCCCCGTGTGTCGTCTCAGAGAGGAAATCGATTGACAGATCAGAGACCATGCTGCCCTCGAGAAGCTCGGGGCCGGCGCTTTCCACGACCCATTCCACGTAGCGGCTGTTCCTCACATGCCGGTTTGCATCCAGGTCCCCAAAGCGCACCGTCATGGGAGACTCGCTGTCGACGCGCGTGGGCCCGGGCAGCCTTCCCATGTCCACGCCCAAAGCCTTCGGGAGAGAATCCGTGCCGGGAGGGTCGAAGACGGACTGAACGCGCACGGGACGAAGACTGTCCAGCTTGAGTGCCAGCCAGGCGCTTGCAGCGCTGGCGATGGTCGACCCCTGAGCGTCGCTCACCGTGAAATCCCGCAGCGCGAAGAGTTTGTCCGTCCCGGTCGGCCACGTTCGCACCATGATCTTTTCCCCGAGGGCGGGGTACCGCTGAACGCGCAGACGCAGCCGCGAGAGAATCCAGGCGAGCCCGCGGGGGCGAAGGTGCTCCGGCGCCACCCCCAGCAGCTGAGTGTGCAGACCGGCCGTCTCCTGCAGGAAATCCCACAAACCGCGCACGGAGAGTGTGCCGTGAGCATCCGTGTCGAAAAGGTAGACGGTAAAAGTAGCTTCGGCGATGAGCTCAGAGGCCACGTCTCGCCGCCTGCGGCTGCGGTCCGCGGTACGGGAGTACCCGTTCGGCGAGTACGCCGTAAAGTTTCACGCGTTGAGGGTAGCCGCGCGAGCATGATAAGGTCAATGCGCGCCGGCGCCGACATTCTAGAAGCTTCTCATGAGCATCAGATGGAAGATTTTCCTCATCGTGCTCCCCCTCATCGTAGCGACTCTCGGCCTCACGGGAGGCTCGTCGTTCTTCTCCACCCGCAACGGAATCACCCGGATCGCCAAGGATTTCCTTGGTTTCAAGGCACAGGAGCTCCGTAAGCAGGCGGAGAGCCAGTGGTCGCTCCTCGTGCAGAACAACCTCACGGGCCAGGCCGACATGGTGGCGGCCACACAAGCCGCCGTGGAAGGGTACGCGAGCAGCATCATCACGAGCTCCTCCGAATTGATCCTTGCCGTCGGGCCGGACGGCAGGGTGGCCATGAGCACGTCCCCCGTTGCTCTCTCCGACGCGGAGAAGGCAGTCCTTGCCGGCCTGGCGCGGTCCAGGACTGCGGACCTCCTGCCGAACATACGTATCGGGGGAAAGGACCGGGTGGCCAAGGGCTTCTGGTTCGACCCCTTCACATGGTACATCCTGACCACCGAGGACCGAGCCGCCTTCTACAGCCTGGTGAACGAGATTACCGTTCGCAGCGCCGCGATTCTTGCCGGCGCGATCGTCGTCGGAGTCATCCTGGTTCTTCTTTTTGCCGGCTACCTTACCCGGCCGCTCACTCGCGTGGCCTCGACCATGAGATCCATCATCTCGACGAACGACCTCTCGCAGAGAGTTCTTGTCGAGTACCACGACGAGATCGGACAGCTCGCCCAGACCTTCAACCTCATGGTCGGCGAGCTGGAGAAGGCGTACCGACAGATCAAGAAGTTCGCCTTCGACGCGGTGCTCGCCCAGAAGCGCGAGGAGAAGGTGAAGAACATCTTCCAGCTCTACGTGCCCAAGGAAGTGATCGACAAGGTCCTGGGGAATCCGGAAGCGATGCTGGTGGGCGAGGACAGGATCCTTGGCGTTCTTTTCTCTGACATCAGGAGCTTTACCACGATATCCGAGAAGATGACGCCGGAAGACATGGTCAGCATGCTCAACCGATACTTCAAGGTCATGGTGGATATTATCCTTGCCCGCGACGGAACCGCGGACAAGTATATCGGAGATGCCATCATGGCTTTCTTCGGGGCCCCGATCAAGCATCCCGACGACGGCATGCGGGCGGTCATGGCGGGCCTGGAGATGGTGGAGGCGCTGCCCCGGTTCAACGCGGACCAGGAGAAACGCGGCAACCCGATTTTTGCTATCGGCGTCGGCATCCACTACGGGGTCGTGACTGTAGGCAACATGGGCATGGACAAGAAGATGAACTACACGGTCATCGGGGACACGGTCAACCTCGCTTCGCGCCTGGAGGGGCTCACGAAGCACTACCACCAGCAGCTCATCTTTTCAGAGAGCCTCTACTCCAAGGTCAAGGACGTGATGCCCTGCCGGCTGCTCGACAAGGTTGCCGTCAAGGGAAGGAAGAGCGGCATACGGATTTACACGGCCTCGAGGACTCCCAGCCGCGCGCAAAAGGAAGCCTGGGATCTGCACAACTCGGCCATGGAGGAGTATTACGCGCGGAACTTCACGCGTGCGCACGCCCTGTTCCGGGACGTCCAGGGCATTCTCCCCGGTGACGAGCCCTCCCAGGAGCTCCTCCAGCGCACGCAGAGGTTCGCACGCACTCCGCCTCCGCCTTCCTGGAACGGCGTTGAGACGATGACGGAGAAGTAGGCCGGGAATGACAAAGGGGAAGCACGGCGTGCTCGGCCTGCTGGAAAGGGCCGAGAAGCTCAGGACCTCCCTCGGGCCGCCGGACGACGGGCGGGACGAGTTCTCATTCGATCCAGGGTCCGGTATCTCCCGCGAAGACCAGAAGGATATCCTCAAGGAAATCGAGAATGTTGGAACTCAAAACCGCATCGCCGTAAGGCCCGAAGCATTTGCCGTCAAGGCGGCAAAGCGGGGGATTCTCTTCCCTGTCCTCGTGAACCTCGCCGCCATTGTCGCCCTGGCCGGCGGGCTCGGGTTTCTCTACTTCTACTTCCAGAGGGGGGAAACGCAGCTTGCGCAGAGCGAGACCGCAACGATCACCGCCGAAGGCAAGCTCATCGAAGAGGTGAAGAAGGAATCCGAGGCGCGGCTCCAGGAGAAGAACCAGCAGATCAACCAGATCCAGGACAGGCTCGCCGCGATCGACCGCCAGAGGCAGGACCTTCAGTCGAACATGGACGCGAAGGTCCGCGAGAGGGAGAACCAGCTCAGGACCGCTCTCACGGCGGAGCTGGACGCGGAGAAGGCCAGGCTGCAGAATCAGGGCCTCTCGGAGCAGGAAATCAACCGCCGCCTTTCCGCCCTCGAGACGCGGAAGAATGCCGAGTCCGCCAGTCAGCTTGCTGCGTTTCGCGCGCAGGCTGAAGCGGACCGGCAGAAATCGGACGAGAACTTGAAGAGCCTCCGGGCCGAGTTCAACGCGAATCTCGCGCAGGCCAACCAGGAACGTCTGCAGGTCGTCAGCGAATCGAAAAAACGCGAAGCCGATCTCCAGGCCCAGCTCGAGCAGAAGACAAAGGAGGCCGAGACCGCGCAGGCGCGCTCGGAGCAGGCGCTCACCGCGTTGCAGTCGCAGAAACAGCAGGAGGACCTGGTCTCGGGACAGCTGGTGGGGCTGTACTCGGTAGTCAAGGAGAATATCTCCGGCAAGGATTACCCGAAGGCTCTCACGAGCCTCCAGGCGATCCGGGACTACGTCAGTCGCCCGGACATCGCCGTACTTCCGGCAGTGCAGCAGAGACGCGATGTCGACCTCTTCGTGGTCGATTCCCTCAGCAGCTTCGTGCAGGGGCAGCTTTCCCCGGCCAAAGTGGACACGAGCTCGCTCGTCGCGGCCGCGGGCCAGATCTCCGAGGTGCGAGCAGCTGTCTCCCAGGCTGATGCGCAGGCGCGCGCGGGGAACATCGCCGAGGCGGAGAAGCTTTACGACAAAGCGCTGTCGGTGATTCCCGAAATCGCGAAGAGCTACGCCTACTTCACGACGAAAGTGCGTGACACGGAAAACGCACGGCAGGAAGTTCTCCGTTCGGGGCTTGCGCGCGCCGAGGCGGCTTTTGAAGCCGGTCGCTACCCGCAGATGCTCGCTGCCTACAAGGATGCTCTCAGCTATCTCCCGGAGACCTCGGCGCGGCTGGACAGGACGCTCTCGAATATCGCAACAGCAGGCTCCGAGCAGGCAAAGTCGAAGGGCGTGGCGGAGCAGGCCCGGGCGGCTGCACCCCTGCTCTCACAGGGAGATGCGGCGCTTGCGCAGGGCAGGCCAGCCGACGCGCTTTCCCGATACCTGACAATCCTCCGGCGTTACCCGCAGAGCCCGCAGGCAGACTTCGCGGTACAAGGCATCACAAATGCTTCGACAGCCCTCGGCGATCGGGCTGACGCGCGGATCTCTGCCCGGGAGAAAGACCTCCAAGCTCAGGTTGCGTCGCTCCAGAAGCAGGTGGCCGATCTCTCGAGGACGGCAGCCGATGCGGCCCGGCAGACGACGGCTTCCCCGAATCAGCAGTCGGGCCAGGGAGGATCTCCCCAGGAGCTTGCGGCGCTTCGCGCCCGGCTTTCTGCGCTGGCGAACGGCTACCGGGCGTACACGTCGAGGGAAGACCCCCTGCTCGAAGCGAGGGGCGAGAGCGGCCTCGTGGACGCGAAGGCGTACCTGGACAGGTTCCTCGGCTCGCAGCCAGTCGAAGAGACTTTTCCCGGCTTGTACGAGCGGATCCGGCGATACGACCAGGGGTTCCTCGCCGCCGGCAGGACGAATGCCATTCAGGAGGTGCTGGACGTCGTCATCGAGATGTCCAAACAGAAGTCACCCGACGCCCGCTCGAAGTTCCTCTCCGAGCAGCTCACGGCCTACAGTAAAGACAGGGACATGACGGACCTCGTGAAGGGACTCCAGACGCTGATGAAATGAGCCGCGGCTGTCTTCTGACACGCCCGCGAGGGATCTCGCCCGGACTTCGCGACAGCGTCTCCTTGCCATGTCCTCGGTGATTGACTACACTCGGGGACAGACCATATGTCGTCGCAGGATCTTCTTTCGCTCCTGCGCAGCTTCGCCCTGCGCGCCAGGACCTCGACCGTCGACCTGCGCCAGTTCATCGCATCGCTTCCCAGGGGCCAGATGACTCCCTCAGAAATGGGCGCCGCGCTGACCGAGCTCGCAAAAAAGGGCCAGGTGCGGCTCGCAGCGTCCGAGGGGAAGATACAGGCGGTCTCGTTGCCGGACTTCGCGGAGATGGCCCTCCTGGAGGAGTACCGGAAGCTTGCAGTCGACCCCGAGAGACCTTTTCCCGGTCCTGAAAGCCTGCCGTCGAATATGCCATCGGAGGGACTGGCAAAGGTCGACGTCAAAAGCGGCTTCGCACAATTGCTGGACGAAGATGAGAGTCAGCACAAGGGTATCGTGCAGGTGGAGTTTCCCGACGGCGTGCGGCCGCTCGTGGTGCCCCGGGAGGTCATCGGAGTGGAGCTCATCGAAGTGGCCGCCTCCAAGATATCGCGATACCTGCAGGATCCCAAGAATGCGACGTACGCGGACAGCAAGCTGGGCGCTGCGCTGCGGGGCAACGAGCTGGTCCTGCGCCAGGCCCTGGAAGACGCCGCAACCCGGCCGCGCAAGGCGGCCTCTCTCATTCTGGCTCCCAGCGATTTCCAGTTCCGGTTCTGGACCAACCTGACCAGCGTTCTGCTCCAGGATGCCCGGGCGAAGGTGGTGAAGAACGATCAGGATCACGGCCTTTGCCAGTCCTCGTTCATCGTCTCCTACACCGTTTTCCATATGAAAGGGGCATCGCAAAGGGACCAGGAGAAGGCCGCTGATCTGAAGAGGTTGGACATGGCGGTGCACAAGGCGCCGTTCGCGTTCGGCTATCAGGACTTCTACGACATGAAGGACGAGAAAGGCGTCACCTTTGCCGGCAAACACTCGCGGGACTTCATCCACGCGTTTCTCAGGGAAAAGACGCAGCGCTCGGGAGACGAGAGTCTCCCGTACCTCGTGCGGGTTCACGCGGCGATCCAGAACAAGGATTACTTCATCCAGCGCGACAACCTGGTGGCGGTTTTCCTGCAGAAGGCGACGGAAGCTTCCGACGAGCTGCGCACCCGCTACCTGGATGAATGGGCGGCCGCGCTGAAGGAAGACGACGTCTACCCCTCGGCTGCGCGAAACGACCCGGCATTCCAGCGCGACGTCGAAGTGCGCGTCAAAGAGGGGTTTCCCCTGCTCGCGGCCCTTGCCAACGGGCCTGTCCTCTACCTTGCGGCTGAGCTGCCGGGGACCTCGGCAACCGCCCGGGAGGAGCTGGCGAAGTGCTTTTCCGTGGAAAGCATCCTGCGGCCGTTCGACGAGCTTCTCGGGCTGTCGCGTGCGCGACTGCTGAAGGACGTCCGCCTGTATCTGCCTTTCTGGCAGACCATGCCGATCGTGAGCGGCCTCGTGCGTTTCTTTCGACGTCTCGCGAGGGGCAGAAAGAGCGCCAGCAGTGCGGGACCCGCCCCGTCGCCTGCAGCGAGCGCACGCGTGGTCGCCGGCGAGCCTGCGGCCCCAGCCGAGGAAAAGACTGCCGGCGGCGTGAAATCAAAAGGGCAGAAGACCAACCTCATTCAGTACAAGAGGAGCATCCAGTCGCTCATCGCACATTATGTTCCTTCCGGCAAAACAATCGACGCTACCCTGGCGGAGCTGGCGGAAAAGTGGAATCCGTTGTACGACTCGGGGGCAAAGAAGAACCTCGTGGAAGACGTGAATGCCCTGGTGCGGGATTTCATCCGTCCCATCCGGCGGTCCTTTCTCCTCCAGCCGCCCGACATCAAGAGAATCCACGCCCTGGCAGAACAGCTCTCCACGAGCAAGAGCCTGGCGAAGATCAAGAAGCGTGAGATACTGATGAACTACATCGAGCTGTACATGGTCCGCAGTCTCGAGGTGAAGTCGCTCTAGCCCATGGTCAACACTCCCTACGACTTCGACCGCGTCATCGACAGGCGCGGAACGAGCTCCCTCAAGTGGGACTACGGCAGGAAGTTCACCGGCAGGGACGCGCTTCTGCCCCTGTGGGTTGCGGATATGGATTTCGAGGCTCCGCCGGAGATCCGCGCGGCGCTTGCCCGCAGGGCTCAGCATGGGATCTATGGATACACGCTGGAGCCGGAGTCCTTGTTCGAGGCGGCGCAGCTATGGCTGCAGGGGCGTCACGGCTGGTCGGTCCGGCGCGATTGGATGCTGTCCTCCCCGGGGGTCATTCCCTGTCTCTCCGCTGCCATTCTTGCCCTCACCGAGCCGGGTGAGGGCATCATCATCCAGCCTCCCGTCTATCACCCCTTCGCGACGCGCATTACCGCCAACGGACGGCGAGTCGTTGAGAACCCGCTGCGACTGACCGGCGACCGATGGGAGATCGATTTCGAGGACCTCCCGCGGAGGATGGACCAGCGCACCCGGATGCTGATTCTCTGCAGCCCGCACAATCCCGTGAGCCGGGTCTGGTCGCGGGAGGATCTGGAGCGGCTCGTGGATCTCTGTGTTTCGAGAAATGTCATCATCGTCTCTGACGAAATTCACTGCGATCTCGTGATGTCCGGCTTTCGACACATCCCCGTGGCGTCTCTTTCCGATGAAGCCTCGCGCAGAGTTGTGACTCTCGTGGCCGCGACCAAGACCTTCAACCTTGCCGGACTCGGAGGATCCCTGGCCATCGTCGCCGACTCCGGGATGCGGCGCCGGCTGGACGCAGCGCAGCGCGCCATATTTACGGGCGCATGCAATGCATTTGCCGCAGCCGCATCGGAGGCCGCGTGGCGGAGCGGGAGACGCTGGCTCGACGAGCTTCTGGCATACGTGGAGGAGAACTACCGCTTCACCGTGTCATTTCTGGCCCGGCGGCTCCCCGCTGTGCGCGCCTTTCCCCTTGAAGGCACGTACCTGGCGCTCCTGGACATGCGGGCCTTGGGGCTCTCCGACGATGAGCTGACGGACAGGCTGCAGCGCGAGGGAGGAGTGTGGCTGGATGAAGGTCGCAGGTTCGGCAGCGGCGGGCAGGGGCTGGAGCGGTTGAACCTTGCCTGTCCCCGCGCCATCCTCAGCGACGGCCTCGAGCGCGTTGCCCTCGCGCTTGCCCCTTCGGCGCGCGCGGCTCGTCGCGGGGGGTGAGAAAGATCGGCGGCACAAGGGTCCAGACCGCCAGGGCAACAGCTCCGTGCCAGGGCTCATAGTAGGGAGGCCGCACGAAACGAAACGGGCCGGCGCCTATCGCATACACCCAGACCACGAAAGACATCGTGGAGACAAAAAGCTGGGCCTGGGAGCGAACGCCGGAGGCCTGGCTCAGGTAGATTGGCGTGAGGGCCACCAGCAGGAGCATGACCACGATGTGGGGAAGGGGCCTGGCCGGCATGACTCCCTGGATGAAAATGAAAACCGCGATGACCTCACTGGGGATGAGCTTCAGGAGAACTTGGAGAAAGGAGTTTTCCCCTTCGATGGATCTGCCCATGGTTTTCCCTTCCTTCTGAAGAAACGCTTGCCGAACGGGCCCGACCCATTCTCTCGTACGAGTCGAGCGCGCGTCAACGGGTTCGGTGCCAGACCCCCGTGCATTCCGGCACGATCACTTCGCCGCCTTCCAGAAGCTCGTACTCGACCATGCGGCCGAAGAACAGCTCCACGAGTCGCCGGGCCTCTGTCAGGCTGGAGAAGCGATAATCGGTTCGGACCCAGCGGGAAGCGAACCCGAGCTGCCTTTCCAGAAACCCATAGAACACGGGGAGGACGGACCCTGGCGGTTCCGGCATCCGAGTGCCCGTGCCCAGAGTCTCGACGATGACGAGCGTGCCGTCGGGCTTCAGGAGCCTCATGCTCTCGGCAAGAAGCGCTTCAGCGGCAATCCGCCACGCCCCTTCCGCCAGAGACACCGTGTGACCAAAGCTCCACCCTTCGATGACCACCTCCGCGGTGCCGTCCGGAAGCGGGACAGCCCTGTTGTCCGCGAGCCCGAATGTTACATTGGTCAATCCGCCTTCCCTCGCGTTTGCGGCAGCCTGATCGAGCATGTGCTGAGATCGGTCGAACGCAAGCACTCGTGCGCCCAACCGAGCCAGGATCAGGGTCAAGCGGCCGGTGCCCGCGCCCAGCTCCACGACGGTACGGCCGTTGAAGTTTGCTGCCTCGACGAGCGCCCCTGGCAGATTTCCCTTCCAGTCTTCGTGGGAGACCAGCTCGTGGTAGTCCTCAGCATGCCTCCCGAAGATCAGCTCGAAATGGGGATCGGTCTTCTCAGCTTCCAGCATCTCAGACTCCTTTCAGTCGGGCAGGTTTCCCGGCGAGGGTGTACAACCTGCATGCCGGCCCGGGGGGCAGCTCGCCAGGATAGTGCGTCACGACGATGGCCGGCGCGGGGTGAAGGGACAGGAAGCGCAGCACCATCGCCCAGAGGCTCCTTCTCGCCTCGGCATGCAGGCCGCTGAACGGCTCGTCCATCAGAATGGCATCCGGAGACCCGGCAAAGCAACGGGCAAGGGCGGCGCGCTTCCTCATGCCTCCCGAGAGCTCCTCCGGCTTCCGTGTTTCCGCTCCTCCGAGCCCGGCTTCGGTCAGTAAGGCTCCCGCAATCGCGTGCGCTTCGCTCCGCGAATGGCCGGCATAGAGAAGGGGCAGGGCCGCGTTATCGAGTATGGTTCGCCATGGCAGGAGCCTGTCGTCCTGGAAAACGAATCCCAGCCGGGAGGGCGCGCTTGCCGAACCCGCCGACGGACGGAGGAGGCCGGCCGCTATCTTGATTAATGTCGTCTTTCCAACCCCGGAGTCGCCGGTGATGACGGCGACGCGTCCCGCTGGCACGGACAGGTTGACTCCCTCGATGAGTGCCTCGGTCCGGTGCCAGGAAAAACCGACTCCCCGCAGCACGATCCGGGAAGGCACGGCCGTCGAAACAGCCCGAATGGCAGCCACGGGCGCCGAGGGCCGCGGGGGAAGAGCATGCGCGCGGTCAAGCAGCCTGCGGACGGGACGCAGGAGAAGCGAGATCCGCGGAAGGAGAAAGGTGAAGGCCAGGATCATCAGGATGAGGACGATCGCCCAGGCGAAGAGACTGCGTATCCTCATCGACATGTACGCGGACTGGATCTGGAACCCGATTCCGTCGGCAGCGCCGAAGTACTCGGCAGTCACCGATGCCTTGACTGCCAGAACAAGCCCGGCCTTCAGTGATGCGCCAAGGAATGGCCGAAGGTGGGGCAGGATGAGCTCCCGCAGGCGCGGGCGAAATCCTGGGGCGAATACGGCAAGCATTTCCCCGTAGATCCGGGGCAGGGTGGTCATCCCTTCTCCCGTTGTCACAGCGACGAGCGGGAAAGTGATCAGGGCGATGACAGTGATGGCCGGCAGGTGGCCGATGCCCATGAGAGCAACAAGGGGAATGGCCCAGAGCAGCGGCGGCATGCCCTGAAAGAACTGGACAATCGGACGGAAGAATGCTCCCAGCTCCGGCCGGCTGCCAGCGGCGATTCCGACAATCAGGCCGACCGCAAAGCCAGCGCAGAAGCCTGAGACAACCCGTCCCAGGGTGATTGCGATCTGAGACCACGGAAAGCTCCGAGAGAGAAGCACCGCCGTGTCAGCCAAAGAGGTCCAGGGTGCGGGGACAAGGTATGAGCCGGCCATGAGGCTGGCGGCGGCCCACGCGAGAAACACGGCAGCTACGCCGGCGGCTGCCGGGAGATGAGCCGCGACACCTCGCCGTGCGAGCATCGTCTCCGCGCGAGCCATTTTTTACGGCACGAGGAAGAACTGCGCGTCCAGGCTGCGTTCCTGGCCCGGAAGATACGGGGCGACCTGTCGGTAATACTCCAGCACGCGGGACTGGTTCTCTCCGAGGTCAGGCACTTCGAGGTACGTCCGGCGGGTCGCCTCTGCCAGGATGTCCGGCTCCAATCCGAGGCTTGGCGAGTACTTGCGGGCTGCCTCCTCGGGATCTCTGGAGATCTCCCGGCTGGATTCGCGCCAGGCCTCCACCAGAGTGACGAGGAGAGGCCGGTGAGCTGATGCAAAACGCTCAGTCGCAAAAAGGCTGACCTGCGGCGATCTGCCGTCGCCTCCATTCACCGCGGCCCACGCCCGGGAGTATTCCGCCAGCCGGAGAAGGCCGTTCTTCCTCACGACTTCACTGGCAACGGGTTCGGGGAGAGGAGCCGCGTCGATTTGGCCTGCAAGAAGACGCGAGACGCTTTGCGCAAAAGGCCCATAGCTTATCGAAACGTCGTTCTCGAGATCGACTCCCGCGCGCGCAAGAAGCGCTCTGGTCTGGAAGTCCAGCGGCGAGCCGGGGAATGGAAGGGCAAGCCTCTTTCCCCGCAGGTCTGCGAACGTTCTGATGGCGGGGTCACGGCCCACCAGCGAAGCAAGGGCCCACACCCCCGTGTCGATCATCACGATGGGGCTTCCATCCAGCCTGTTCTCCCACCCCTGGCTCGTGCCGCTGAGCAGCAGGTCAGCGTCCCCGCGCAGAAGAAGGGCAAGAGCCTGGGCGTGGTTTGCGAACATCCGGACCTCGATGTCAGCGCCTGCCAGAGGGTGCTCCCCGGCAATCCGCAGGAAAGGAAGAGCCGCTGTTGTCTGTGGGACCAGCACCCTGACGCGTTCCACGTCACGGACTGCCGAGTGCCCGATTGTGACGGAAACGAGCAACGCTGCACAGAGGAAGACCACGACACGTCCGCCGGGCGCTCGAAGGGGACTTCGACCGGAGGAAGAGCTCATATCGGGCGCAGAGTATTCCATTTGGATTGGCACGGCAAGCGGGAAGCCTGTATAGTGACCGTGAGAGCATCAATGAAGGTGGTGATTATCGGCACGAGCGGCCATATCGACCTCGCCCTGGAGGTCCGCGACAGGCTGCCCCAGGTGAGCTTCGTGGGGATCGCTCCGGGTTCGGCTGACGAGGACGCGCGGGACTTCTTCGTGGACAGGCTGGAAAAATCCCTCATCCCTTTCTACGACGACTACCACACTATGCTCGACCGCGAGAAGCCGGACGTTGCCGTCGTTGCCCCTTTCTTTTTTCTCCAGTCCGCCGTGGCCTGCGACTGCATGGCGCGGGGGATCCACGTGTTCGTGGAAAAGCCCATGGCGGTCTCTGCCGATCAGCTTGACCGGCTTCGCCGCCAGCACGACCAGGCCAATGTGGCCCTGTGTCCCATGCTCGAGTCCCGCTACCGACCCGAGTTCCACGCCGCGTGGCGCGCCGTGCGTGACGGGCTGGTGGGCGAGCCTCTCCTGATCACGGCCCAGAAATCCTACAAGCTCGGAGTCCGGCATCCCATGTACACGCATCGCGCAACGTATGGCGGCACCATCCCCTGGGTGGCCATCCACGCAATCGACTGGATCCAATGGCTTAGCGGCAGCACGATCAGCGCACTTTCCGCACACCAGACCTCGCGCGGCAATTGCGGGCACGGGGAGCTGGAAAGCTCGGGGGCCTGCTTGTTTCAACTGTCGAACTCCGGCACGGCGATCGTCGGCTTCGACTACTTCCGGCCCCGCTCCTCGCCGACCCACGGGGAAGACCGGGTGCGGGTTGCCGGGGAGAAGGGCATCATCGAGATCGCTGCCGGCGAGGCGGTCCTGTGGACCCACTCTGCAGCGGGTTGCCCGCTCTCGAAGGAAGAGCCCCGGTCGCTCTTTCAGGAGTTCATCCGGCACATCGAGAAGGGCGTGCCGATGAGAATGACGGCGGATGAGGCTTTTGCGCTGAGCGGGCTGAGCCTTCGTGCCCGCGAGGCGGCGGACACCGGCGCGACGATTGCCGTGACGTGAATCGCGGCGATCGCTGCGTGAGCACGGCCGCGGCGGCAAGGGAGGCTGTGATGAGAAAAAGAAGGTTGGGCAGCAGGGGACCCGAGCTGTCCGTCATCGGCCTGGGTACGTGGGCCATCGGCGGCGCCGGCTGGCAGTACTCGTGGGGGCCGCAGGACGACAGGGATTCCATCGCCGCCATCCACAGGGCAATGGATCTCGGCATCACCTGGCTCGATACCGCGGCCGTCTGCGGCCTGGGGCATTCGGAGGAAGTGGTTGGAAAGGCAATTGCCGGGCGCCGATCCAAAATCATGGTGGCGACGAAATGCTCGCGAGCATGGGACCGCGGCAGCATGACGATCGTGGGTAGGCTCTCCGCGGAAAGCGTGCGAAAAGAGCTGGAGGACAGCCTGCGCCGGCTCGGCACCGACTACATCGACCTGTACCAGATCCACTGGCCGCGGCCCGAAGCTCAACTCGAGGAGGGCTGGAGCGAGATCGCGAAGGCTGTCAAGGAAGGCAAGGTCAGGTTCGCCGGCGTGTCGAACTTCTCCGTCGAGCAGATTCGCCGGATCCATGCAATCCACCCTGTCACGTCGCTCCAGCCTCCCTACAGCATGCTCAGAAGAGACGTGGAGAAGGATCTTCTTCCCTTCTGCGCCCAGAATGGCATCGGGGTCATCGCCTACAGCCCCATGCAGATGGGGCTGCTGACCGGCGCCTTTTCCCGCGACAGGGTCTCGAAGCTCGACGCCGAGGACAATCGCGCAAGAAATCCGTACTTCACCGAGCCGGCACTCAGCCGCAACCTCGCCCTCGTGGACAAGCTCAAGCCGATTGCACGTCGCAACGGCAGATCCATGGCCGAGCTCGCCATCGCCTGGGTATTGAGGAGGCCCGAGGTGACCGCGGCGATCGTCGGGGGAAGGCGCCCCGAGCAGGTCGGGGAAACTGCTTCTGCCGGGGACTGGGACCTGACGGCGAGTGAGATCGAGGAGATCGACTCTCTGCTGGCTGCCCGGGAGGCGATGGGGTAGACTCGCGCCAGTGGCCAGAGCCGCCAACGCTGACACTGGAGCAGTCAGTGTGAGTCGACGTGGCGCCGGACAACGACGGAAGGAGAGATCATGGACAGCGGCAAAAAAGCAATCGTCAAGGACGTTATTCGCGGTCTCCACGCGGGGCTCGGTGTCGAGCAGGCGAAGGAACGAATCCTCCGTGATGTCGGTCTGCTGAGCTCGGGTGAGATCACCGAGATCGAGCAGTCTCTCATCGATGAGGGAGTCCCTCCGGAAGAAATCAAGGCCTTCTGCAATGTGCATGCCCTGCTCTTTGAATCCTCCCTCGCCCAGACCCTCGCCCCGGAGAAATCCCCGTCTCATCCCCTCACGATTCTTCGAAACGAAAACAGGGCCATCCAGCGGATCCTGGAAACGCTCAAGCAGTCCCTGGAGGCGGACACCTTTGCCCAGGCGCTGGCAGGGACAAAGGCGGCGCTCAAGGAGCTGAAGGGATTGGACAGGCACTATTCCCTCAAGGAGAACGCGATCTTCCCGTTTCTGGAGAAGCATGGCTTCAGCGGTCCCTCAAAGGTCATGTGGGCGAAGGACAACGACGTTCGAGAGCTCCTGCGGGGGGCGGAATCGGCTCTTGCGTCGGTGAAGGATGCCCAGGGTCTGCTCGCCGTGCGGCAGTCTTTCCTGGACAAACTGATCGAAGAAGCACAGGGGATGATATTCAAGGAAGAGAACATCCTGTTCCCCGCTTCACAGGAGAAGCTCGAGCCCGGAGAATGGGTGAGGGTGCTGGAATCTTTTGGTCAGATCGGCCCCGCGTACGCGGAGCTTTCCGACATCGAGGTCCCGCTTGCCGAGCTAGGCCAGGTGCGTCAGGAAGCTGCACTTAGCTCGGGCGGCCTGGTCGAGCTCGGGAACGCGAAGCTGTCCGTCGGCCAGCTCGAAGCGATTCTGAACACGCTCCCGGTGGACATTAGTTTCGTTGACGCCCAGGACAAGGTCCGCTATTTCAACCGGGCCCGTGACCGCATCTTTCCCCGATCCGATTCGGTGATCGGAAGGAGTGTGCAGAATTGCCATCCTCCGCAGAGCGTCCATAGGGTGAATGCAATTCTCGATGCGTTTCGCGGAGGCAAGCGTGAGACGGCCGAGTTCTGGATCACCGTCGACGGGAAGTTCGTTTCCATCCGCTATTTCGCGGTGCGAAGCACCCGAGGCGAATACCTGGGCTGCCTCGAGGTATGCCAGGACCTGACGAAGCTGCGCGTCCTCAAGGGAGAGCGCCGTCTCCTGGACGACGCGCCCTGATTGATGCATTTTCGGACTCGTGCAGGTTCTCGACCAGGGCCGACCGCTATCGGATGCTGACCTCGTACCCGCGAACCTCGGTTCGCCCGGTTCCCGTGATGAGCTCGTTGCCCAGCTCGACGCTCGTGATGTAGAGATCGTCACTGAGGAGCTTTCGGGACTGGAGAAACGCGGCGAAAGCGCCGATGTCGAGTGGTCCCCTGAGAACAGGCTTTCGCGCCAGGAAAGCGATATACGTCCATTTCTGGGGATTCCTCCCCGATGCGTCTCCGTGGGATTCCCGCAGAAACATGTCATAGGTGACGCCGTCACGGGAGAACGTGTCAGCCCACACGCCTGCTGGGGTCATGCCCCTGTTGTCGATCCAGATCATGACCTCGTTCGTGATTCTGGCGGGAGCCGCTGGCAGTGAGGAGACCGTCCAGAACTCAAAGGCCAGGTTGCAGATGCCGTTCGCCTGGAAGGAGACATCGTAATCCGCTGTGATGCTTCGCGAGCCCACGCGCAGCGGCAGCTCTGCAACCTCCTTCCGCGGATTGGTCTCCCACGGTGTGTCTCCGTAGATGACCTCGGGGTACGCAACGACTCCGTCGCTCGAGGGCCAGCGCCACTGCCACCCGAATGCCGCCTGACCTCCGACCTCCGCACGGAAAATCGCCTGCTCATGCTTTCCGTGCGCCGCCTCCCTGTTCCATGTGTTGTTGCTGAGAAGATACCCGCCGCCAAGGGGAAGAGAAGCAAAGTCACTGATCAGGCGGACGTCGGCAGGTGCTCGGTCACGCAGGCGGGGACTCGTCACGCACCCCGAGAGCAGGATGCCGCACAGGGCTCCTGACGCAAGAGCGCTGGTCAATCGCATTCACATCCCCTTGCCGGTCACCTTCTCCTCGCTCCTGATGAATGTGCCGCAACTCGTGCAATAGAAGCTGCTGACCGTGATCTTCACAGTCGTCCCGTCCGGATCCATCCTGGTTGTGTTTTTCTTGCGGACCTCCAGCTCGCGCACCTCGCGGCAACGCGGACACAGCTCGTTCATGACGCACCTCCGCCCCCTCTCTCATCCCTGATTCTATCACCTAATCCATCATCAGGGACGAGATATCCACCTGCAGAAGCGTGTCGCCCCTGAAGAAAAACGTCGTCGAGCTGGTAATCTCCTGCGTGTATGCCACGTTGTACGAGAAGGAGTTCTCCTCGCTTTCGGGCGGCGTCCCGAAAAGCTTCACGATCTGCTCGCGGGTCGTCCTGCCGAACCTGATGCCGTATTTCAGGGGAACCTGGTTGCCATGCAACCGCACGAGGATGAGGTTCTCGATGTCCTTTCCCGACACATGGAGGTAGAGCAACTCGCCGAACGCATAGCGGAGGGTGATCACGGAGTTGATGACTGTCGGGTCGTGCTGGCTCGGCGCATCTTTCCTGACGATCTCGATCGGGTTGCCCAGCACCTTCACGGCCTCCTCGTGGCGATGCATTCGTGAGGAGGGGAGAGTGACCGCGAGGAACGGGTTCCTGGAAAATGCCTGGAGGGAGATCGGCTCCGGGGTGACCGTGGCGGTCGCAGGCGGTCGGTCAGGCGTTGCGCAGCCAACTGAACAGAGAAGAGCGAGCGTGCCGAGGGCCAGGCGAAAATGCATGTCCTTCATGACCTACTTGTCGATCTGCTCCTCAAGGAAAAACCTCAGGATCGTGCTTCCGATCACGATGCGGTCACCGTACGAGAGCCTGCTCTTCTCTGCGAGCTTGCGCGAGTTGAGATACGTCGCATTGGTGGAGTTCAGGTCTTCGAGAATGTACTCCCCGTTCTCGTTCAGGGACACCGAGCAGTGTCTGCGGCTGAGGAGGGGGTCGTCGATGACAAACTCGCAGTCACTCTGCCGGCCCAAGACGCTGCGCGGCCTGTCAATGACGAACGTGCTTCCAAAGCCGTTCCTGCTGAGGATGACGAGCAGAGCTTTTTTCCCCAGTGCCGCGGAGTACCGGAACTTCTGCGCGTCCCGGCTGATGCGGGTAATGCCACTGTCACTCACGAACGAAATCATCGCGGCCCCGGGGGCGCGGTGTCAAGCAGCCACGTCCGCAGCGCAGCCCGATGTTTCCCACGGATAGACCGCCAGCGCTGTCGCATGCTTCAATCCCTGCCGAGGAACACCCGGATGGCGATTGTCCTGGCCGGTCTCTCGGCGCTCATGTACGGTGCGGCGGATTTTTGCGGCGGAATGGCCGCCCGACGCGCGCCCCTTCCCGCGGTGCTTGTCTCCTCGCAAGCAGTCGGCCTGGCGGTAGCTCTCGGCGGGTCGCTTGCTTTCGGTTTCCACAGTGCATCGGTCTCGGATCTGGCCTGGGGTGCTCTCGCCGGCGTGTGCGGAACCGCGGGCATCGCTGCACTCTACACGGCCCTTGCGACCACAGTTGTCGCAGTCGCTTCTCCGCTGGCAGCAATTACAGGGGCTGCGATACCGGTCCTCCTCGGAGTCGCGTCGGGTGAAAGGCCGGGTATTCCGGCGTGGGCCGGGATCCTCCTCGGTGCCGCCGCCGTCGTACTTCTCACGGTGGGACCCGACCCACCAGGCAAGAATGGCAACGTGCGCCGCGCGGCCCTCCTGGGCATCCTGGCGGGGCTTGGTTTTGGACTCTTCTTTTTTGCCATTTCCCGGACTTCCCACGCCTCGGGATTGTGGCCGCTCGTCGCGGCGCGGGTGGCAACCGTTGGGCTGGTGGTTGCCTTTGCCGGACTGACTGGCAGGTCCCTGCGGTTTTCCGCAGCCGGCGCGCCCATGATCGTTCTTTCCGGCGTTCTCGACATGGGGGCGAATATCGCTTTTCTTCTTGCAAGCCGTGCCGGGATGCTGAGCATCTCGGCGGCCGTCGCCGCGCTCTATCCCGGGCCGACCGTCGTCCTGGCCTGGATTGTTCTGCGCGAGCGCATCACCGGGCTGCGCGTCCTCGGGCTCGGGCTCGCGCTGGCAGGCGTCGCGCTCATCTCGGCCTGAGGGTGCTTCCGCGAGTCAGGCAGCCTTTGCGCGTCGTATCCTGGCGCCCACAAAGATGAGGATAATGCCGATGACGCCCAGCCCGCCGCCGATGACGATCCATCGTCGGTGCCCAGCCATCTGGCCATAGGGAAGCACATTTGCGCCCTGCAGCAGCCAGATTACTCCAACGGCCAATACAAGAATCCCGATGACGATAAGAACCCATCTCATAAACGCCTCCACGAGACGCAACCACGGCCGTCCGTCCGCGCCACCAAAGATACCGCTTT
>DATKLB010000043.1:0-5825 GCA_035542615.1 Spirochaetia bacterium | reverse complement strand
CCGCGCCGCATTCGGTCGTGCTTACGCTCGACGCGACGACGGGGCAGAACTCGCTCGCCCAGGCCGAGGTCTTCCACCGGGCCGTGGGAATCGACTCCATTGTCCTGACCAAGATCGACTCGACTGCCAAGGGCGGCATGGTGATCCCCATCTGCCGCGAGCTGGGGATCCCGGTCTCATTCGTCGGTGACGGAGAAAAGCTGGAGCACCTGGAGGTCTTCGACCCGGACCTGTACCTGGAGTCCCTCGTCGGGAAGTCATGAAAAACTGCAGGAACGTCTGCCTCTTTGCCATCGTTGTCCTCTGCGGCATGCCCCTCTCAGCCGCTCCTGCGATCTACCGGTCGAACGACTTCGGAATGCGGCTGGAGCCTCTGCCCCCGTGGCGCCGCTTCGAGACCACGTGGGTTCTCGAGGTCACGGCGAAGGCAAACGGCGAAGTCCGCCGTTTGCTGCAGGACGGAAAGGAGGTCAGGCGATGGGAGATCTCCCGGGCAGCCGACTCACGCCGCGAGGAGCGCGAGCTGGCGTCCGGGGTGCTCGCTGCACGCAGGATCTATTCCCCCGCGGGAGCCCTCCTGGAAGAGGACCAGTACAGCAAGGGGAGCCTTGCGCAGAAATCCCTGTACACGTACGCGTCTTCACGAGTGGTTCGGGTGCGAGTCCTCGCGGCCGACGGCGCCGTCGTCTCCACGGATGAATACTTCTACAGCCCACGGGGCAGCCTGCGCGAGGTGAGGCGGACCAGCGGGAAAGAAGGGACCCATGTCTCCTGGTTCGTCGAGGGGAGCTCGGGCCTCTCGGAGGAAAGAGAGACGTCGAGGGACACGGTCTTCATCGCCCGCTACGATACGCACGGAAGGATCGTCGAAAAGGAATCCCGTACGGGAAAGGAGACCGTCTCGCTGGAGGACTTTGTCTACCGCGCTGACGCGGGGCATTCGGGGGGAAGGGACCTGCTTCTCTCTTCGGTCGAAAAGCATCCCGGGGAAGGCCGCGTCGTTTCCCGGGAGTACGATACCGATGGGAAGCTCCAGAGGGAGACGATTTCCACCGGGGGGAAGGTCGTGGAGGAAATCCAATACGTCCGCGACGAAAAGGGCCGGGTGATACGAAAGCTCCGCAGGGGCCCGGCTGGCCTGGAGGAGTGGCGCTACGTCCTCGATGACAACGGGAAGGCGACCCGTGAAGATTTCTTCAGCCGCGGTTCGCTGCAGAAGGTCACGATGTACGGCGCGAACGATACGCGAACCGAGGAGCTCTACCAGGACGGCGCCCTGTTCCTGAAGGTCTATTTCGAGGGGGATCGTCGGGCGCGGGAGGAGGTCTACGTCGACGGCAACCTGATCCGCCAGAGGACATTCGATTGAGACCCTCCGTCACGCTGCTCGTCGCCACGCGGTATGTCCGGACTCGACGCCGGGAGACGGGAAACACGTCCTCTCTGCTTTCGGTCGCGGGAATTGCGGTGGGCGTGATGACTCTGACCGTGGTGCTGGCCGTGATGAACGGCTTTCAGCTCGGCTTCATCGAGAACATCGTCGAAATCAGCTCGTACCATCTGCAACTCGTGCCGCAGGAACAATCGGGGCCTGCCGACACTTCAGAGTCGCTTGCCAGTCGCATCAGGGGCCTGCCATCCGTAACGGCGGTCGTTCCCTTTGTCGAAAGGCAGGCGCTTGTCGAGGGCCCCTTCCAGCGGGCCAGAGCCTGCGAGGTACGCGCGGTGCCTCCCGATCTTTTTTCCCTCGATCCTGTCCAGGCGCGCATGCTCGCACCCCGGGAGGGAGCCTTCGACCTTTCCCGAAAAGGCTCCATTGTCATCGGCTCCGAGCTTGCGGCGCTCACCGGCGTTCGCGTCGGCGATTCTCTCTCTCTGACCTCCTTCGCCCCCGGTCAGGGGGGTCGGCCCGTTCCGCGCAGGGCCGCCTTCCGCGTGACGGGGATCTTCCGGACCGGGTACTGGGATTTCGACACAGGCCTCGTATTCATGTCCTTGTCGACAGCCGACGAGGTTTTCGGGTCCGGCGCTCATCTTCCCAGGACATACGGCGTGAAGATTGCAAGCAGGTTTCTCGACGGCAATGCCCTGCGCGAGGTTTCTCCCCTTCTCGCGGGAACCGGCTACGCGGCGGAAAGCTGGCGAATATACAACAAGTCGTTCTTCGATGCCCTGTTCGTGGAAAAACTGATGATGATGGTTCTCGTCGGACTCATCTTCATCGTCGTGGGCTTCAACGTCTTCCACGCGCTTCGCCGAAGCGTGCACGAGCGCATGGAAGAGATCGCTGTTCTCAAAGCGGTCGGAATTCCGCCCGGCCGGATTCAGGCCATTTTCGTGCTGGAAGGACTGCTGATCGGGCTGACTGGCGCTGTCGCGGGGCTGCTGGCCGGCCTTGCCGTGGCGGTCAACGTGAACGGAGTTTTTCGGGTCGTGGAGGCCGTGGTGAATGCCATTCTCAGGGCAGCGCACACACTTGCGTCGCTCCTGGCCCCCGGAGGGCCGGAGGGAAGCTTCTCGATCTTCTCTCCCGCGTATTTCTACCTCTCGGAGGTGCCGTCCCGGGTCTTGCCGCAGGAAGCCTTCTTCGTCTGCTTTTTCGCGATCCTCGCCTGCACGGCCGCTGCCTGGGCCGCGGCCAGCGCTGTCTCCCGATTCCGCCCATCGGAGGTTCTGCGCTATGAATGAGAGAGCCCTCGTGGAGGTCAGGTCGCTCTCCCGGCGGTTCCAGACCGGCGCGGAATCCCTCGAGGTTCTCTCCGACGTGAATCTCGACGTCATGGCAGGGAGCACGGTGGCGGTCGCCGGCGAGAGCGGCTGCGGGAAAAGCACGCTGCTGGCGCTGATCGGCGGCCTCGACAGGCCGACGGGAGGAACGGTCTTCGTGGGTGAGACCGATGTGACACGGCTGGAAGAATCCGCCCTGAGCCGCTACCGCAGTCGGGACGTGGGATTCATTTTCCAGTTCCATTTCCTGTTGAAGGATTTCACCGCGCTGGAGAACGTCATCATCCCGGGAATGCTCGCAAGCGCGTCCAGTCGAAAGCTTCGTGAACGGGGAAGGCAGCTCCTCGCTGAGGTCGGCCTGGAGAAGCGCATGAGCGCCTGGCCCGTGGAGCTCTCGGGCGGCGAGCGCCAGCGGGTTGCCGTCGCCCGCGCTCTCATCAACGAACCGCTCTTGATTCTCGCTGACGAGCCCACGGGCAACCTGGACGAGAAGAATGCGGACAACGTGGAGGACATGCTGTTTTCACTCGTGGAAAAGCACAGCCGCACAATGATCGTCGTTACCCATGACGTCGGGCTGGCCCGCCGGGCCGACAGGCGCTTCCTCCTGAGCGGCGGGGTGTTGAAAGATTCATGAGCGCGCGGCTGGCTTTTTTTCTGAGCTCACGGATGCTCCGGGGAAGAGACGGCACGTCTCGGTACCTTCGAGGCTCGGTCCTGGGAATAGCGTTGAGCCTCGTCCCCCTGATTGTCGTGATCGAGGTTTCCACCGGAATGATCGAGGGGATCACCGCCCGCCTCCTGGAGGTCGGAACATACCACCTGCAATGTTCCCTGCCGTCGAGCACGTCGACCGAGGAGATGCAGCGGCGCGCTCAGTCGATTGCATCCGTCCCCGGAGTGGTCGCCGCTGTCCCCGAGAGGCAGGGAACGGGTCTCCTCGTCACGAGGCGCGCGGCGGCGGGCGTGAGCATCCGCTGCGTTCCCTCTGATGTTTTCGCCGTCGATGCGGGATTCCGCTCCCATATCACGCTGCGCTCGGGGACAGCGGACCTTTCGCGCGCCGACTCGATCCTGGTGAGCGCGGCGCTCGCCGCATCTCTGCACGTCACGGCCGGTGACGCGATCAGCCTGCTCACGACGTTCGGAGAAAACCTGGGCGGAGCCCCGCGTCTGACGCCCCTAATCGTGAGCGGAGTCTACGAGACCGGCTACCAGGAGCTTGACAAGACGCTTGTCTACGGCTCCCTTGCCCTTGCCCGGCGGTCCCTCTCTCCTCGCGGCTCGCGCGCCCTGATCGGGGTGAAGGTGAAGGACCCCTTTGGAGACCTGTCCCGGATAGCGGAAGCCGTCTCCGCGGCCGCGGGACGCGATCCGCGTGTTGCCACGTGGCGGGAGATCGAGTACCCGCGGCTCGCGAGCTTCCGAACGACAAAAGCGCTTCTGCTCTTCATCATGGCCCTCGTCGTGATAGTCGCCTCCGTCAATGTCTCCTCGTCCGTGCTCATGATCGTTTTCGAGCGGCGCAACGACATTGGCATTCTCAAGAGCGTGGGCGTCGGAGAGAGATTTCTTTCACTCTCATTCCTTCTCACCGGCTTTGCCACCGGTGTCCTGGGAACTGCCTTCGGCCTGGCTGCGGGCTTGCTCATCTCCGTCAATATCAACGAAGTGATCGCGGGCCTGGAGTGGATCGTGAACGAAGTCCTTCGGGGGGCCTCGCTGATCAGGTCCGTGTTCCTGCCCTCGGCTCCCGCGCTGGGCTCTTTTACGATTTTCAACAGCGCCTACTATCTGACATCGATTCCGATCAGGATCGACGCCGGCGACGTCCTTGCCGCGGGCGCCGGCACGGTTCTGCTGTGCGCGCTGGCCTCATGGGTTCCGGCGGCGCGCGCTTCGAGGACAAGGCCTCTTTCGATATTGAGGAAGGTCTAGGTGGGATTTTGTGCATAGATTTGGGCCCTGGGATTTTGTATACTGTGGATGACCATGAAGTGCGAAATCTGCGGCATGAAGGACGCCGTCATCCACATCAGGCAGATCCAGAAGGATCTGGTTCACGAGCTTCACATCTGCGAGGAGTGCGCCCAGGAGAAGGGACTGATCCGGGAAGAGGAATCTGAGCTTCCCATCGCCAACCTGCTGTCGGGACTGCTCGAGGGTCGGGACATGACCGGGGCGAGCGACGTGAAGGAGGCCTGCCCGCGGTGCGGAATGAAGGCTTCGGATTTTCGCAAGCAGGGCAAGCTCGGGTGCTCGGAGTGCTTCCTGGCCTTCGAGAAGGACGTCAGGGCCATCGTGTCACAGATGGCAGCCCGGCCGCACCACGCGGGACGGCTGCCGCGCTCTTTCGCCGAGCAGGCAAAGGCCTCTCCTGAGAACGACGGTCTTCGCGAGGCGCTGCGTGATGCCGTTGAGAGGGAGGACTACGAGGAAGCCGCGCGCCTGAGGGACAGGATCCGGGAGATGGACAACGATGTTTGATTTCACCGGTCTCTCGGACATGAAGGGATGGATGCGGGCGCCGGCGGAAGGACCGGGAGCCGGCGTGTCAACGGAATCCCCGGGCGGGATTGTCATCTCCAGCCGCGTCCGACTGTCGAGAAATCTCGCTGCCTATCCATTCCCCGGCCGCTGCATGGCGGAGCTGGAGAGGGAATACCGGGATCGGATTGTTGCCGCTTTCCGGCGATTGCCGAACCCGGAGGATTTTGCGATACTGTACCTGGACAGTCTTTCCGCGCTCGAGCGGCGGATTCTTTTCGAAAGGAATATCATTTCGCAGGGGTATTCCCTGGAGAAGCAGAGGGCGGTGGTCCTGAGCTCGGATGAGACCGTGGCGGGGATCATCGGGGAAGATGACCATCTCCGCCTGGTCGGCATGCGTTCGGGGGCGTGTCTCGAGTCGCTGCACGGGAGGCTCGAGGCCATCGATTCGCGCCTGGAGGAGACGTTGCCGTTCGCCGTCTCGGCCGAATGGGGATACCTGAACACGGCAATCACGAACCTCGGTACCGGCCTCAAGGCCTCCATGATGCTGCACCTTCCGGCGCTCGGGATGAGCGGGCTCATCAAGAGAGCCGTCAAGGCTTCGG
>DATKLB010000042.1:0-22495 GCA_035542615.1 Spirochaetia bacterium | reverse complement strand
CGACATTGCATCACCGGCAGGGGAAGGGGAGATCGCGGCCTTCGTGCGCCGAAGCCCTCGGCGATTCTCGATCCAGCAGGCAGCGGAGATTCTATCAGCGAGCGCAGGACCTCGCGCGGTGCGCAGGTTTCACGACTGCATTCCCGGCTACGGCACCCTGGCGGGCTGGGACAAGGGGGATGCGGAAGCCGCGATCCACGAGCTCATCGTCCGGGGCGCGATAGCCGTTGCGGCGCGCGGTCCGTGGAAGCGAACCCTTGTCATCGCCCCACCAGCTCGTCGACCTCTTTTGCATCGGGAAGCGCGTTCATGACGCCTTTCTTCCTTGCGGTGAGAGCGCCGGCAGCGTTTGCCCAGCGGAGGCTGTTCCGCATTAGCTCATCATCGAGCCCTGTCTTGAGAAGCCTGACGAGCAATGCGGCCATGAAGGCGTCTCCAGCGCCAGTTGCATCCACCGCTTCCACCGCAAAACCGGCCGCCGTGCCCGCACTGACGCTCGTTGCCCAGGCGCTGCCTCGGGGGCCCAGCGTTGCCACGCACAGAGCCGGCCCCTTTTCCAGAATCTTTCGGCACCCCGTTTCGGGATGATCTGTCCCCGAGAGAAGGGCCAGCTCGGCTTCGTTCACTTTCGCAACATGGGAAAGTCCCAGCGCGGCGTCTATCTCCGCGACAGCGTGCTGCCGTGAGTCCCAGAGCCCGGGCCGGTAGTTGACGTCGAAGGAAACCATGGAGCCTGCCTTGCGCGACACGCGGGCGGCCTCCAGCGTGGCGCTTCGGCAGGGTTCCGCCGCCAGACTGACGGAGCCGAAATGAAAAAACGCGGCGCCGGCAAGCAGGTCCCTGTCCAGCTCGGCGGGCTCCAGCATCATGTCCGCGCCGGGGTTGCGATAGAAGAGCATCTCGGTACGGTTCGCATCCGGCAGCGTCATGAAATTGAGCGTAGTCCGGTAGCGCGTGTCGAATCTCATGCCGCGGGTATCCACACCGTGGCTCTTCAGGACGTTTTCGAGCCTTCGACCGAACGGGTCCTCTCCCGCCTTCCCGATGAAGGCGGACTTTGCGCCAAGCCGCGCCGCGGCAACTGCGACGTTGGCAGGAGCACCGCCGGCAACGGGAAGGAAGGCGGAAACCGAAAAAAAGTCCTTTCCGGTTTCGGATGCGAACATGTCCATGATGATCTCGCCGAGACAGACGATGTCCATGGGCAGTCATCGTATACGCCTCACCGGTTGCACACAAGGCGGCGTTGTGGTAAGATAGAGCTAAATCCAGTCGAAACCAGAAACGACCCGATCGCGTACGCGGGCAGCGACAACTGTCGCGTTTCGCCGCCGCAGCCGAAGGAGCCTACATGATAGAGGCGTTTCGAACCCTCCTCGAGGATTGGCGGGGGGTCAAAGGGAACGTCATCCCTCTGCTTCAGAAGACTCAGGACATCTACGGGTATCTTCCCGAGGAGGCAATGCGGGAAATCGCCGGTGCCACCGGAAGGAGCCCGGCCGAGATCTACGGCGTTGCCACTTTCTATGCCCAGTTTCGCTTCACTCCAATGGGGAAGCACGTGATGAAGGTCTGCCACGGAACGGCATGCCACGTGCAGGGCGCGGATTCACTCGACACCGTCGTCGAGAGCAGGCTCGGGGTCGCGCCGGGGAACACGACCGCAGACGGCCAGTTCACGGTGGAGCGGGTAGCGTGCCTCGGCTGCTGCTCCCTTGCTCCCGTGGTCATGATCGATGGTGAAGTCTACGGCAGGCTCACCGGCGACAAGCTGGGCAGGATCGTGGCTCGGATCGGAGACGGAAAATGAGCGCGCGTGCCCAGGTCGCCGTCGGGATGAGCTCCTGCGGGATAGCCGCGGGAGCGAGGGTGGTGTTCGAAACGCTGAGGAAGGAAGTGAGCGGGCGCGGTCTGCCTTTCGATGTCGTGGAGACCGGGTGCATCGGCGCCTGCCACGCGGAGCCGCTGGTCGAGGTTCGCGAGGCCGATGGCAGAAAGTTTCTCTATGGCAACGTTGATGAGACCGGAGCGCACTCCATCGTGGAAAGCCACCTCCTTGGGAGGACTCCAGTCGCACTGCTGCTGATTCCTGACGACTACTCCTACCTGACGCGGCAGAAGCGGATCATCCTTTCCAACTGCGGCGTGATAGATCCGGAGTCCATCGAACAGTACATAGCGCGGGACGGGTACGCCGCGCTCCGAAGGGCCCTCACCTCGATGACCCCCGAGGCGGTGATCGCTGAAGTGAAAAAGTCCGGCCTGCGCGGCCGGGGAGGCGCGGGGTTCTCCACCGGAATGAAATGGTCTTTTGCGCGGGACGCAAAGTCGGCCACCGGCAGCAAGTACATCGTGTGCAACGCGGATGAGGGTGACCCCGGGGCTTTCATGAACAGGTCCGTCCTGGAGGGCGATCCGCACGCCGTGCTGGAGGGGATGCTGATCTGCGCGTACGCCATAGGGGCCGACGAAGGGTACATCTACGTGCGCGCCGAATACCCTCTTGCCATCAAGCGCCTGCAAATCGCTTTGCGCCAGATGGAAGAGAAGGGGCTCCTGGGAGACCGCATTCTGGGGACCGGCTTTTCGTTCCAGCTCCACATCAAGGAAGGCGCCGGCGCTATCGTGTGCGGCGAAGAAACGGCTCTGATGGGTTCCATCGAAGGCCGCCGGGGAATGCCACGGCTTCGGCCGCCTTTCCCCGCGGTGCGCGGCCTGTGGGACTCCCCGACGAACATCAACAACGTGGAAACGTATGCGAACATCCCGCACATCCTCAGCATGGGCAGCGAGGAGTTCGCGAAAATCGGCACGGAGAAGAGCAAGGGCACGAAGGTCTTTGCGCTGGCGGGCAAGATCAAGCGCGGCGGCATGGTGGAAGTCCCCATGGGGATCAGCCTCCGCGAGGTCATCTTCGACATCGGCGGCGGGATCCAGGGGGATAGGAAGTTCAAGGCCGTGCAGATGGGCGGCCCGTCCGGCGGATGCGTCCCGGAGAGCCTGTCCGACATCCCCATCGACTACGATTCTCTCACCGCATCCGGAGCAATCATGGGCTCGGGCGGCATGGTCGTGATGGACGAGACGACCTGCATGGTCGACGTGGCGCGCTACTTCCTGAGCTTTGTCCAGAGCGAATCCTGCGGCAAGTGCACCTTCTGCAGAATCGGCACCAAGAGGATGCTGGAGGTCCTCACGAGGATCGCCGAGGGAAAAGGCGAAGAAAAAGACATTGCAGAGCTGGAGAATCTTGCCGCGACAGTGAAGATTTCCTCCCTCTGCGGCCTGGGACAAACCGCGCCAAATCCCGTCCTCACCACTCTGCGCTACTTCCGGGCCGAGTACGACGATCACATCAGGAACCACCGCTGCGAGGCGAAGAAGTGCAAGGCCCTCATCCGTTTCCGGGTGCGGGCCGACGCATGCACGGGATGCATGCTGTGCGCCAAGGTCTGTCCCACGAAGGCGGCGCACGGAGAGAGAAAGAAGGCGCACGTCATCGACCAGGATGCGTGCATCAAATGCGGGCTGTGCTACGAGGCCTGCCGATTCGACGCCATCGATATCAGCACCGGCAGGGAATGAGCTGTGAGCACCGAGAGAACTGAAAGAATCGAAATAACCTTCGACGGGAAGAAGCTTCTCGTCGACCCGGGCGCGACGATCCTCGAGGTGGCGGAAGCGCAGGGAGTTGGCATTCCGACCCTGTGCAACGACCGGCGTCTTTCCCCGTATGCTTCCTGCTGGGTCTGCCTGGTCAAGGTCGATAAAGCCAGGGGGTTTGTTCCCAGCTGCGGGACCCGGGTCCTCCCGGGCATGGTCATCTCAACGCAGGCGCCCGAGGTGAAAGCCGCGCGCAAGACCGCCCTCGAGCTGATCCTCTCCAGCCACTACGGAGACTGCAAGGCGCCCTGCACACTCACGTGCCCGTCGAACATCGATATCCAGGGCTATCTGGGTCTCGTTGCCAATGGAAAGGCAACGGAGGCACTGGATCTCATCCGGCGGGACAATCCCATGCCTGCTGTCATCGGCAGGATCTGTCCGCGGCCCTGCGAGCAGAAGTGCCGGCGGCGGCTGGTCGAGGAGCCGCTCAACATCAACGGAATCAAGCGCTTCGTGGCGGACGCGGAAGCGCAGGCGGGAGGGATGCCGGCTCGACCCCGACCGAAAGGCATCGGAAAGAGAGCAGCGATCATAGGCGCCGGTCCCGCCGGACTCAGCGCGGCCTGGTTCCTGAGCGAAAAAGGGGTCGAGGTGACCCTCTACGAAGCCATGGACAAGGCCGGCGGGATGCTTCGCTACGGCATCCCCGACTATCGGCTGCCCCCTGCGGTGCTCGACCAGACGATTGCGGACATGCTGAGCATGGGAGCGGTCCTCAAGACGGGTGTGCGCCTCGGTGCCGATGTCATGCTGGAAAGGCTTCGGAAGGAGAACGATGCCGTCGTCATCGCCATCGGAGCATGGAAAGGCAGGACGCTCCGCATCCCCGGCGAAGATCACCCGGCAGTGCTCTCGGGGATCGACTTCCTGCGCGATGTGAACGCCGGACGGACGGTGAGGGTCGGAAAGCGGGTCGCGATCGTCGGCGGCGGGAACACTGCCCTGGACGCGGCCCGCTGCTCACTTCGCCATGGCGCCGCGGAAGTGACGATGTACTACCGGCGCACTCGGGAGGAGATGCCCGCCTCGGACGCCGAGATCGAAGAAGCCATCGAGGAGGGAATCGAGATCCGCTACCTCGCGGCGCCGGTCTCGATCCAGACCGACGGTCAGGCCTTGAAGAGCCTGACGCTGCTGGAAATGGAGCTGGGCGAGCCCGACGCCTCCGGGCGCCGCAGGCCCGTACCGGTGGAAGGCTCGGAGTTCAGCGTCCCGGTAGACACGATCATCTCGGCCGTCGGGCAGCACTCGGAAACAAAGCTTCTCTCCGGGCTCGAGGGCCTGGTGGACTCGAAAGGAAATGTCGCCGCCGATATCGAGACCGGCGCCACGGCGGTGCCGGGCGTGTTCGTTGCCGGAGACCTTCTGACGGGAACCGATATCGCGATACGGGCCATTGCGGGGGGAAAGCACGCGGCGCGCGCGGTTCTCGCGTATTTTGAAGGAAGAAAATACACTCTGCCGAAAGAGTTCCTTTCGAAGAAAGCGGATTTCAAGGACCCGGCGGAATCGGATTTCAAAGACACGCCGCGGGCGGGCAGGGAAAAACCGCGTGTTCTCGATCCGTTGACGCGGAAAAAGAGCTTTGTCGAGATAGAGTCGACGCTCACGGCAGCGCAGGCTGTACAGGAAGCCGCAAGGTGCCTGGAGTGCGGCTGCCAGGACGTGCTCGACTGCGCCCTCAAGCAATACGCCACCGAGTACGAAGCGACGGCGACGCGCTTCCGGGGAGATATCCCGATCCACCCAGTCGACGACTCCCACCCCCTCATTGCCCGGGACCCCTCCAAGTGCGTTCTGTGCGGCCGCTGTGTGCGCATCTGCCTGGAAGTCCAGGGCATCGGCGTTTTCGGGTATGTCAACAGGGGATTCTCTTCCATAGTTGCGCCCTCATTCGGAGTTCCCTTCGGCCAGGACGCTTCCTGCATTTCCTGCGGCCAATGCGTTTCCGCCTGCCCCGTCGGGGCGCTCACGGAAAAGCTTCCGGCCCCGAAGACCGTGCCGCTGCCGGAGCGTGTGGAGAATGGGATCTGTTCCCTGTGCTCGGTGGGCTGCGCCATCGAGTACCGGTGGCACGGCAGCCTTTTCACAAGGGTCACCGAGCGCTACACGGCGCCCAACAATGGGAAACTCTGTAAAAAGGGCAAGTTCGGGCACGACTTCCTGAACAGCACGGAACCGTCCCGCGTCGACCCGGCCGCAGCCCGCGCGGCGGTCGCCAAAATGCTCGAGGACGCGAGATCTCCTCTCATGCGCATCTCGGGACGGCTCTCGGGTGAAGCCATCGACGCTTTCCTCGAGGCTGCGGCCCGCAAGCGCATCCCCGTCGTGGCGGAAGGGCTCGAGGGTCTCGATCCCAGGTGGGCCGACCTGGAATCGGAAGCGCCCGCCTCGCGCAACGGGGCGAAGCCGATCCGCATTCTGGTGGGAGATATCGGTGCGTCGAACAATGTCGCTTTCACCGAAGCCCTGAGGCTGTACCGCCTGGGACTCATCGACCTGTGGCTTGCCTGCCATGACGATGCGGTCGCCCGCAGGACAGTTTCCCGCATCCATGCTGATCTGGCACCGGCCCTGACGGAAGCAACATCGAGCGGCTCTCCCGTGGAAATCGTGGTGAATCCCGAGGAGGCACCGCCCGGGACCCTGGAAGCCCTGCTGGCCGTTCGCGCCCGGGTTCGCGTGTCGCTCCTGTGGAGCTCACGGAATGCCGGCTATCTCTTCCGCCGCACAGCGACGCTGCGCAGGCCGGCGCGGAAACCCGATCTTCTCCTCGACGTGGGAGTCGAAAGCGGCGTCAACGGGACCGCGCGAATCGCGTGGGGGATGACGCCTGGCAAGCAGGAGTTTTTCATCCCGCTTGCACGAGAGCTCTGGATACGAGGCCGGTGCCACCCGACGGGTGGAGAGAGCATTCAAGCAGGAGCGATCGCTCCGGAAGCCCTGGCGGACGCGCTGGTGCTCTGAAACACCCGCTCCAGGGTGGCGGTCACGAGCTTCGTCCAGTCCCGCCTTCTTACAGGGTCGGGACCCCGCATGTCCCTGACCACGAAGCACTCCGCCTCCATCCCGCAACGACCCAGGATGGCATCCGTCCACAGCGACTCGAGGGCGCCGGGATGCTCTCCTTCTTCAGCGTCGGACGTGCAGAACACCAGCCCTTTCCTGCCGACGAGCAGCGGTCTCCATCGTTTCTCCGTGCCGTCCTGTCCCTCCAGCTCATACGCCACTCCCTGACGGAAGACCCTGTCGACCCAGCCCTTGAGCATCGCGGGAGGCTGGCTCCACCAGTCCGGATGAAAAATCACCAGCCCGTCTGCCTGCGTGAGCTGGCGGGAGTGCTCCTGGACCAGGTCGTCCAGGCTGTACAGCCGGGAAAGCTCCGAGGAGTCGAGGACGGGGTCGAACCCTTCCGCGTGCAAATCGTGGAAGAGAACCTCGTGCCCCAGCGAGTGAAGCGTTTCCTGCGCGCTGGCCGCGAGGGCGTGATTGAAGCTTCCCGGGCGCGGATGGCAGAGGATCTCGAGAATTTTCATCACCATAAACTTGACTAAATTAGTCAAGTAAGTCAATGTATACATGAGAGGATAGAGGCAGATGGTGTCCCGGGACGCGGTTCTCATGGTGCTGAAAAACGTCGAGGACCCCGAGATTCAGATGAACATCGTGGACCTCGGGCTCGTGTACAGGGTCGACACGCGCGAAGATGCCATCGAAGTAGACTTTACCCTCACGTACCCCGGCTGTCCAGCCGAGGAAATGATCCGCAGGGACATCACGGAGACGCTTCGCGACGCGTTCGGCGTTTCGGAGATCAAGGCGACCACTGTCTGGTCCCCCATGTGGGGACCAGAGCGCATGAGCGAGGAAGCCCGGCTGGCTCTCGGATACCCCATCTAGGAAAGGAAGCAAATGGCGAGACTGATACAGGTGAGAAATCTCCAGGCCTCGATAGCGGGTAAACCCATCCTGATGGGACTCGACCTCGACATCCCCGTCGGACAGATCCACGCGCTCATGGGACCGAACGGATCAGGGAAGAGCACCCTGGCAAACGTGCTGATGGGGCATCCTGCCTACACGGTGACGGGCGGGACAATCACCCTGGACGGCGAGGATTTCCTGGCCCTGACGCCGGATGAGCGCTCGCGAAAGGGAGTCTTCCTTGCCTTCCAGTACCCGGTGGAAATCCCCGGCGTAACCGTCGGGAAATTCCTCAAGCGGGCCGCGGAGATCCGTCTCGACGGCAAGGGCATGGATGTCACCGGTTTCATCAGGCGCCTGCGGCAGGCCATGGACTTCATGGAGATCGACCAGGCGTTCATCAACCGCTACCTCAACCAGGGTTTCTCGGGCGGAGAGAAGAAACGGATGGAGATCCTGCAAATGCTGATCCTGGAGCCCTCCTTCGCCGTCCTGGACGAGACAGACTCGGGTCTGGACATCGATGCGCTCAAGGTCGTTGCAAAGGGCGTCAATCGCCTCCGCGGCGAAGGTTTCGGGGCTCTCATCATTACGCATTACCAGCGCATCCTCACGCACATTGTTCCTGATTTCGTTCACATCATGTACAAGGGCCGCATCGTGACCTCGGGGGGAAAGGACCTGGTGGAGACCCTGGAAAACAGGGGCTACGACTGGATCCGCTCGGAGTACGGTATCGAGGAGGACGTTCATGAAGTCGCAAGCGCCGGCAACCGTTGACATCGGCGAGTACCAGCACGGTTTCCACTTCCCCGACGAATCGGTCTTCAAGACGCGCAAGGGCCTGGACGAGGAGGTAGTCAACGCGATCTCCCACGCCAAGGGGGAACCGGAGTGGATGCGTCAGTTCCGGCTGCGCTCGCTGAGGGCTTTCCAGAAGAAATCCATGCCCAACTGGGGCGCGGACCTGTCGGACATAAACTTCGACGAGCTGTACTATTATGCCAAGCCCACCGATGAGCAGAAGAAGAGCTGGGACGACGTTCCCGCGTACATCAAGGAAACCTTCGAGCGGATCGGCATCCCCGAGGCGGAGCGCAAGTTTCTCGCCGGCGTCGGAGCGCAGTACGACTCCGAGGTTGTGTACCACAGCATCAAGGAGGACCTGGCGAAGAAGGGAGTCATCTTCACCGATCCTGAGACCGCCGTACGCGAGCACCCCGACATCGTGAAGCAGTACTTCGGCACGGTCATCCCCTACCTGGACAACAAGTTTGCCGCGCTGAACAGCGCCGTCTGGTCGGGAGGAAGCTTCGTCTACGTGCCCAAAGGGGTGAAGGTCGATGTTCCCCTGCAGGCATACTTCCGCATCAATGCCCGCAGCTTCGGGCAGTTCGAGCGGACTCTCATCATCGCCGATGAGGGGAGCTTCGTTCATTACATCGAAGGCTGCACGGCACCCATCTATGCCACCGAGAGCCTGCACAGCGCTGTCGTGGAGATCATCGCGCTTCCGGGATCCCGCGTGCGCTATACCACGATCCAGAACTGGTCCAACGACGTGTACAACCTCGTGACCAAGAGGGCAATGGCATACAAGGACGCCACCGTCGAGTGGGTCGATGGGAATATCGGCTCCAAGAGGACCATGAAGTATCCTTCCATTTACCTGATGGGCGAAGGAGCGCATGGCGAGGTGCTGTCCATCGCGTTCGCCGGCAAGGGGCAGGAGCAGGATACCGGCGGCAAGGCGGTCCATGCGGCCAGCCATACATCCTCCATCATCACGGCAAAGTCGATCAGCCGGGCCGGCGGTGTCGCAAGCTACCGCGGACTGCTCAAGGTCAACGAGGGACTGCACGACGTTCGCTCCCGCGTGGTGTGTGACGCGTTGATCCTCGACGAGCGCTCCCGCAGCAATACCTACCCCTACATGGAAATCAATTCCGATCGGGTATCCATCGAGCACGAGGCGCGGGTGAGCAAGATCAGCGAGGAGCAGCTGTTCTACCTGCAGAGCCGCGGCATGAGCGAGCAGGAGGCCTCACTGATGATCGTCAACGGGTTCCTCGATCCCCTGGTCAAGCAGCTGCCCATGGAGTACGCCGTGGAGCTGAACCGCCTCATCGAGCTGGAAATGGCGGGGACCGTCGGATGACGCCGCGTGATCGAAAAGAGCCGACGTGGATGCAGGAGCTGCGCGCAAAGGCTCAGGAGCGTTTTGACGGCATGAGCTGGCCCGCGACCTCGGATGAGGAGTGGCGGCGCACGGACGTGAGCGGCATTGATGCGCTGTCTTTCCGTCCGACGATGACGGGACGGGACGGCGGGACGCCGGGCACTGGCGGTTCGACCGGTTTTGCCGGAACATTGAAGCTCGACGCGGGCCGCCCCGTGGAGTCTTCGATCGCCGAGCAGTGGCGGACGCGCGGCGTGCGTCTGCTGTCCCTCGATGACGCGCTGGAAGAGTTCGAAAAGCCCCTGGGGGACGTCTTCGATGAGGGCATCGACGCGGCGGACAACAGGTTTGCCGTGTGGCACTTTGCAGCCTGGAGCCATGGGGCTTTTCTTTTCGTGCCCGCCGGCCTCGAGATAGCCGAGCCATTCTTCATCGACTTCATGGAAAAGGGGTCAGGCGTTCTCAGCTCACCCCACGTCGTGGTCGTCCTCGGAGAAGGAGCGCGCGCTTCCGTCATCCAGAGAATCGACGGGGACCCGGCGGCCGCCGATGAGAGGATCCTGTGCAACGCGGGGGTGGATCTCATGCTTTCCGATGCCTCCGCCCTGCAGTATTCCGAGGCCCAGCAGCTGGGACCTCAGTCGCTGTACTTCCGACACGCTCGAACGCGCGGCGGCAGGGACAGCTCCCTGCGGCACTTCGATGCCGCCCTGGGCGGCGGGCTCGTAAAGACCCGGATCGACTGCGGCCTTGCCGGCAAGGGCAGCGAGGCGTACCTGAACGGCGTCTACTTCTGCCGCGCGGGCCAGCACATGGACATCCGCACGGTTCAGCGCCACCACTCCCCGTCCGCAACCAGCAGGGCCTACTACAAGGGAGCGGTCGCCAGCGGCGGCAGGACGGTATTCCAGGGCCTTATCGAGGTGGACCCGGGCGCCTCGGGGACCGACGCGTATCTCACCAACCGCAACCTCGTTCTCGGAGACGGCGCGCGCTCGGATTCCATTCCGACCTTGAGGATCGGCAACAATGATGTGCGCTGCAGCCACGGATCGACGACCGGCCGCCTGAGCGAAGAAGAGCTGTTCTACCTGGAGAGCCGGGGCCTCTCCCTGGCCGAGGCTCGCGAGATGCTCGTCATCGGGTACTTCGAGGACCTCCTGGACCACGCGCCCGAGGTCTACCGCGAAACAACCCTGGAGCGCATCCGTTCCCGACTGGCGCACGCCGCATGAGCGTGGCGGTGGACACCTCCTGGGTCAGGGTTGCTTCGGAAGACGAGCTGGTGACCAGCATGTGCGTGACAGTGGAAGGACAGGCGATCGCCCTGTTTCGGACCGACGGGGGAGTGTTTGCGCTGGATGACGTGTGCTCCCACGAATATTCCCGCCTGTCGGAGGGGGAGATCTGGGAAGGCGAGGTGTACTGCCCCAAGCACGGGTCGCGTTTTTCCCTGGCAACGGGCGCGGTGACGGGCCTCCCCGCCACTCAGCCGGTTCGCTCGTGGCAGGTCAAGGTCGAAGGCGGGGGAATCTGGATCGCATGGCAGTCGCAAAAGTAGCTACCCTGGGTGGCCGTACAGTCGAGAGCGTGCGGGAAGATTTCCCGATCCTGGACCGCACGGTGCACGGCAAGCCACTTGCCTATCTCGACAACGCCGCAACGTCGCAGAAGCCGCGCGCGGTGCTGGACGCCATCCGCGTATACTACGAGCGTGGAAACGCGAACGTTCACCGGGCCCTGCACGCGCTGGGTGAGGAGGCGACTGCCGCCTTCGAGCACAGCCGATGCAAAGTCCAGCGTCTCCTGAATGCACGGTCGAAAGCTGAGATCGTCTTCACCCGCGGCACCACGGAGGCAATCAACCTCGTCGCGTCCTCCTGGGGCGGCAGGTTCCTCGGGAAAGGTGACGTGGTCCTGGTCACCGAGATGGAACATCACTCCAACCTGGTGCCGTGGCAGATGGTGTGCGCTCGCAGGGGATGCACGCTGGAGTTCATTCCTCTGTCGGCCGACGGGACGCTCGACCTTGCGGCGATGGATCGTGCCTGGACCGAGCGCATCCGCATGGTCGCTGTAACTCATGTTTCGAACGTCCTGGGAACCGTGAACGACGTGAAGGCAATCTCGGAGATGGCTCACGCGCGGGGAGCCCTCGTGCTCGTCGACGGCGCCCAGTCGGTGCCGCATTTCCGCGTCGATGTCTCTGACATCGACTGCGACTTCCTTGCTTTTTCGGGTCACAAGATGTGCGCCCCCATGGGCGTCGGGGTCCTGTACGGAAAGGAACAGCTGCTCGAACAGATGCCGCCATGGATGGGAGGCGGAGAGATGATCAGCGCCGTCTGGAAGGACATGGCGACCTGGAACGAGCTCCCGTACAAGTTCGAAGCGGGGACTCCGAACGTGGAGGGGGCCATCGCACTGGGGGCCGCCATCGACTACCTGCACGGCCTGGAGTTTGCCGCGATCGAGGCTTGGGAGGGGGAGCTCACGAGACACGCGCTAGGTCGCCTCCAGGAGATCCCCGAGCTCACCGTGTATGGTGCCGCTCCCCGCCGGGGAGCCGTGGTCTCGTTCAACCTCGGCTCCATCCATGCGCACGATGTTGCCCAGTACCTGGACAAGGAAGGCATCGCGGTGCGCGCAGGCCACCATTGCGCCCAACCTCTCATGCGCCTGCTGGACATCCCGGGCACGGCCCGAGCGAGCTTCTCCTTCTATAATACGTTATCCGAGATCGACCGCCTTCATGATGCTCTGCTGGACGCGGCGGAGTTCTACGCGTGAACGCGTTTGACGACCTGTACCAGGAAATCGTGCTCGATCATTACCGCTCGCCGAGGAACAAGGCGCGCCTGGACCATGTTCCCGAGTCCATGGTCCACGAGAACCCGTCCTGCGGCGATTCCATCAAGCTGGAGGTCGCTCTGGACAACGACGGAAAGCTCCAGGGCCTGCGTTTCGACGGACGGGGCTGCGCGATCAGCACCGCCTCAGCTTCCCTGATGACGGAGAAACTCAAAGGCCTTTCGGTTTCCGAAGCCCGGTCTTTGGCGGACCGCTTCATCAGCACCCTGCGGGGGGAGAAACCCCTAGAGACGCTCGACGATATGGGCGATCTCGCCGCCTTCAAGGGGGTGGCACAGTTTCCCGTGCGGGTGAAATGCGCGACGCTGGCGTGGCATGCGCTGCTGTTGTCTCTGCCCTAGAACAGGGATGCATAGGCAGCCTGAGCGTCTGCTGATGTGAGTTTTTCTCGCCCCCAGGAAAGGATTTCCCTATCTTATGGGCATGTTTGAATGCTTCGATCCACGCGAAGGCAAAATTCTTTCGCTGCTCGACGAATCCGGCACCCTGCATGCGCCTCCCGAAGGCTTTCCCCTGCTCGGCGACGAGCAGGCCCTGACCGCATACCGCACAATGGTCATGGCCCGCGCTGTCGACGAATGGGCCCTCAGCCTCAACAGGCAGGGCAGGATGCCTACGTACGCCCTGAACGAAGGCCAGGAGGCCAACTCCACGGGGGCGCTCATGGCCCTGCGGCCCGACGACTGGTTCGTGCCTGCCTTCCGGGAGTTGGGCGGCATGCTCCTGCGAGGCCTCACCCTTTCCCAGTACTACCTGTACTGGTATGGCAACGAGGAAGGGAGCAAGCTGCCCCCCGAGACTTTTGCCATGATGCCGATCGCCGTACCCGTCGGGAGCCACATGGTTCATGCCGTGGGAATCGCCTGGGCCGAACGCTACAAGGGAACCGACCGCGTCACGGTGACATTCATGGGTGAAGGCGCCACCTCGGAGGGGGATTTCCACGAGGCGTGCAACCTCGCCGGAGTGTGGAAGGCGGGGGTCATTTTCTACGTGCAGAACAACCACTGGGCAATCTCGCTTCCCTGGGAGAAGCAGAGCGCGTCGCCCACCGTGGCGGAGAAGGCCTTTGGTTACGGCTTCGAGGGAGTACGCATTGACGGCAACGACATCTTCGCCGTCTACGCGGCAGTGAAGCTGGCCGCCGAGCGCGCCCGCCGGGGAGAGGGGCCGACCCTGATCGAGGGGCTTACCTACCGGCTGGGGGCCCACACGACCTCCGACGATCCCTCACGCTACCGGAAGGAAGAGGATGTCAAGCGCTGGAGGCAGCGGGATCCGATCATCCGGCTGGAGCGATTCCTCCTGGACCGGGAGATCCTGACCGGGGAGGACATGCGGACCATCCGCGATGAGTGCGTCACGTGGGCACGGGAGAGCTTCGAGGTGGTTGAGCGTACCGAGGACCCCACGCTGGAGGACACCTTCCGCTACCTCTACCGTGACATGCCGCCGATCCTCCAGGAGCAGCTGG
The DNA here is from genome assembly GCA_035542615.1 of Spirochaetia bacterium. GTDB lineage: Bacteria > Spirochaetota > Spirochaetia > SZUA-6 > Fen-1364 > Fen-1364. Next base: position 8,381 of record DATKLB010000042.1, on the reverse strand, counting down.
CGCGGAGGAAGCGATGAAAGTCCTGACCCTCCTGGAAGCGGTTACCGATGGGCTTCGCTCGGAGATGGCGGCTGACCAGTCGGTCGTCGTCTTCGGTCAGGACGTCGGAGTTGAGGGCGGCGTCTTTCGCGCAACAGCAGGACTGCAGAAGGATTTCGGCGAATCCCGATGCTTCGACACGCCGCTCGTGGAATCGGGGATCGTCGGCGCAGCCATCGGCATGGCGGTGGCGGGGTTGCGACCGGTCGTCGAGATCCAGTTCTGCGGCTTTGCTCTTTCCGCTTTCAACCAGATCGCAAACCACGCGGCCCGGATCAGGAACAGGACCCGGGGAGCCATGACGGCGCCGCTTGTGATCCGCACTCCCTACGGCGGAGGCATCAGGGCTCCCGAGCATCATTCGGAGAGCATCGAGGCGCTGTTCGGCCACACGCCCGGGCTGAAGGTCGTGGTTCCTTCGACTCCCCATGACGCCAAAGGCCTCCTGATCTCGGCGATCAGGGATCCTGATCCCGTGATCTTCCTCGAGCCCGCGCGCGCGTATCGCGCCATTCGCCAGCAGGTCCCCGAGCAGTCGTACGCGCTCGAGATCGGGAAGGCGAAAGTCGAAGCCCCGGGAGACGACCTGACCCTCGTGTCCTACGGGGCCCAGATGATCGAAGCGCGCCAGGCGCGCGCGGCCCTTGCCGCGGAAGGCAGATCCGTGGAGCTCATTGACCTGCGGACGATCTATCCCTTCGACGCCGGGACGGTTGTCGAGTCCGTCCGCAAGACCGGGCGCCTTCTCGTCGTCCACGAGGGTCCCCAGAGCTTCGGCGTGGCCTCTGAGCTGATTGCAACCGCGCTGGACAAGGCCTTTGATGCGCTGCTGGCCCCGCCCGCCAGGCTCACCGGCCCTGATGTCATCGTTCCCCTGCCCCGTGGGGAGCGACACTACCTCATTTCCGCGGAGCAGGTCATCGCGGAAGCAAGAAAGGTGCTCGCCTATGAGCCATGATCAGTCCCTTCACGAGTTCCGTTTCCCCGACATCGGAGAAGGCCTCACCGAGGGCAGGATCGTGGAAGTGCGGGTTGCATGCGGCCAGCATGTCCGCCAGGGAGATGCGCTTGCCGTGGTGGAGACAGACAAGGTTGTCACGGAGATTCCCTCACCCTACGACGGAGAGATCGTCGAGCTTCCCGTCAGCCCTGGCAAAGTGGTGAGGGTCGGCGAGATTGTCGCGCTGATTCGTACGGCCAGGCTCGCCGCAGGTCCGCAGCCGGTGAGCGAGGTCGACCATTCTGTCTCCGTGGTCGGAAAGTTGGATGCCGGCACTCCCGGGCTGCTCCCTCCGAGCACCGAGGGACTGTTTCCTTCGGTCTCGGGAAACGGCAGCGCCGAGTCCGCGGCACCTTCAGGTCCGGCCATCCGAGCCACTCCGCTGGCGCGAAAGATCGCATCGGATTCGGGAATCGACCTTTCCCTGGTTCGGGGAACCGGGCCGGGGGGCCGGATACTCCGTCGGGATCTCCCGGGGCGAAACGGCGGAAGCGGGCCGCTGCGGCAGAAGCTTTCCACGCTCAGAACGGCAATTGCCGTGGCCATGGAGAAAAGCCAGGCCATTCCTGCGGCCGCCGTTCACGACTGGACGGTCGTCGATGAGCTGTTGAAGCTGCGCAGGGCGATGAACGAAGGGCTGAAAGAGAAAATCGGGCTGCTGGCTTTCTTCATCAAGGCCGCGGCAACGGCGCTTGGCAAGTTTCCGCTGCTGAGCTCAATCTATTTCCCCGAGAAGCGGGAATACGAGACGCACGAGAGCCCGAACATCGGAGTTGCGGTAGATACGGATGAGGGGCTCGTTGTTCCCGTCATCCGCGACGCCGGCAGCCTGAGCCTCGACGGAATCCACGCAGAGCTGTCCCGGCTTACCGCCCGGGCCAGGGCCCGACAGCTCTCCCTGGAGGAGATCCGCGGGGGCACTTTCACCATCTCGAACTTCGGCTCGTTTTCCGGTGTCTTCGGCAATCCAATGATCCTGCCGCCGCAGGTGGGCATCCTCGGGGTCGGCAGGATCCATGAGATGGCCGTGGTGGAGGATGGGGCCGTTGCCCCAGCATCGGTGCTGCCGCTGTCCCTCGTCGTCGACCATCGACTCATCGACGGGGTCTATGCGTGCAAGTTCCTAGCGCGCTTCATGGAGCTGATCTCGCAGCCGCTGTTGTTGGCAAAGTCGTAGCCTTTCCCGCCTGCCTCCTGTTCGTAGCACGCTGGGAAGCGCCGTGCACCGTCCGAAAGCCTTTGCCTATACCTGAGTAAAATACTAATATTTAAGCGGCAAAAAAATATACAGGAGGTTGAAAATGCCATTCACTCTTCCCGATCTTCCCTATCCTTTTGACGCGCTGGAACCGCACATCGATGCCAAGACCATGGAGATTCACCATGACAAGCACCATGGGACATACGTCGCGAGGCTGAACACGGCGCTGGAGAAAGCGACGAGCTTCCAGAACAAGCCCATCGAGGAAATCCTGCAATCGCTGGACAAGATCCCCAAGGAAGTCCAGACGGCTGTCCGAAACCATGGCGGAGGCCATTATAACCACACGCTCTTCTGGAAAATGCTCGCACCCCGGGCGGGCGGAAAACCCTCGGGAGACATTGGAAAGGCTATCGACAAGAAGTTCGGCGGCTTCGACGCTTTCAAGGAGCAGTTCGGGACGGCGGCGGCAAATCTCTTCGGGAGCGGGTGGGCATGGCTCGTCGTCGATCCATCCAGCGACCTTTCGATCATCACCACGCCGAACCAGGATAACCCGATCTCCCAGGGACTGAAGCCGATTTTCGGCATCGACGTGTGGGAGCACGCCTACTACCTGAAGTACCAGAACAGGCGGCCGGACTACATCGCGGCATTCTGGAACGTCGTCTCGTGGCCGAACATCGAGGAGAACTACCGCAAGGCGCGATAGCGCCCCGCTTTCGGATGTCGGCAAAACGGATCGTCGTCACGGGGGGAAGCAGAAAAGCGGGGCGAGCCATCGTTCGGGAGCTGCTCGAGCATGGCTGCGAGGTCGGAAACGTCGACCTTGCCCCCCCCGACGCTCCGTGCCCTGCGCTGAAAGCCGACCGGGCGCGACCACGTACGCCGCCAGGGTGAGCGTCAGGAAACGATTTTTACGATCTTGCCGCTGCGAAGGCAGCGCGTGCACACCTTGAGGGTGGTCCTCGTGTTTCCGACAAGGGTCTGGACCTTGTGAATGTTGGGCTTCCACGTGCGGCGCGTCCTGTTCTTGGCGTGGCTGACCTTGTTGCCCGTTACCGTACCCTTGCCGCATATGTCACACCTGCGTGCCATAATTTCCTCACATTGCTCTGTTTCCGTGCTTGACGGAGAAACATATAGAAAAAACAGGGGTGTGTAAAGGGGCCCCACGCTACTGACGCTACCGCAGCATCACCTGCCCCCCGGTGACAGGAAGGGCCTGGCCCGTCTCGTATTCCTGCTCCACGAGGTAGAGAATGGCTCGCACAACGTCCTGCACGCGGCAGCCGCGGCCCATGGGAACCTTTGACTCATAGAAGCGGCGCACCTCATCCACGGTCTTTGCGCCCGGGACCTTCCCTGCTGTCAGGTATTGCACGAAAAGGCCTGTTTTCGGATCCGACCAGAGCGGCCCCTCGAAGAAGTTGCCCGGGCAAACGGCGTTCACCTTGATGCCATGCTCGATCAGCTCGAGGGCAAAGGACTGCGTGAGGCCGATTCCGCCAAATTTGCCCCCGGCATAGGCGAAGTTCCTGTTGCTGCCCTCCAGGCCTGACTTGGAGTTGATCTGGATGATGTCCGTGAGGCGACCGGGAGCGAACCGGTGTTGCAGCTTCATGATGGGTGACAGGTATTTCACGCACTGGAAATATCCCGTGTAATTCACGCGAGTTACGAAATCAAATGCTTCCGGCGTCATTTCCTCCAGGGAGCCCGCCCGGAGGACGCCGGCATTGCTCACCAGGAGGTCGAGCCCGCCGAAGCACGCCACGCACTCGCGGGCAAGCGCCTCGAGGGATCCAGGATCCGTGACATCGGCGCGGCAGAACTCCGCCCGGTTGGTCGCCCCCGAAGCCGCTCCCGCCCCGTTGAGCTCATCCGCGAGCGCCCGCCCGGCCGGTTCGTTCAGGTCCGCAATGAGGACGTTGGCCCCTTCCCGAAAGAGCCCTTCGGCAATGCCCTTCCCGAAGCCCTGGGCGGCTCCCGTCACCAGCGCGATCCGTCCATCCACCCGGCGCCGCACGGCCCCGCTCTTGGCTACCTTTCTCCGGTAGCTCTCGACCTCCCACGTGTCGATGAACTCGATCTCCCGTGCGGAGAGGAACTTCGGTCCCCCGAAGCTCTCTGAAAGCCAGCTCACTTTCATGACGTCCTCGAAAACGTCGAGGCATGTCTCCACGGAGCGCTTCGAATCTTCCACGGCAACGAGGCCGAGCCCCGCGACCATGAGCATCTTCGGCGGGTAGCCCCATCTGTTTCGAAACTCGGCGAGCCGGGCGGGAAAATCGTCCAGGCCTTCCAGGAAAAGGGGCGCCGCCTTGCAGTAGACGATGTCGTCCGGCATGAAAGGAAGAGAGATCTTCTCCCTGTTCTCGGGCCTGAGGAAGTGCTGAATGAGCGTGCTGTTGCGTACCCCGGCAACCTTGACGGCGTCCCCCTCGGACAGGAGCATACGCAGGGCAGGCACGAGACGCACCACGGCAGCCGGAACGGGGAGCAGACCGGCGGGAAGCGGCTCGTGGTACCCGGCGCGGATTCTCCCCAAAACATCGTCGGTCAGCGCGCGGATCTCAGCGATCGTGTCCGCGGCGACCACCAGGCCGTGATTCCTCATCAGGACCACGTGAGGCTGTGCGCCGTGCTGCTTCCTGTACCGTGACAACTCCTGATGCATGAGCTTTGCCAGCCTGTAACCGGGATCCGTATAGGGAACCAGAATGGCAGCATCGCCGAACATCGCCGGGACGAGCTTTTCCGCATCCCGGGCGCACATGAGCGCGTTCACCTCGAAGGCATGCGTGTGCACCACGTATCGCCAGTCCAGCATCTCGTGCAGGGAGCTTTCCACGGACGGCCGCCCGCCCTTCTCGGGCTCCGTCCGGCTCGCCGTCAGGTCGTTCTTGATCTGCTCTTCCCGCTGGAAGGGCTCCTCGCTGTAGGAGCGGGAAAGGATCTCGCGCACCGCTCGCCGGGAAAGCTCGACGAAGCCTTCTGCCGTGATGTCGCGCAGCCCGACTCCACTCGCCTTGATGGCAATCCGCTCATCATCCTTGACGGACGTGTTTCCTCCGCCGGCGATCGTGAAGTCATTTCCCTTCCCGTAGAACCGGGATATCTCGATGAGATCCGACAGGTCCATGAGACTAGCGCCGCCGTGCCAGCACCGCCGTCTCGTATTCGTTCACTGTGTCCATCCACGCATAGCCCACGGGTACACCCTGGGATGAGCAGAAATGGTCCCAGACCGCTCCGTAGGGCAGGTCCTTGATCTCCTCCATCAGGGCCAGGCGCGCGGTAGCATTCCCGGCAGCTTCTTCCTTTTTCAGCAGTTCAGACGGCTCGAGAAGAGCCAGGAGGATTGCCTTGAGAGCGGCCCGGGCGCCGATCACCCACGCCGCCACCCTGTTGATGCTTGCATCGAAGTAGTCCAGTGCGACATTGACCCTCTTCCACGCATCGGCCCGCTGCACCTCCTGCGCCACGGCCCGCACGTCGTCTCCCAGGGTGACCACGTGGTCGCTGTCCCAGCGAACGCCACGGCTGACGTGCAGAAGCAACTCGGGCACGAAGAGCAGTATTGCTGAAATCTTGTCGGCAACGGACTCGGTGGGATGGAAGTGCCCCATGTCGAGTGTGAGCATGACGTTGTTCTTCACGGCGTAGCCGAGATAGAACTCGTGCGAGCCCACCACGTAGCTTTCCGAACCGATCCCGAAGAGCTTCCCTTCTATCGAGTCCTTCATGCACCGGGGGTCGTGTTTCGCCGCGAAGATCCTGTCCAGGGATTCCTTGAGAAAGGCCCGCGGGGCAAAGCGGTCCGCGGGAATGTCTTTGTAGCCGTCCTGGATCCACAGGTCCACGATGCAGGGCGTTCCAAGCTCCCGTCCCATTGCCTCCCCGATCTCCCGGGTACGCAGAGAGTGGCTCACCCAGAAATCTCTCACCTTCCTGTCCCGCGAGGAGAGCGTGAACCCGGATTCCGCCATGGGATGGCTGAAGTACGTCTCGTTCATGTCGAGCCCGATGCCGAGCTTCTTTGCCCACTGGATCCAGCCGCTGAACAGGTCCGGGGTGAGAGCGTCACGCTCGACTTTCCTGCCCCCCGTTTCGCCGTAGGTAGAATGCAGGTTGGCGCGGTGAGTGCCCGGGATCAGGGAGAAAGCGACCTCGAAGTCGGAGCGAAGCTCGGCGGCTGTCCGGGCCTTGCCCGGGTAGTTGCCCGTTGCCTGGATGCCTCCGCCGTAGAGCCCTCCGCCCTCGAAGCCTCCCACGTCATCTCCCTGCCAGCAGTGAAGGGAAAGGGGAATCCCGGCCAGCCTGGAAACCGCCGCGTCGGTGTCGATGCCCCAGGCGGAATAGATCTTCTTTGCATCCTCGTAGCTTCGTGCAACCATGTCGCTGGTGAGCTTCTGCATGTGAGGAGAATAGGGCGCGGAGAATCAGTTGGTCAATGCAGCGATGGCGGCGCCAAGCAGCGGAGCGTCGCTGACTGACCCGATCTCCCACGAACGCTCGCGTTCGCCGGAGAGCAGCTTCCGCATGTGAGCCTGCACACGCTGGTGGAAAGAGGCCAGCTGCCAGTACGTGGTACCGTCCACGGTCACGCGCACGGGGATACCGGGGTCCCGTCCCTTGCCGGTCTTCAGGACGACGGAAGAAATGGTGATCGCGACGAGCAGCGCGGCGCGTTCGACAAGGGTGTCGACGAGGCGCCGGAGTGCGTCCCTGTCCTCAGCCGGAAGATGCACACAGATGGCTCCCAGGGGGTTGTCGGCGCTGTCAGGACGCAGCAGGAAATCGTTGAGCTCCCTGGTGGACAAGTCCTCCAGCGCTCCGATGGCGCTTGCACCGGCAGGGGAGAAGCAGCCGGCTGCCGCCGCCTGCTTTGCCGCAAAGAGTCCAAGGGGGCCGAGGTATGCGCCAGAGATCATTTTCTCGTGACTGTACTTCCCGGGGGTCGCGGTGGTGGCGTCGAAAGCCACATCGATATCGCCCCTGGGCGTGGGGCCGAAGGATCCGGACTCAGTGTTGACGATCTGCGAGCCGGCAGGATCGATGCTGCCGAGCTTTCGGATGCGCCGGTTCTGCTCAACGTAGGAGGCGTTGAAACCCGTGCCGCAGACGATGCCGATGAAATCGGCGAACGTGCGTCCGGGAGGGACGTTCCTGCCGGCAAGGAGCGTTGCAACCGTGTCGTTCAACAATACCACAGTGTGTCGGTTGCGCGTGCCCGCGGCCTGAAGGGCGAGGGAGAGATTTCTTCCGAGGAGCTGACCATCCACGCCCTGCGCCTTCACTTCCTTGGTGAAGTGAATGAGCCTCCCGTCTTTGTCCGGCTGGATCTCCGCGGGATACGAGAAACAGAAGCCGATCCTCGCGGAGCGGCCGGCGAGCGGTAGAACGTACCCGGCCAGGGTGTCGAAGAACTCCTCTTTTCCGATGGGGGCGTCGATCCCCGGCATGCGATGCCTCGCTAGGTCCTCCACCGCGGCCTTGCCCGATGCGTCGAAAGTCACTGCCGCCACCCGAAGGTTCGTGCCGCCGGCATCCAGGGCGATCACCGTCCGGCCCGCGGGGATCTCGCGGGCAGTCTCGATGTACGTGGGTATCATCGCCAGTGACGACGGTTCTCCCTCCAGGCCGCGCCTCATCTGCTCCAGGAAATCGCCACAGCATCGCACGGCGTCGATTCCCGCCGGGTCCATTTTTCTGGTTGCGAGAAAGACATCAATGGAGCGCCGAGGGTGCGGCATGGGGCAGAGCCTACCGGGCCGCCGTGGTTCTGTCCAGCGCGCGAGAATACTCCGCGGCTTCGGCGATGCAGGTGATTGCCTCCGCGAGCCTGCGCGTCTCCTCGTACCCGTAGGAGAAGCGCAGCTGGCGCCTGCCGGCCTCAACCATGCTGCCCCGCGGGTGGACGCAGTACTCCCCGGGAATGTAGGCAACGCGCGGAAGCTTTCGCGCCGGCGGGCCGTCCACGCTCTCGCTTCCCGTGGTGCGGGAAAGGCAGCGGAAAAACGGAGAGCCTTCACCCGTGCAGATGCCCCGAAGCGTGAGGTAATAGTAGAAGCTCGCCTGGCCGCCGCGGCACTCCTCCACGAAGTCCCCGAGGGCCGAATCCAGCCATCCCTTGAC
>DATKLB010000041.1:0-8448 GCA_035542615.1 Spirochaetia bacterium | reverse complement strand
AAGAAGCTGATGTACTCGGCGCAGGCAAGGAAATATCGAGTCTTCTCGTAGACCTCCGGATCGTGACGCATGATCCACAACGCCTTCGGGAGGTAGAACGACGGATCGATCGGGGTGCTGCTGAACTCGGAGATCAGGTCTGCTTCCTCCCGGGCCCGGTTGTCCATCCATGTCATGGCGAGACCCAGAGGCTCGCCCGCCCCATCGACCGCGAGGAGAGTCGGCCCGTTTGCGCTGATGACGACCCCCCGGATCCTTCCCTTTTCCCGCAGGCCGAGCTCCGCGGTCACGATTGCAAGCCCGGCAAGCCAGTCGTCGGAATCGCATTCCCGATACTCGGGATTTCTGCTCTGGCGCATCCGCACGGGGACCTGGGCACGGCTCACCAGCTTCCCCCCCGCGGTCACCACCGCGCCCTTGAGATACGAGGTGCCGATGTCGTATGCGAGCATCATGGTGGGCCGACTATACCATGGCCGCCCCGGAGGACGACAGGGAACGAATCACTCCTGCTTTTCTGACTCGACGATGCGCAGGGACAGGCGCACGGCGGGTCCGCCGCTGGGAAATCGCTCGAGGAAAGATCCGACGCCGCCGGGCTGCAGAGACCAGAATGCCGTTCGTGTATCACGCCCGCAGCTCACGACGAACTTCAGGCTCACCGCGGAGGCATTGCCGTTGCGAAGCTCGATGTCATAGTCGCCCCATGCGGCGTTCCATCGGTAGTGCCAGGATATCTCAGTCCCCGTGACCTTCTGCCAGGGCTGCCAGTCCTGCGCGTACAACGAGGCCGCACCACCGACGAGAGCAAAAGCCACGATGGCAGGCAGGGTCAGCGATCTGTTCCGCGGCGCTGTCAGCATCACCATCAAAGTATTTCCCCGCGGCCCGGCTCGTCAACTCATGTCGCTTGACTTTTTCCGCTGATCTCTTAGAATTCATTCAGCCTTTTCTTCGAGGCAGGGAGTATTTCCCGACCGGCGGTCACAGCCCGCAACCTCTGGAGCCAACCTCAGACCGGGGCGCATCCAGGGTGGAAACGGTGGAATTCCGTTGCCGACAGTACAGTCTGGATGGGAGAAGGAAGGATGAATGAGTCCGGACCTGACCATTGAGGCATCGGGCCTCTGCTTTGCGTTCAAGAACAAGCTGGTCATTGACTCTCTCTCGTTCTCCGTCGGGCGGGATCAGTTCGTCACGTTCCTCGGGCCGTCCGGAAGCGGAAAGACGACGCTCCTCAACCTGATCGCCGGCATGTATCAGCCGGGGTCAGGCACGCTGTCGGTCCAGTCGCAGAGGAACTCTTTCGTTTTCCAGAACGACACGCTTCTCCCGTGGCGAAACGCGCTCAGCAACGTGCTGTTGCCCTTCGAAGTGGCCGGTCAACCCGTCACGCCGCAGGTGCGGGAGCAGGCGGTGCACATACTCGACGAGCTGGGGCTGTTCGGCAGCGAGACGGCCGCTCCGGGTGAGCTCTCGGGGGGAATGAAAAAGCGCGTCGAGCTTGCCCGTGCCCTCGTGACGAAGCCGGACCTTCTGATCCTCGACGAACCGTTTTCCTCGCTGGACATCATCACGCGGGAGAAGCTCAACATCCTGCTGCGCTCGATTCATCGCAACACGCGCAGCGCGGTGGTCATGGTGACCCACTCCGTGGAGGAGGCGTGTTTCCTTTCGGACAAGATCTACGTCCTCTCCGCGCTGCCGGCGCAAATCATCAACGTGAGAGAGCTGGGAAAGAACGGGGACTCCCCGCCTGATCAGTACCTGCTCTCCGTTTCCGAGCGTGACGCAGCCCGCGACATCCGCCAGGAAGCCAAGGTCCTGTGGACTGTCACGCAGGAACCGCCGCAGGAAGCGGGTGAAAACGGGGCCGGAGAGTTTCCCCCGCGTTCCGGAAGGGGAGGGGGATTTGCGGCTGTCATCCGCCGTCACCTCGGCGGCGCGCTCATCCCGCTGGAGCTGGCGGCGCTGTACTTCATCGCTGTCTTTCTGAAAACGCGGCTGGGGATTCCCGACTACATCGTGCCGAGTCCCGCCGGGGTTCTGTCCCGCTTCTTCACGACTCTCTGGCGGGGAACAATCCTCCCGGACCTCGGCGCCACAGTCTTTGAGTCCCTTTCAGGATTTCTCATCGCATTCGTGCTCACCCTTTTTCTGGGATACGGCATCGCGAAGTCGCGGATCGCCTCCCGGCTGCTGATGCCCTACCTGATCGCCTTCAACACCATTCCAACCATTGCGCTCGCGCCGTTCCTCGTTCTCTGGTTCGGTTTCGGCTACACGCCGCGCATTGTCACCTCGGTGATCGTTATTTTCTTTCCCATGCTCATCAACAACATCTCGGCGATCCGGTTCGCCGAGAAGAGCATGAGCCAGCTGATTGCTTTCTTTCGGCCTCGAGGATTACGCAGGTTTCTGTACTTCGAGCTTCCCGCTTCTCTTCCGATGATCGCCAGCGGCGTGAAAGTCTCCATCACGCTCTCGGTGATCGGAGCGGTCGTGGGCGAGTTCGTCTCGGGGAGCGTGGGCCTGGGCTCCCTCGTGAACGTGGCCAAGGGGAACTTCGACACCGAGCTGATGTTCGTCGGGCTCGTCTGGCTGGTTCTCCTGGGGCTTCTGTATTATGCGGCCGCCACTCTTTTGCATCGGCTGGCAGCGGGGAGACTCAAGTAACGGGAAAGGAGAGAGACGTGAGAACGCCAAGGATTGCCGCCTGCACCGTCGCCGCCCTTGCGGGTGTCATCGCTATCGGCGCGTCGGCCCAGGGCAAGCCTCTCCAGAGAGTCAGGCTTGCGATCGGCTACATACCGCATGTGCAGTTCACGCCGCTGTACGTGGGAATCGCGAAGGGCTTCTACCAGGAGGAAGGAATCGATCTGAAGCTCAATTTCGGGTTCGAGTACGACGTGTTTTCCCTGCTTGCGGCAGGGAAGATCGATGTCGGCTTGACGGACTCTGACCAGCTCATTCTTGCCGGAGCGAAGAACATCGCGCTCCAGGCGATTTTCCAATATTACCAGAAATATCCGGTCACGATCATCGCCCGCGCGGACGCCGTCCATGAGCCCGCCGATCTCAGGGGAAAGACGATCGGGACTCCTGACCTCTCGGGAGCCTCGTGGATAGGGCTTCAGATCTTTCTCCATACATATGGCCTGGTCGGTGCGGTCACGGTGGCGAAGATCGGCTACACGCAGGAGCCTGCCCTGCTCAGCGGAAGGGCGGCGGCAGTCGTCTGTTTCTACAACAATGAGCCAATCATGCTGCGCAGCGAGGGAGTCTCCATCCGCGAGTGGGACGTGAAAGACATCTCCGATATGGTAAGCGCATCCTTCATCAGCTCGAAATCGATCATCGCGGCGCGCGGCGACGTGCTTGCGGCGTTCGTCCGAGCAACACGCAGGGCCATGGCCTGGACCGTCGACAATCGCGACGAGGCGTTTCGCATCTCCCTCAAGGCGGTCGGAAACGTCCAGCCCCGCGACGAGCCCCTGTTCCGGGAGCGCCTTGACGCCACCTGCGCGCTTTTTCCCAGCCCGAAGGGGTACGGCTACCTGGATATCGACCGGTACCGCCGATCCATCGAGGAGCTGGTATCCCTTGGTCTCATTCCTTCCGCGTATCCCGCTGACCGCATTATCAAGGTTTTCTGACGTCCCGCGATGCCCCGCACTCTTCCCCCTGAGATTTCGACTGCGGATCCGGGCTCGTACGCGCAGTACGCGGTGACGGTGAGACAGCCGCGCATCATCCAGCAGGTCATCGAGAGCAATCAACTCGCACAATCGTCACTGTCTGCCCTGGACGATCTGGGACGAGCAGATTGCCCGGCAGGAAGGTCGGACGTGGCTCGACATACCCTGGTATTTTGCCGAGTCCTTTTTCTATCTGAAGCTTCTCGTCGCGACTACCGACGGATGCTCGAGGACCGAAAGTGGGACACATCACTGTCTCTCGAAGATCTCGCGTCGTATTTCCCGGCACCATTCATCGCCCTGCGCACGATGAAAAGCGAGCTCGTTGTCGATGTTCCCCGCGCGCAGGCTGATCGGCTCTCTCGCGCGGACCCCCGGTGGATGGTCAACGGCAGGCGGGGGCTGGTCCGATTTTGCCGGATCAGGAAACGAACGCAATAGAGCGCGAAGACTCCGTCGCGCTCAGGCCCGCTTCCGGTCGGCCGCCCTGCTGCCCACGATGCTGGCGCCCGAAAGAGCTCCCAGGGATGCTGCGACCTTCAGCGCATCACCCGCAAGAAACGGAAGGAACCCGAGCGCGAATGCCCTTGGCAGTCCTACGGAAACGCCCAGCCATGCAACGCCGGTGACATATGGCGCAAGGTAGCCGAGGAGCAGCACGATGAGTGCCCCAGGAACGGAGCCGGCGAGCCTGCGCTCCACGAGGAAACCGGTGAGCCACGCGGCTGCAACGAACCCGACGAGGTATCCTCCTGTGGGACCGAACAGGTGAGCGATGCCGGCTCGGCCGAGGGAAAAGACCGGTAGACCGGCAAATCCCTCTGCGAGATAGAGCAGGACGGTGATTGCTCCGCGGCGGCTCCCAAGGAGGGCTCCGGAAAGAACCACGGCAAAGGTCTGCAGCGTCACGGGAACGGGAGTGAAGGGGAGGGGGATCGAGACCTGGGCGGAAAGCGCTATCAGGAGAGAGAAACCGGCCACGAGGCTTGCATCGTACAGGCGGGCCGGCACCCGGTCGGAGGGCCTCAGGACATCAGCAAGAACGGGGAAAGACATTTCTCTGCCTCCTGCTTCACGAAGTGTCGGGAGGATACGGGAAAAGAGTCCGGAGTTCAAGCCTCGTGATCCATCCGCGGCCCGCGACACGGCTTCCCAGACTGCCCCGGCATCGACGAGCGCTGGAACAGTGTCTCTACCATGAGATATTCTGGCTTGTGTGGAGGCTGGATCATGACAATCGCGATCGGGTGTGATCCCAACGCGTCGGATCTCATGCAGACGATACAAAAGCATCTGACGGACCTCGGGCACGACGTCACGGACTACGGCAGCGAGGATCCCATCTACGCGAATACCGCCATACGGGTCGCGGAGGCGGTGGCCGCACGCAGGCACGACCGCGGCATTCTTTTCTGCGGGACGGGAATCGGGGTCAGCATCGCCGCGAACAAGGTGCCCGGCGCCTACGCTGCGCTGGTCAGCGATCCGTATTCGGCGGAGCGCGCCAGGAAGAGCAACAACGCCAACGTCATGTGCATGGGCGCGTTCACCGTCGGGGTGGAGGTCGCCAAGATGCTCGTGTCGATCTGGCTCAGCTCCGACTACACGCCGGGGGGACCCTCGGACCCGAAGATCAAGCGGATCTCCGAGTACGAAACGGAGCGGAGCCGGCTCTAGCCTTCTCCTTTTTCGTAGTTCCTGCCGTCCCACGCAGGCGCTCGCGACTTTCCAACGATCCCTGCAAGAACAACGACTGCCAGAACGTAGGGGAACATCTGGATGAACTGGTCGGGAATCGGAATCTTCGACGCGAACACGATCCGAACAGTGTCGGCGTACCCGAAAAGGAGCGAAGCCAGGACTGCGCCCACGGGATCCCACCGGCCGAAGATCACGGCGGCCAGCGCGATGAATCCCCGGCCCGCGACCATGCCCGTGATCCACTTGTCGGCAAAGAGTGTGGCCGAAGCAATTCCGCACAGTGCGCCGCTGATCAGAACCCCGACGTAGCGCATCAGCGTGACGTTGACCCCCAGGGTGTCCGCGGCTTCCGGGTTTTCTCCCACGCTGCGCAGCCTGAGGCCGAACACGGTGCGGTAGAGGATGAACCATCCCAGCGCCGCCGCGGGGATGAGCCAGAAAGCCAACGAGTTGATTCCCAGGAGCTTCGGGAAGAGGTAAGGGTTGATCTTCGACTGGGTCTCCGCGCCGAAGAAGCTCTGGCAGAGAAACCGCGACAGGCCGACGGCGAGTACGTTGATTGCGACCCCCGAGACGACGTGGTCCACCTTGAATGTCACGGTGACCACGGCGTGGATCAGCCCCATGAGCATCCCGGTGATCACGGCAATGAGCAGTCCCACCCATATGCTCTGGAACGTGATGGCGCCCCACACGAGTGTGAGAGCTGTCACGGTCATGATTCCTTCCAGCGCGATGTTGACAACCCCGCCGCGCTCGGAGAACACGCCTCCCATCGCCGAGAAGGCGATCGGTGAGGAGATCTCCAGGCCCTTGACGAGGAAGAAGCCGATGAATGAGATGTCCATCAACCCACCTCCTTCTTGCGCAGGTTGCGCGCCGCGCGGACCAGGATCTCGTTGATCGTCACGATGAAAAGAATCATGATTCCCTGGATTGCATAGGTCACCGAGTTGGGCACCTTGCTGTAGAGCTGCAGGCCGTAACCGGCCTGCTTCAAGAACGCGAAGAGCGCGGATGAGAAGACGATCCCGACCGGGGAGTTCTTCCCGATGAGCGAGATTGCGATCCCGTCGAACCCCAGTCCGGAGGCGAGGTTGTACGTGTAGAACCCGCGGATCGCAAAGATCTCCTGCAGACCGATGAGCCCGGCGATTGCGCCGGAAAGCATGAACGCGCCGATCTGCACCTTGCTCACCGGGATGCCGGCGTAGCGCGAAACGTCGGTCGACGTGCCGACAGCCCTGATCTCGAAGCCTTGACGTGTGCGGAAGAGCAGGAACCAGACGAACAACCCCATGACGATGGCGACGATGAGGCTGTAGTCCAGGTACACGTAGTCCGGCACATTCCATCCGATGGCACGGAAAAATCCATTCAACTTGCCGAAATGCGCCGACGGCAGGATCTTCTTCATCTGCGGCTCCAGGCTGGTTCCTTTCTGGAGCCCGGAAAGAGGACCGTTCACGAGGAAGTTCACCAGGGCAAGGGCGATGTTGTTGAACATGATCGTGGTGATGACCTCGTGGATGCCGCGCACCGCTTTCAGCACCGCCGGAATCAGGGCCCACAGCGCGCCCCCGAGCATCGAGAAAATGATGACCACGGGGATGTGAATCACCGGCGGCAGATGGAAGTACACCCCCGCAATGGCGCCGACCATGCCTCCGATGAAGTACTGTCCTTCGTTTCCGATGTTGAACACGCCCGCGCGGAAGGCGATGACAATGGAGAGCCCCGACAGATAGTAGGGGATGGAGATAGAGAGCCCGGCGGCAAGCTTTGCCGGATCGCTCAAGGCGAACTTGTAGATCCCCGCGAAAGCTTTTGCCGGGTCCTCCCCGAGCCCCATGACGATAAGGGTGAGGACGGCCATGGAAGCGAGGAAACCGATGAACGGAGCGCTTTGTTCGAGGACGTAGATGCTGAAGCGTCGACTATGCTGCGCCATTGGCTTTCTCCCCGGTCATGTAGAGGCCGACCTCTTCCTTGACCGCGTCGTCGTGGGCGATCTCCTTGATGATCTTTCCCTTGAAGATGATCCCGATGCGGTCCGAGAGGGCAAGGAGCTCGTCGAGGTCCGCGGAGATCAGGAGAATCGCTTTGCCCTCCGAACGTGCCTTCATGAGCCGGCGATGGATGAACTCCGTGGCGCCGATATCCACTCCACGCGTCGGTTGGGAGGCAATGAGGAGCTTCGGGTTGGCGCTCATCTCTCGCGCTACCACCGCTTTCTGCTGGTTGCCGCCGGACAGCGCGTTCGCCGGCGTGTCCTCCGAAGGAGTGCGGATGTCATACGTCTTGATGATTTCCCGTGCCGACGCGCGGATGGCCCGCGTATTGATCGTCGAAAGTTTCGTGGAGAAGGGAGGCAGTTGGTGCATG
Source organism: Spirochaetia bacterium (assembly GCA_035542615.1). GTDB lineage: Bacteria > Spirochaetota > Spirochaetia > SZUA-6 > Fen-1364 > Fen-1364. The sequence goes on along the minus strand of DATKLB010000041.1, from coordinate 664 downwards.
CCGAGGGTCAGGTTCTGGGCGATTGAAAAAGGGAGGAGCAGCCCGTATTTCTGCCTGTCCTCCGGGATCATTGCGATGCCGCCCTCGCGCCTCCGACGGACGCTCCAGGAACGGATGTCTTCACCCTCCAGGAGAATCGTGCCGGAGGTCACCTCCGCGCTTTCCATGAGTGCCCGCACCAGCTCCGTCTGGCCGTTCCCTTCCACCCCGGCGATGCCGTAGATCTCTCCCGCGCGCACGGACAGGGAAAGCCCGGTCACCGCGTCAAAGCCCCGCGGGCTTCGCACCACGAGGTCCTTTACCTCCAGGATAGTCCGACCGATGTTGGCCGGCGGCCGCTCCACCTCGAGCAGCACGGGCTTCCCCACCATGAGCCCCGCGATGCGCGGCTTCGTCGCTCCAGCTCTGTCCATCGTCTCCACGACCCTGCCCTGGCGGATCACCGTTATCCGGTCAGCGACTGCGAGCACCTCGTCCAGCTTGTGGGAAATGAAAATGATCCCGCGGCCCTGCCCTTTCATGGCGTTGAATGTCTTGAACAGCTCCTCGGCCTCCTGGGGCGTCAGGACGGCGGTTGGCTCGTCGAAAACCAGGATCGTCGCCCCGCGGAAAAGGACCTTGAGGATCTCTACCTTCTGCTGGATTCCGACAGACAAATCCTCCA
>DATKLB010000040.1:0-2575 GCA_035542615.1 Spirochaetia bacterium | reverse complement strand
CTGGGCCTCGCCATACTCTCGCACTACCTGAAGCTGAGGAAGAAGGAAGGCATGCCGCCTTCCGTCGGCAATGCGCGGACCAACCCTCCCCAGTCCCTGATCGACATCTTCGCAAAATACCAGCCCAAGAGGGAGTTTCTTGTGCGAATCCTGGGGGATACGCAGAAAGCTTTCGGGTATCTCACTCCGGACGCGGTCGGGTACATCGCGGACTTTCTGAGCATTACGCGCGAAAAGGTCCTGGAGGCGGCAGCCTTCTATCCTACGTTCCGCACCGAACCACCGGCGCGGTACCGCATCTCCCTGTGCCGGGGAGAGACATGCACGAAAAACGGCTCTCAGGATCTGCTGGAAGCGATCGGAAGAACACTTTCGATCTCCAGCGGAGAGACGACTCCAGACGGTCTCTTTTCCCTGGAGACGGTCCCCTGCCAGGGATTGCACTCCAACGGCCCGGTGGTGAGCATCAACGATCGCATCCTCGACGTGAAAGACGGTGACGAGCTCGCGCGGGAGCTTCGCGCTCTGCGGGAAGAGCAGAAGTAGCGCGGGTCGCGCTCACCGGTATTGACACCTCGTTCGCCCCCTTGTTAACTGGCCGACATGACGAGTGAAACCGGCGCAGACCCCATGCCTGAAGACGAGCCGTCGTCTGCCTTCGCGAGTCTGCTGCAGACAATACAAAGATTACGGGGGCCTGATGGCTGTGCTTGGGACAGGGCTCAGAGCCCGTCCACCCTGCGCGCCAGCCTCGTGGAAGAGGCATGGGAGACCGTCAGCGCGATAGAAGCGGGGGACCAGGACAATCTGGAGGAAGAGCTGGGCGACCTCTATCTCCTCGCCACGATGATTTCCTGGATGATGGAACAGGAAGGAGCTTTCTCGGTGTCATCGGTCCTTCGCCGCATCCGGGAAAAGCTTGTTCGGCGCCACCCTCATGTCTTTGGGAGCACGCATGCAGGCACGGTGAAGGAGATCATTGTGCGCTGGGACGAGATCAAGGTTGAAGAGAAAGCGGCGAAGGGGGGCAACTCGGCGCTGGATCATCTGCCGGGCGCGCTGCCGCCGCTGTCACGGTCATACGCGCTCCAGAAGAAGGCTGCAAAGGTCGGGTTCGACTGGCCGGCCGCGGGACCTGTCTGGGACAAGATTGCCGAAGAGATGCGCGAGCTTGCCGACGCACACGCCTCCGGCGATCCCGCTGGGATCGAAGAGGAAGTCGGAGATCTCCTCTTTTCCGTAGTCAATCTCTCACGATTGCTGAAGGTCGACCCCTCGGTCGCGCTCCATGCCACGAACAGGAAGTTCGAGCGACGCTTCCGGGAAGTCGAAAGACGGCTCGAGGCTTCCGGTGTCCGGCCGGCGGAAGCGGGCCTTTCGCGCATGGATGCGCTGTGGAATCAGATCAAGTCGGAGGAGGCCTCGGGAACGCAAAACGCGTCGAAATAGGAGACTGGCTCGTCTGCTCGCCCTTTGGCGAAAGTGCGTACACGAACCACGGGCTCGACGCGCCACGCTCCTTCCGATTCCATGGTTTTTCTGATGGAAGGCCCTGTCGCCCTCAATCTCAGCAGCCGAGTGTTTTTTTTGGCCCCTATCTCGTACTCCGCTCCCCAGCAAGCCGACATCAGTGACCTGCGTGGAACCGAGGCATCCTGGCGGGCAGCCATGGCGCGTCGGACCCGGATGCCCGCCGGGAGAGCAGAGTTCATTCGCGAAGCGAAAGAGGTTTCGGAATCCCATCCCCACAGGTCGACGCCGGCGATTTCTTCGTTGGACGCTACTCCAAGCCCGAGAGGGCTCGCAAACTCAAGACGAGGCTTTGGGTTGAAGCCTTCGGTGAACCTGGCGTGGTAGCCGGCCCGCGCGAGAGCTCTTTCCATCACTGTCATGAGGTCCAGGTGAGAGATGAACGCGGCGCGGCCGGTTTTCGAGAAAGCAAAAATGACGCGCGTCCAGGCTGGCGAATCTTTGGACGGCTTTTCTTCCGGAAATTCCCCGGGCCGCGCTGGCTGCGAGAACGCAGTCTGAATGGCCGGGCGTTCCTCGGCAGGGCTTGCGTCAGCGATCTTGCTCGACGAGAGCCCGAGGGCAACAAGGTGCCAGGGAAGCCTCTCCTCAGTGCTCCGCGCCCGACAGGTCTCAGCGACGACATCCCAATCCGCGGCGCCAATGGCTTCGCGCCACAGATCCGTCCTGATGTGCTCTTCCCAGGCGTCCAGGCGGGCACCGCGCCGGTAGGCGTCCAGGACCAGGCGACCGGCTCTCTCATCACCCCGGGAAACGATTCCCTCCAGAATCGAGAGAAAGGGTGCGTGGTATCCGATCTTGAATCCGTCGCCGCGCAACCCCGCTTTCACGGCCATGATCCTTTCCAACGTTTCCTCTTCCGTCAGCTGGGCCGCGCGCTGATACGGGGTATGCGGCTTGGGGATGAATCCCGCAACATTCACGTTCAGAGACATCCTGGTCTCCGCTCGTACGGTCAGGAGAAACTCGACGATGGCCGATGATTCATCCTCCTCAAAGGAGGCCGGCAGGCCGACCATGAAATAGAACTTCGCCGCCCGCCATC
>DATKLB010000039.1:0-5853 GCA_035542615.1 Spirochaetia bacterium | reverse complement strand
ATCCGATCAGGAAGGCGCCTTCGGGCAGCGCAATGCCTTGTTCCAGTCCGCCAATCAGCACGACTTCCTGAAAAGCAAAATGGCTCCTGGCGTGCTCCAGGAGAACGCGCTGCTCAACGGTAATCCCGAACATGGTCAGGGCGGGGAAGTGCTTGTGGGACGGGCAAAGCGAGCTGAAATCGCATAGACTCAGGGAAGCTCACAAGGAGGCACATATGCGAAAATTGCTCAATGCTGCGTTGCTCATGCTCTTCACGGTTGTCGCGTTTGCGCAATCAGCGGCGAAGGAGAAGCTCGCATTCGATACTCCAAAGAGCAGCATCATCGCCATGGACCCGGCGAGGGTCGACCCGAGTGACCTTCCGCTCGACAGAGTCGACCAGCTTCACCTCACGGGCAACCCCCAGGAGATTCCGGACATCTCGACCTGGCGCCTTGCAGTAACGGGAAAGAGTCTGGGAAGAGAACTATCTCTCAGCTACGCTGATCTGATGGCGCTCCCCATGGTGAAGAAGAGGGTCCTCCTCATCTGCCCGGGTTTTTTCGCGGACTATGTCGAGTGGGAGGGTGTGTCGCTCTCAGCGGTGCTCACAATGGCCAAGGCACGACCTGATTTCGCCGGCATCGCTTTCAGGTCTTATGACGGCTACACCGGGCGGTTTTCTCGCGAGGAGGCGATGGAGCATCTGCTTTTTCTTGCCGTCAAGGTGAATGGCCAGACACTCCCGACTGTTCACGGATATCCCGTCCGCCTCGTTGCCGAGGATCTCTATGGCGGTCGGTGGGTGAAGTGGATCGCGGAGATCCGCGTGGAATAGAAGCAGCTTCTGAGAGCTCAGCTTCGACCCTGCGAGCGCGCAAGTCCCACTCCATAGAGAACAACCGATGTCTCGATTTGCCTTTCCGAGATGGACCAGTATCTCCTGAGAAGCTCGTTCTTTTGAGGCTCGGCAACACGAGCATAGCCGTTCTTCTCATAGAACGAGATCGCCCAGGTCGCGGCAGCCCAGGTGCCGATGAGAATCGGGTGCCTCCTTATGGACTCGAGGTGCCTCAACAGCATCGTTCCCACACCGCGGCCGCGACAGGGGGTGCTGACGTACGCGTGCCTGATGAGCTCAACCGTGCCTTTGTCCTGGAGGCCCATGACCCCAAGGATGGCGCCGGCGTCTTCCGCGCAGTGGAACCTCACGCCGTCGTCGATCTCCCGTCTCAACTCTTCAGCCAACATATATGGATCGCGCCAGCAGTCGGCGGGAATGACTCCCCGATACGCCTGAGCGGAATCGTTGATGAGCTCGAGAATCCTGCCAAAGTCGGCCTGAACGCACTCTCGTATCATCATGCGGGTCCTCTGGTAGGCGGTCGCGACCACATCATTCGCTCTGAAAAGCTTCTCACTGTGTGATCCGCCCGCCCTTCAGTCGAACGATCTCCCTCGCCGCATCGATAGTGGAGCTGTATCCTCGGGGTTGTATGCCTGCCTGGCTTATGAAGTCCTGGCCGGCAAGGAGACGCTCCCCGGGGGCGAGCTTTTCTTCGACGCCGCGTACCCCACGCTCGATGCTGTCATGGAAGCAGGGGTCGACGAATCGCTCAAGCAGCTCGAGCCCATACCTCTCCACCGCCGGTTGCAGCGCTCGCGGGTGGTGATGCAGGATCGCGGGAACGACCTCCTGGAGCATCACCCGCCGGGCTGCCTCACGGATACGGGAGGATATGTCCGGAAGGAACTTCGTTCCTTCCAGGAATGCATGATAGGACATGAAGGCGTGCATACCGTTGTGCATGAAGAGCTTGATGTCTTTCCACATCCGGAAATCCGCGCTCTCCACGAGGGTGAAAGCAGCAGAAAATGGGCCGTGCTGGCAGAGGGTTCGATCGAGAGGGATGGCAGCATACGCCTCGGCGATGAGATGCTGCGGCGCCCCAGGCCACAGCGGGGCATATCCTGTCTCTCCGACCTCGCCGAACCGGCACATCCGCGACATCACCGTGTCCACCGCGGTCACGTTGGCCGCGAAGGCCGTGCCGTGCGCAGCTGCGATACCCAGGCCGTTCTCGCAGAAGAGAAGCCAAACCCGGCGATTGCGCGCGTTGAGCACGGGAGCGATTTTCGCAACAACGCTCGGAAGCGCCCGGCTGCCGACCGCGGTCAGCACGAGATCTGCCGCCTCAAGGGCAGCCGCAACGGACTGAGATCCAGCGATTGGTGTTCGCAGGTCAGGCAGATCCATGTGAGCAGCAGTGAATGTACCATACACGCGACGGTGCTCGAGGCCGGCTGACCCACACAGATTCATCGTGTAGCCATTCTCGTCCCTGATGCGCGTGAGCAGGAACGCCTGGCTCAGGAGGTCCACCATGCACAGATCGTAGTCAGGCGACATGCGTTCCGCGAGAAAGCCGAGCCCGAGCGCACCCGCGCCGATGATCATCGCCCTGGGCCTGGCCACTATCCGGTTTCCTCCATATAAAGCGCTGGCTTCAGCCCACTTTCCACGGTGAAGAACTCGTGAGGGTCGTCAGCAAGGGTATAGTGACGGGGGGAGATCATGCCGCGCAGGCTCAACCGTCCCCCGGAAAGCCATGCCAGCACGGTCTTCATGCTGTTCGTTGAGCAGCCGCTCGTGCCGATCGTCTTTGCAGCGCGATAATGGTTGCTGTCGATGTTGGCGGCATCGACGAGATTGTGCGTGCCGCCAAAGCAGGCTCCGACCGCATAGCCCTCGGGGGTGTAGAGTCGCAGCAGCAGACGCTGGGAGGTGGCCGAGGCGTTCGCTGACACGACGTCGTCGAACAGGTACGAGTCGGTGAGCCGGTCCATGTCATCGACGATGACATCCTCGGCTGCGCGCGTGGCGGAAGAGGCATCCTCGGGGGTGCGCGGCGCTTCGTAGATTATGACCTCACTGCCGAGCTTTTCCCTCACCAGCCGTGCTTTTTCGGCCGAGCGGACAATGACGACAACCTTGCCCGCACCCTCGAGAAACGCAAGCCTCGCGTAGATCATGCTCACCGTGCCGGATCCGATGATGCAGGTATTTCCGCCAGGCCTGATCCCGGCCCTCATGATGTGCCTGCCTTCTTTGTCCGCCCCGACGGGATGGGGCGTGGCGTATATCGACTCCAGCGCGCACGCTGCAGGCTCGACGAGGCACGCCTCCTCGTCGCTGATCGCATCAGCCACACGCAGCACCGAGCCTGAACGGATCATGCTTTCGGGAACGATCATGTACTGGGCGAAGCCGCCGTTGATCTGGAACGAGAGGTTGGCGATGGGACGGGGCACGAGCATCAGTCCATCCCGGTAGCGCGCGATGCGCGATTGGAATGTGACACGTTCGCCCGGCGCGAAATCGAGCGCCGACGAGGGCAGCGTCTGTCCCTGGCAGTAGCCGATCCCCTCCGTCAGGTCACCGACCTCAGCGCCCACCTCCACGACCTGCGCCACCAGCTCATGACCGAGCACGACCGGCGCATAGGGATCCACGTTCGGGTGGCCGGAGCGATAGATCGTCTTGTCCGTGCCGCATCGCGCGCACATCGTCACCTTGACCAGCAAGTCGCGCGGGCCGGGTCTCAGGGTGAGAGTTTCCCGTGTCACCGCGCCCGGCTTTCCCTGGTAGACGAAAGCCACGGAATGGTACGTCGTCATGACCAGACACTGTACCGCAACGGCGGGGCATCGTATATCTTCAGCGCCACCCTCATGGCGCCCGATCCGATCGTCCGCGCTGCCCACCTCATGGATTTCTGCGCCGCCACGAGCGGAAGCGGGACATCAGATCACGATCGCTCGGGTTTCCCCATTCGCAAAAGGATTTCATGCCTGACGAAGCCCCGCTCCAGGGGGATCTGGTGATCTTCCAGGCGCCGGCCGTCCATCTCGATCCAGGAAACCCCGTGCTCGCATCCTTCGGGACTCTCGACATGGATCTCATAGACAGCCGCGCCGTGGCGGTAGCTCACGTGGAAACCACTCCACCAGCCGGGGATGACGGGGTCGATCGTCAATCGGTTCCCCCTCACCTTCAGCCCGAGGATCTCCTCCATCCAGGCGCGGTACATCCATGCAGCCGAGCCTGTGTACCATGACCAGCCTCCCTGGCCGATGTGCCCGTCCATGCTGTAGACATCCGCCACGGCGGCATAGGGCTCCACCTGGTACCGGTTGACAGCTTGGAGGTCTCGAGCATGCTCGACCGGGTTCAACATTCGCAGGAGCTTCGCCGCGCGCGTGCCATCACCGCTGCGCGCCATCGCCATAGCGAGCCATACCGCGGCATGCGTATATTGTCCGCCGTTTTCACGCACTCCCGGGGGGTACGCCTGGATGTATCCCGGCGAGGGTACGGCCGTGTCGAAGGGAGGCGCGAAGAGAAGCACCAGACCTTCTCCCTCGCGCACAAGCTGCCTCCAGGCTGACTCCAGGGCCATCCTGGATCGAGGCGAGTCGATGCCGCACAGCAAGGCCCACGACTGCGGCAAGGAGTCGATCTTCGCCTCGGTGCTCGTCGAAGAGCCAAGCGGAATGCCGTTGTCGAAGACCGCGCGAAGGTACCATTCCCCGTCCCAGGCTGCCCTCTCGATTCGACCGATCAGCTCCTGCCGCTGCCGCGCATACTCCTTGCTCGAATCGGCCAGGCCGAGAGCCTCGGACATCTCCGACATGCCCCGAAGCACGTCCACCAGGAACCAGGCCAGCCAGACGCTCTCTCCCCTGCCGCCGGCGCCCACCAGATTCATCCCGTCATTCCAGTCTCCCGTTCCCATGAGAGGAAGTCCGTGCGGCCCTCGCGTGAAGCCGCGGGCCACGGCCCGGCAGCAATGCTCGTACAAGCTGGCGCGTTCAGCCGTGAGAGACGGCGTGAAGAAGGCCTCGTGTTGATCTTCCCCCAGGGCCGGTCCGTCGAGGAAGGGAATCTCTGTATTCAAGATGTCGACGTCGCCAGATATCCGCACGTAGTGAGCAGCGACGAAAGGCAGCCAGAGGAGGTCGTCGGCGATGCGGGAGCGGATTCCCGCGCCGCCGGGTGGATGCCACCAGTGTTGAACGTCACCTTCCTTGAACTGCCGGCTCGCTGCGAGGATGATATGATCGCGAGCCACGCCCGCAGAGGTGTAGAGGAGGGCCATGGTGTCCTGCAGTTGGTCGCGAAAGCCGAATGCGCCTCCGGACTGGTAGAAGGCGGATCTGCCCCAGATCCGGCAGCTCAGGCTCTGGTACAACAGCCATCTGTTGATGAGAAAATCCGCCGCGAGCTCGGGCGTATGAACCTGGACCTTGCCAAGGAGCTCGTCCCACCACGCTTTTGTCGCTTCCAGGGCCGCCTCCACCGCGGCGGCGCCGCGGTACGCCAGCACCAGGGCGCGGGCAGCTTCCCTCGATTCGGCCTGACCAAGCATGCAGACGATCTCCGTTCTCTCGCCCGGGGCCAGCTCCATGGAAACCCGCAACGCGGCGCACGGATCGAATCCCGCGCCTGTTCTGCAGGGGAGCGCGGCAAGCTCCATGGCAGCCGGTGATTCCAGGGAGCCGTTCCGCCCCAGGAAGAACGTTCGATCGCCGCACCAGGAGTCGACGGGCGGAGTGATTGCGGCGAACGCGACGCGTTCGCCGTAGTCGGGGTGAAAGCGATTTCGGGCCGTTATCGCCTGCATCTCATCGTCCCACGCGGTTACGACGTGCATCTGGCTCGTCTCGCGGTGTTCGCCGAGCACCCATTCCACATACCACGTCAAAGAAAGACTGCGCGGTCCGGGTGAAATGTTTTTGAGCACGAGCCTCTGCAGCTTGACCGGTTGCCCGCTCTCCTGGCCCATCGGGACAAAGACAGTCAACTCCTGGGC
>DATKLB010000038.1:0-2053 GCA_035542615.1 Spirochaetia bacterium | reverse complement strand
GCCGCCGATGGCGTAGAGGAGCCGCTTCCGCCTCTCCGGAGCCGCCGAAAACACCTCGCCGAACGCAAACCCCGCCGCCATCACTCCGACCCACGGGATCAACGGGTACACGACGAGGAAAATGTGCCCCGGGGCGTACGGTATCACGCCGCCGGCATGGAGCACCTGCCAGGACCAACCGAAGAGCCCGAGCCGCCCCGGATCAATCCCGTCGGTCAGGTTGTGCGTGACGATCATCGCGACCCCCAGCAGGCCGGTCACGCGCGAGGGGAGATAGACAAGCGCCGCGAGAGCGATCATCGAGCACCCGATCGCCCAGATGACCTGGACAAAGGCGAGGCTGTAGTTGAAGTTGAACTCCCAGCCCAGACGGACGACGGTCATCTCCAGCACGATGAGCCAGAGGCCCCGCGTCCAGAGGAATTTCGAGAGGACCGCCCGTGATTTTCCCCGCGAGAGGGAGAGGTATGCCCCGGTGCCTGCGAGAAAGACGAACACCGGCGCACAGAAATGCGTGATGAGCCTCGTGAACGCGAGCGCAGCGGTGGTCTGGGTAAGATCGAGCGGGTCGAACCGGACATTCGTGAAGTAGTCCCGGACGTGGTCAAGCGCCATGATGACCATGACCAGCCCGCGCAGGAGATCGATCGAGTCGAGGCGGGCCCGCGGAGGAGCCTGCGCGGTATCGGCCGCCGGCGACGGGAGCTCCAGCGCCGGCTGTTGAGGGGAAAGTGATTCCAGGACTTAAACGCGCTGCGGCGACGAGCCGATCCGCATGGGGGCCTCCGGGACTATGGGAATTAACGGAAACGACCCGTGTAGATAATCAAACGGGATGAAAGTGTCAAGGAGATTGCCACGCCAAAGGGCGGCGTGGCCCAGAAAACGGGCTTCGCGGAAAGCGCTCGCGATGAGGGAGTGAGGTCGTGCAGCCTCATTGCGCGGGGCGGCGCCTGCAGCACAACAGGCGCCCCGAAGCGCGTACTTTGCGTCCCGCCCCAGGCGGGGCAATCACGCCGCCAGGCGCGCCATGAGCTTCCGCTTTGCCACCGGCAAAAGTGTTTCGACAAACGGGAAATCGATGTCCACCTCGCAGCGAAACGTGGCCGGATTGGGCAACTCGGGATACTTTTTCAGGATCTCCAGCTTCAGCGACTCGGGCGATTGTCTCAGCGCTCCCTCGCGCAGCGAATCGACGACCACCGTTTTCAGTGAGCGGAAGCGCTCATTGGAGGCGGAGAAAATGGACATCTGATACCTGAGGAGATAGAGCACCGCGGCCCTGAGGTCCGGCACGAACCAGTACCCTTCCTCCCGGTACGACGGGATGATCCCGACCTCGTCGATGGCGACATGCTGATCGACGAAATCGAAAATCCCCTTCCCTTCCTCCACCGCGGCCTCCACCAGCGGGAGAGCCCACCAGACGAGGTCCATCACCCGCGAGAATTCCGGCGTCTCCGACCCGGCAGGTTCATACACGAGACTCAGGTGTTCCATGTCGACATCGCTGAGCCGCTGGGGGATGTGACGGGCCATGCCGTCCCGGTTCTGGATGAGCGCCCTGAGCTCCTCCTCGAGCTGGAGGAGCTCAGCGAACCAGGGATAAAGCCGGTTGCGCGAAAAATGCTCCCGCCGCTCCTTGAGCGCCCCGAGCACCTCGTACTGTTTCCGTTCGAGATCGCCCAGCCCCTGCACCATCGAATCGAGCGTCAGCTTTTCCATCGCAGTCCCGCCCCCGTCAAAGGCACCCCACTCTACAAAACTACAAACATTATGCCTGATTGTTGATGCACAAACAGGTGTGAAAACGGGGGTAAATGCGGGGAAAAGAGCCGCGAATGCAGGAAATGTGGCATGAATTTCCGGAGAGATGTTCAACTCCGGCAACAGTTACAAGGCATCTCTCCACTGGCCCTGAGTCGGAGTTGATGTAAGCATTTCCGACTCAGGGCGCGAAGCTCCGCCCTCAAGAACGGGCAAAAGTGGGTGGACGAATGTCCCTATTCAAGAAGAATGAATTTCTTCGTTTGGACAAAACCGCCGGCCTGCA
>DATKLB010000037.1:0-18996 GCA_035542615.1 Spirochaetia bacterium | reverse complement strand
GAGGACCTCCCGACAGGCCTCGAGCATCGCGTGCTCGTCGTCCACCACCAGGATGCGGGCGAGAGCGTTCACGCGGCCGCCTCCGGCAGCCAGACGGTGAAAGTCGACCCTTCACCGGGTCGGCTTTCCACGGCGACCGTGCCGCCGTGTCTTTCGATGATTCCATAGACGATCGCCAGACCCAGCCCTGTTCCATGTCCCTGCTGCTTGGTGGTGAAAAAGGGCTCGAATATCTCTTTCAGGTTTTCCGCGGCGATGCCGCACCCCGTATCAGAAAAGCTCACTGCCGCCATCCGCCGCGAGGTTTCCGTCCAGCTCCTGATGGTTATCGTCCCGGCGCCGCTTTCCGCCTCCGCCCCGTTCACCAGCAGGTTTGTGAACGCCTGCTGGACCTGGTCCGCGTTGCACACCGCCATCACCGGTGTCGAGCTCAGCTCGAGGCGGATCCGCACGTCCCTGAAGATCGACTGGGTCCGAAGCACATCGAGGGACGCGGAAACGACTGAGTTCAGATCTGTCTTTGCGCGCACGTTCGCTCCGGGGCGTGCGAAGTCTAGCAGGCCCCGCACGATATCGCGGCATCGATTCGCCTCCCGAACGATCGTTTCCAGTTTCTTTCTTCCGGGAAAGTCCTCGGACGCGCTCTCCAGCAGAAGACAGCTGAACACGACGATCGCGCCGAGCGGGTTGTTGATCTCGTGGGCCACGCTGGCGGCCATGCGGCCAAGGGACGACATCTTCTCCGACTGGATGAGACGCGCCTGGAGGGATTCCAGCTCCCGGTACGCCTTCGCCCGCTGGGCCGCCTGTTCCCGCGCTGCGTCGGCAGCGGCCCGCGCTTCCACGAGCAGCCGTCTCATCTCGCGCAGGTCCGTCGCCACGAGAACGATGCCCAGGATGTCGCCCCCCGGCTCCGGCATCACCGATGCGTTCAGGCTGACCGGTATCTCCTCGCCCCGTTTCGTCCTGAGCGCCGTCTGGAGCCCCGCCGCGTAACCGTCCTTGCGGCAGCGGTGCCAGAACTCGGAGTCGTGACCGACGGGGCTCGCCGCTCCCTCGGCCAGTATTGTCGCCACGGGCTTCCCGACCAGCTCGTCGCGGGAATATCCGAGAAGCTGCTGGCAGGCATCGTTCGCCATGGTGATGACGCTGTCGCTGTCCGTCACGACCAGGGCGTTCACAAGGCTGCGAATGATGTTGTCGGCAAACGCCTTGGCTCGGGAGAGCTCCTCGTTCTTGCGCTCCGCTTCGGTCTGCAGGCGAGCCAGGTCGGCATAGAGCAGCTCCATCTTCTGGATGATTTCTATCCACGGGCCCTCTTCGACCTGGGACATCGACATGTCGGACGCGTCGACCATCACCGGCTCCTCGCTTCAGTGCACCGTGCAGTACAGGCAGGGATCGAATGACTTGACGATGTAGGAAAGCGCCACCGGCCTTTCGGCATCCGGGATGGGGGCCCCGACGAGTGCCTCCTCCAGCGGCCCCGATCGGTTGCCGGAGTCCCTGGGCGACAGGTTCCAGCCCGTCGGTGTGATGATCTGGTAGTTCTGGATCTTTCCGTCCGCAACCCGGATCCAGTGTCCCAGGATGCCCCGCGGCGCTTCGACGAGCCCCATGCCCGAGCCCTGCATCGGCCGCGGCGATGCGGTGAAAAAGGGCTCTCCAGGCTCCACCTCGTCCAGCCACGCGCCGAGCCGCTTGAGCAGCCGCATGGTCTCGTGAAGCCGCGCCATCTCGCGGACAAAGGCGGAAGGGCCGTGCTTCAGCATCAGGTCGGCGACCAGGCGGTCTCCGTCAATCACCAGCCGGGCGAGAGGCCCCGCCTCCGCCGGCTGCCCCGCGTACCGGGGCGCCTTTGCCCAGCTGTATGCTTCCGCGCGCTCCGGGGCGGGAATCGTCTCACCGTCGAAGGGGTGCAGGCCGGCTTCCTTCTGCTCGTACCACGACCAGGCCGTTTGCTCGGATATCTGAGCCTGGTCGAGCTCTGCCGGATTTCCGTCATAAAAGCCCGGTGCCGTCAGCGCTCCGCCTTCGCAGTCGGGCCACCCGCCGCTGGATATAAACCTGGCCTGCCAGGTTCCGATCCCGTCGAGACCGTGCGCTCGGGAGAGCCTCACGAAAACACCGACGTCGCTCATCCTGTGGGAGTCCACCTCCATCCAGGCTTCGAGGTCCGCGGCGCTGCGAACGGCGAGCCATTCCTCCAGCCGGCATCCGATCACCTGCTGCTCGACAAAGCTCACGTATTCACCGAGCAGTCCGTGCGACCTGCGTATCTCACTTGCGTCGACTGGCCGTGTCGTGCCGCCGGGCTGGATGGCGAGGCTGTTGGGCCATTTGCCGGCAAACAGTCCGAGCACGCCGAGCAGCTCCTCCCGTTCCCGCAGCGCGCGGGCGAACGACCTGCCGGCGGGCGGCCGGAACCGCTGCCTCGCCTCGGAGTCACCGGGAATCTCCGAAAGCTCCGGCGCGAGGGAGAGATAGAAATGAGTGAGGTGGCTGATGATCGCTTCGATCGCAAGCATCACATTGCTCGCCCGAAAAGCGTTCGGCGGCATGCTGGCGCCCGTCAAGGCGCGCATGGCCGATGCGGAGGCGGCTGAATGCGTGAGGCCGCACTGCCCGCAGACGCGGCAGGTGATGACAAGGGCATCGAGGGGGTCGCGCCCCTTCAACATGCTCTCAAAGCCCCGAAAAAGTGTGCCTGACGCGAAAGAACGCGTGACGTGGCCATCTTCGATCTCGACCGTGACCCTCAGGTCGCCTTCAAGGCGCGTGAATGGGCTAAACTCTATTGTCTTTACCGGCATCCCCCGACGGCTCCTTCCTCCCGGTCCACGACTGTTTGAAAGAGACCGCGTTGTGCCGAAGCCTCTCGGGACAGGCGAGCTTCGACAGGCCGCTTATCCCGACGTACCACGCCTTGGGGACGTCGAGAGGCAGGCTCGTGGGGATGCCCCCGATCTTCGCGGTCTCGAAAAACGGGACGAACCCGTCAGGGAACAGCGGCGACGTGCAGGAAAGGCAGGGAAATCCGCCGCGGGTGCAGCTGCCGGTACGTGCAAGCCAGAGGCGCTCGTTGCAGTCGGACTCGCAGAGCGTGCCTTTGCAGCCGAGGTTCTCGAAAAGGCACCCCTGCTGCGAGTAGGCAGCCGCGGACGCCTTGAACTCATAGTACTCGTTGCGGGGACACGCGTGATGGGCAAGCTTTCCGTAGAAGGCGCGAGGCCTGTTGTACGGGTCAAGATCCTCTTCATGCACGCGGCCGGAGTGCAGAGCCCACAGCGTTCCGACGATCCAATCCGCGTGGGCCGGGCAGCCGGAGACATTCACCACGGGGAGACCCGACCGCGACCGGTAATCAGCGCCGAGAAAGCCTCCTGCCTGGTCACGGCAGAACTGGAGCCCTGAGGCGCCCATCGGATTTCGTCCGCAGGCCATGATCCCGCCAAAGGAAGCGCAGGTGCCGACCGCCACCGTTGAGTCCACGGCGCGGGCGAGCGCCTGAATCAGCTCGATCAGAGGGACCCCCGGCACACGTGACTCTGGCTGCCGACCCCTGAGGTAGGCGGCGCCCTCGACGACAAGCAATTCCACAGGGATTCGGCCGGCGACGCACTGTTCCATGACGCGCTCCGGACTGCCCAGCGCATGGTCATGGAAATAGCTGTGCCCGAGAAAGGTCATTCCCAGCGAGCTCAGGGCTGCCTGGAGGTGGGGATGGTCAGAGTTCAGCAAGGAAGCCGTCTCCCCGCCACAGCACGCAGCCTGGATCCAGAGGAGATTTGCCACGGTTGACCTCCGTGCACCGGGGCATTATTGCCCAACCATCGAATTGTATACCTTCCACACAGGAAAGCAAGCGTCTTCTTGGAGGACCCCCGGGATCGAAGTTTGCCTGTCCCATGCTTGACATTGCTGGAGGCCAGCCCTACCGTGAGATCCGGAGATCCCCATGAGAGTGCTCGTCGTGGACGACGATCCGATCGTGCTCGAAAGCTGCAGGAGGGTGCTGGAGGCAGAGGGGTTCTCCGTTGTCGCGGTGTCGAGCGTCGGCCAGGCAATCGAGGAAGCCGTTGCGCAGGGATTCGGCCTGATCATCACCGACATCAGGATGCCGGAGCGCGACGGGCTTCAGCTCATGAAGAAAGTCGGCGAATGGAGGAGGCCCACTCCCATCATCGCCATGAGCGGGTATCCGACATCGGAGTCGATCCAATCCAGCCTGACGAGCGGGGCGTTCGTATTCCTTCCGAAGCCATTCACCCCTGATGAGCTCCTGGCCGCTCTCCAGATCGTGGTTCCATCAGAGCTCAAGCAGCGCCCGGAGTCAACGCAAAGCTGAGCGGCGCCGCGGCACCGCGTGCTCACACAATATTCAGGCTTGCAAGAAAGGCGGTTCCCCCGATCACGGCCGCGTAGGAGTCATCCCTGACCACGCAATGCTCACCCGAAATGACGACCGCGCGAGTGAACACGCCTTCCACGTACGGGAAGTCATGCGTGGCGCACAGAATTGTCTTGCCGGCGTTGATCAGGGAGAGGATGACGTCACGCATGAAGCGCTTTGTCCGCGGATCGAGCCCGTTCATGGGCTCATCCAGGGCCAGGACATCAGGGTTCAGGGCGAGCACGCTCGCGAGGGCTACCCTGCGCTTCTCCCCCTCGCTCAGATTATGGGGAGCGCGGCGTGCAAGGTGCTCGATGCCGAGCAGCCGCAGGCAATCCAGCACCCGCGCGTCCACCGAGTCTCGATCGAGGCCCATCTGCCGCGGACCGAACGCGATTTCCTCCCAGACCGCGGGACAGAAAAGCTGCGTATCCGGGTTCTGAAACAGAAGACCGATGCGCTGGTGCACGCGCCTGGCGAACAGCGCATCCGAGAGGCGGCTCCGGGTTATCTCCTCCCCGTCGAGGATGTAACTTCCGTCGTCGGGATGGATGATCCCGCTGATCATTTTCAGCAGCGTCGACTTTCCGGAACCGTTCGGGCCGATGAACGCCACCGATTCTCCCCGCGCGACGCTCAGACTGATGCGCGACAGGGCCGGGATTCCGTCATAGGAATACGAGACGTCCCGCAGGACGATCACCGCATCCCCGTCCAGGCGAAGACGGCGACGGTGAGCGCGCCCACGCCCAGCGGAACGAGGTCCACGGCGGAGATCTTCGCTGTCGAGCCGCGGGGGTAGCTTCCGGTGAAGCACCGGCACTCCATAGCAGCATACATCTCTTCCGCCATCTGCCGGGACCTCAAGAAGAGCGTTCCCGTGACGCCTGCCAGCGAGGACTGCTTGCGGCTGTTGCGCCCGACTGACCTGAGCTTCAACGCGACCAGGAGGCTTACGGACAGCTCGCCGAGCAGCACGAGGTACCTGGTCGTGACATCGAGAACGAGGATGAAAAGCCGCGGCATGAAGATGCGCAGGCCGCCCAGGATCGATCCCCACTCCGCCGTGGAGACGAACATCTTCACGGCAACGACGGAGAAGAACACTTTCAACGTGATCATGATCAGGCCCGAGGTGTTTCCCCAGAGAGCGGACGGAAGCATCACGAAGAGGGTGAAAGTCGCGATCGGGAGGCTCGTCTTCAGGACCCGCAGGATGAGCTCTGCGCGGTAGACGCTCAGGATTGCGAGCAGGAGAGCCCCCGCGTATGCGACGAAGAGAAAATCGCGCGACAAGGAAAGAAGGAGAATGAGGAGCAGAGTCGACCCCAGTCTCACGCCGGGGTTGACCCTCACTTTTTCCTCAGACCCCCCTTCCCGCTGGCGGAGCCGGGAAAGAAGGGTCAGGAGGGTCCGGATGCTCCTGTCGATGAAGATGTCCCTGTCGCGCTCAGGAAAGTACTGCTCGTCTCTCAGAAGCCATTGGGGAAGCATCGCACGTGCAGCCATTCAGGTGAGCGCCTTGCGACGATTTTCCCTGCGGGCGAGGCCAATGAGCTTGAAGGTAATGACGAGCACCGCCGCGCCGGTTATCGCGGATATGACATACCCGATGACGCCTGACATGCCCGTGACCGCATAGTCGGGAAAAAGCGCCCTGAAGCTGAAACCTCTCCGCATCCCCTCAGGCACATAGCCCACCATCTTCCCGATCTCGCCGATCCCCCATTCCCCCCATGCAGTTCCCGAGGCAAGAAGACCGAGCGGAGACAGGCAGACCAGAGCGACCAGGAGAGCATAGACGCCCCGAAACCTGGGTTTCGGAGCCGCGGAGATCGTGCCAGGGGAAACCCGCTTGATGAAAGTGAAAATGGCAACCGTGAAAATGGCCTCTGCAACCCCTGCAACGGCGAGATGAGGCAGAACCATGGCGGGAATCGACACGGAAATCGGCCAGGGAAAGTACAGCGGCAGCCCGCTGGGGCCGCGGAAAAGCAGCGGCTGGACCCCGAGCTCGATCGCCGCGCACAGGGCGGCGACGGAAATACTGATGTATGAGCCGGCGGCGAGTCCCGCGTATTCAGCCCTCCTCCCCTTCGACACATCCCTGATGACGCTGAAGAGCACATATCCCAGAAAAGGAATGACAAAAGCCATGTTGAAGCAATTGGCGCCGAAAGCAAGGATTCCGCCGTCCCCGAACATCAAGGCCTGTACAAGGAGCGCGATTGAAATCGATATGCATGCCGACCAGGGACCAAGCAGGACCGCAAGCAGCGTGCCTCCCACGGCGTGCCCGGTCGTGCCTCCGGGGAGGGGAACGTTGAACATCATCAGGAGGAACGAGAACGCAGCCCCGATTCCCAGCAGCGGAACTCGCGCGTTGGAGACCTCAGTCCTGACTTTGCGCACCGCGACGGCCCACACCGGGACCATGACCGCTCCCATGACGGCGCACGTGGCGGGGCTGAGGTAATTGTCGGGAATGTGCATGACAGCTCCTCCCGTAACACCTATTTGAATTTCGTGCTACTGGGGATCAGTATACCCTCTCGGCAGAGCGTGTCAAGCCTTCGGGCCGCGCGAGTGTGAGCGGTGGGAATGGCTGTGCCCGTCCCTCTGCGCTCCGGCATTGACGACCAGCTTTCCCTGCTGCACTCCGCGCGTGCCGATGAGCGAATCCGCGATCGACCGGGCGGTTTTCAGCGTTCCCCGCACGACCAGGACTTCCAGGCAATTGTGCTGGTCGAAATGGACATGGAGGGTCGAAACAATGGTCTGGTGGTAGCGATGTTGGATTTCGGTCAATCGAGTCGGGAGATCACCCGAGCTGTGATCATAGACGAGAGTGATGGTTGCGATGACCTCCATGGCGGGGGTCTCCTGCGTGCGTGTCTCTAGCATTGCGGAGCGTATCAGCGCGCGAAGGGCATCGGAACGATTCGCGTACCCCTTTCTTGCGATCAGAACGTCGAACTCTTTCAAGAGATCCTTTTCGATCGATACACCGAAGCGCCGCAGGTCCGCCATCCAGCTCTCCTTGTCATACCGGTTCGAGTCTATCCTGCGTCCTCGAGCGGTACAAGCGGAAGGACTGGCGAATCGGAAAAGATTTCTCTTTCTTGACAGCGCATCATGCGGGGGGTATACTACCGGGCGAAGTCACCACCACAATACGTGTTGCTTGCGTGTGCTGGATTGAGTCAGTCATCCGTGCGCGGTCTACAACTGACCCAAGCCACGATCACCTGAATTCTTTTGGAAGAGGTTTACTGTATGATCGTGCAGACTCTGACCCTTGCAGGCATGCTCATCTGCGGTGTCCTCGCTGTTGCCAGCCCGCGACTGCTCATCTCAGCCCTCTGGCTCGCCGGGTGCAGCGCGCTGCTCGCCCTCGCCCTCGCCAATCTCGGCGCGACTGAGGTCGCGGTTGTCGAACTGTCAGTCGGCGCTGGACTTGTCACGGTCATCTTCGTCTTTGCGATAAGCATCGCAGGGGACGAGCCCGTGGCGTACGCCAGCATCGTGCCTCGTCCGCTCGCCTGGGTGCTGATGGGCCTTTTCTTCCTGCTGCTTGCCGGGCTCATTGTGCCCCGGCTCCTGGCTCCCGTGCCCGGGGTGCAGCCCCCTTCCATCCTGCAAGCCATCTGGCAGGTACGCGCCATTGATACATTGCTGCAGGTTGCCCTCATCTTCTGCGGCGTGCTCGGCTCGCTCGGCCTGCTCTCCGAGGGAGAGATTTCCGTGAAAGCGCCGCGAGCGGAAGGAGACGCCAAATGACCGGTATCTCCGTCTGGACCGTCTCCCTCGTCGCCGTGATAGCCGTGGTGACGATCGGGCTCTATGGCCTCCTGATCCTGAGAAATCTCATCAAGATCGTCGTCGCCCTCCAGGTGCTCGCCAAGGGGCTGATTCTCGTCATGGTCACTGCCGGCGGGCTGCACGGCTCGCTCGCCGTGGGCTCGAGCCTCGCTGTCACGGTCATCGTCGCTGACACGGTGGTCACCGTGATCGCCCTTTCGCTGGCCATCCAGGTGCGCCGTCGCTGCGGCACGCTGGACATCCGGGGCATATCGAAGCTGAAAGGATAGAAGACATGGAACACGCCTGGCTCCTGCCGACAGCGATCTTCCTTCCGTGGGCTGGCGCGCTCGTCGTTCTGGCCGTCAGTCGAGCTGGTCGGATCCGCACGGCGCTCGCAATCGGATTCTCCGCTGCTGACGCCCTTGTCACCCTCGCCCTCATTCCGCGGGCTACCAGCGCGACTGCATTTTCCGTCACGATCGGCGGCGTCTTCGGCAGCTTCAGCATCGTCCCCGACGGACTGGGCGTGTACCTCGCGGTCATAGCCGCGGTCATCGGCTGCCTTGCAATCGTCTTTTCAGTCGACTACATGCGCGGAGAAGAAGGGCTCGCCCGCTACTACGCCGAGGTGCTCTTTTTCATCGGCGCGATGGTAGGCCTGGTCCTCTCTTCAAACCTTCTGCAGGTGGTCGTGTTCTGGGAAATCACGGCATTCTGCTCGTATGCCCTCATCTCATTCCACAACGATGACCCCAAAGCCGTGGCTGGAGGAATAAAAGCGCTCATCGTCACCGGCCTGGGAGGAGTCGGGCTCCTGGCAGGAGCGTTTCTCATTTTCGCACAGATTGGAACCTTTGATATTCCAACATTCATTTCGAAAGCCTCGTCGCTGAGACCTGACATCCTGGCATGGGTCGCATTCGGTTTTCTCGCCGCTGCAGCGGCCAAATCCGCGCAGTTTCCGTTCCAGACATGGCTGCCGGATGCCATGGAAGCGCCCACCCCCATTTCCGCGCTGATCCATGCCGCAACAATGGTGAACGCCGGAGTGTACCTCCTGGCCCGGTTCTTCCCCGCCTTCAACGGTGTCCCCGGCTGGCAGGTCGCGGTGATCGCCGTGGGCGTTCTCTCCGCGCTGCTCGGTGCCGTGATGGCTGTGGCCTCCAACGACCTGAAACGGCTCCTGGCCTACTCTACTGTGAGTCAGCTCGGCTTCATGGTGTATGCCATCGGCGCCGGGGGAATCTTCGCAAGCCTGTTTCACCTGATGAGCCACTCGGTATTCAAGGCACTCCTTTTCCTGGGTGCAGGAGCGGTCATCCATTCAGTCGGCACCCGTGACATGCTGGAGATGGGCGGCCTTTCCCGCACCATGAAGGTGACCTGCGTCGTGTTCATTCTCGGGGCGCTGTCCCTGGCAGGCATTCCCATCATGAACGGGTTCTGGAGCAAGGATATGGTGCTCGAAGCCGGCCTTTCTGGCGGCCCACCTGGGGCGTACGTTGTCATGGTGGTGACAGCAGGACTCACCGCACTGTACAGCGCGCGCTGCGTGTGGCTGGTGTTCTTCGCGAAACCCGCAAAGGAGCTCCACGCCCACGATGCTGGTCCTGCCATGCAGGTTGCCCTTCTGCCGCTGGCCCTCGGCGCCCTGGTGAGCTGGCTTCTCGCCGGTCCCTTCCAGGCCCTTCTTGCGCGCACCATTCCATCACTCGGGGGCACAGAGTCGCCAGGAACTCTCGCACTGGCGCGTGAGGTCCTGTCGTCGGGCGCAACATGGATGGTCTTGCTCGTCGTTCTGGCCGGTATCGGGGTGTGGATACTGTGGCGACGGTTCGCGAAGCCCGGAAAACGGCTCGAGGCTGCCCGGCGCGACGCCGAGGGTGGGCTGGGCTTCGAGGTCATCAACCGTGGGATAACCGGTGTCACGCAGCGTGTGGGCGAGAGCCTTCGCGTGACGCAATCAGGGATCCTGAGCTGGAACATGGTTGGCATCGTCGCCGCGGTCGTCGCAGTGCTGATAGTCCTGGTGGTAGGTGGTTGACATGATGTGGCCCTCATTTGTCTGGCTCATCGCCCTGCCCATCGTCACCTCGCCGGTCGTGTACCTGGTCGGCCGGCTGCTCCAGCGGGCCCTTGAAGGCCCGGCCGCGACAGGCGGCATCCCCGCCTTTGGCCCCTTCGCCCTGGAGATGGCGAAAGCCGCGCCTGCACACTCCGGCTCTGCCCCTCGGCGCTGGGCGGCGAACCCTGTGCGATGGATCGGCCTCGTTGTGCTCGCGGCAAGCTTCATTCCGCTGGTGCAGGCCTGGGGCGAGCTCGCCCAGGGACGGGCTGCTGTTTTCACCTACGGTGTGATCTCCCTGCGGTTCGATGGCATCAGCCTCCTGCTGGCAGCAGCAGTCCTCACCCTGGGGGCGCTCGTCTCCCTGTTCTCGGGCGCGTACATCGGCGCAGATGCCAACCAGGAGAAGTACCACGCTCTTCTGAACATCATGGTCGGAGCGATGATCGGCCTTGGGTGCGCGGGGGATCTGTTCAACCTCTGGATCTGGTTCGAGACAATGGCGGTGGCGTCGTACATGCTCGTTGCCTACTACGTGAAGCAGCCCTCCAGTCTCGAAGCCGGGGTCAAATACCTCGTGCAGAGCTCGGCCGGATCAATGCTGGCTCTCCTTGGCATCGGAGTCGTCTTTGCCCAGACCGGCACCCTTGATCTGCCGGCGCTCCGCGGAATCGTGATGGGAGGAGCGGCGAATCGCCTGCCGTTCCTGGCCGCGGGGGCCCTTTTCTCAGTCGGCTTCGGTGTGAAGATCGCGCTGGTGCCCATGCACACGTGGCTTCCCGATGCCCATTCCCAGGCGCCCAGCGGCATCAGTGCGATGCTTTCCGGAGTCGTTATCGAAGCGGGACTCATCGCGCTCCTTCGAGCGCTTTCCGTGATCTCCGGCGCGTCCATGGCGTGGGGACCTCTGCTGCTCGCTTTCGGCGCCATCAACATGATCGTTGGCAACCTGCTCGCGCTTCGACAGACGCAGGTCAAACGAATGCTCGCCTTCTCCAGCCTCGCGCACGTCGGCTACATGCTGCTCGGCATAGGCGCAGCCGTGGCTTTTCGCGAAGCGCAAGGTGCCCAGGGCGGTCTGTTCCACCTGATCACTCACTCCCTCATGAAGGGGCTCGCCTTCCTTGCCGCCGGAGGCCTTCTCTTCGCCCTTCGGATATCGCGGGGCGGGACGGAACCTCTCATCGTGGACGACCTGGCCGGGGCCGCGCGTCGCTACCCGCTGACCGCCCTGACCTTCAGCATTGCCCTCCTCGGCCTCGGCGGCCTTCCCCCGATGGCGGGCTTCATGTCGAAATGGCAGATATTCGCGGCAGGCTTCCAGACGGGCAACACCCTCATCTTTGCCCTCGTGGTTTTCGCTCTGCTCAACAGCCTCCTGTCGTTCGCCTACTATGCGCCGCTGGTCAATATCATGTACCGGCGGGCGCCTTCGCCGCTCGTCCTGGCGGGGGGCCGCGTGCCACCGTCCATGGTAATCGTGTTCGTGATCCTCACCCTGGCGATTCTGGCTCTCGGGGTCTGGCCTGCCCTGGCAAACGTCGTAACAGTTCCCGCGGGCCAGGCTGTGCTTTCGATCTTTGGCGCTGGAGGAGGTGCTTGACATGGTGCGGCCTTTTTCACCACCGATCGCATTCGCCGTGTACTTCGCCCTGACGGCGATTCTTCTCCTTCTGGCGGGGGTCGTGGCCGCCAGAAGCGCTTCAAGCGCGCTGAAGACGAGCATGTACGGCAGCGGTGAGGCCGCGAAAACCGGCCTCACGACTCCCGGCTATCGTCCGTTTTTCATGACGGCGCTTTTTTTCGCGGTCCTGCATCTCGGCGCTCTCGTTGTCGGCAGCGGAGGTCTCACGACAATCACCGGCATCTACCTCGCAGGGCTGATCCTGTCACTGATCGCGCTTGCCCTCGGGTGAGGAGAAAAGGAGTTCCCGTGGCCGTTCAGATTCCTTTGAGGAAATTGATTGACAGGGCAGCGTTGTGGTCCCGGATCAATTCCCCCTGGCTTGTTCATTTCAACAGCGGGTCATGCAACGGGTGCGACATTGAGATCCTCGCAACCCTGACTCCCCGCTACGACGTCGAGCGGTTCGGGATCAAGCTCTGGGGCTCCCCGCGACACGCGGACGTCCTCGTCTGCACCGGCCCCGTAACGCGCCAGGCGCGCGACCGTCTCATCAGGGTGTACGAGCAGATGCCCGCGCCCAAGTTCGTCATCGTTGTGGGCTCCTGCGGAACCACCGGGGGAGTCTTTCAAGGCTGCTATAACGTCCTCGGCGGCATCAACGAGGTGATACCCGTCGACGTGTTCGTGCCGGGATGCCCTCCCCGGCCCGAGTCGATCATCGATGGTGTCGTCCAGCTTCTCACCAAGCTCAAAAACAGTGCGGCGCCGCCCAAGGGACCCGCACGCAACCAGGAGAAAAGCGCATGAGCCTCGTTACGAGCATGGAGTCCATCAGCGAGCTGGCAAAGTCCTGGGACACGCACGCTGTTTCGCCCGCGGAAAACAGGTACGACATCGTGGTCACCCGGGGTAATCTCCTCACCATTGTTGCCGAGTTGCTTCGGACGAGGTGGGGCTTCCTGACTGCGATCACGGCTCGCGATGTCTCGACGGCATCCGGCTCGGCGCCGGGCAAGGAGGGGGAGATCCCCGCAGACCGCCACTTCGAGATCTACTACCATTTCTGTCGCGGACCCGCCGTGCTTACCCTCAGACTATCCCTGCCTCACGAAAAACCCTCTGTCCCGAGCATTTGCGGAATTCTGCCCAGCGCTTCCATTCAGGAACGGGAGCTTGCCGAGACTTTCGGAATTGAGGTCGAGGGGCTGCCGAAAGCGGGCCGTCTTTTCCTTTCCGATGACTGGCCTGCCGGCCTGTATCCGCTGAGAAAGGACACGACGCCGCAGTCCATCCGTGACTTCACCGCCGTTGCCCCTCCGCCTCCGGCAACCGTGGAGAACGACGCTACGCCGGGGAAGTTTACCGTTCCCATCGGCCCCCAGCATCCTGCGCTGAAGGAGCCGGCCCATTTCGAGCTGAACGTGGACGGCGAGATCGTCACCGGCGTTTCCCTGCGGCTCGGCTACGTGCATCGGGGAATCGAAAAAGCCGCGGAAGGCCGGCCCTGGGTGCAGAACCTCTACCTCATGGAGAGGGTCTGCGGGATCTGCTCCCACATCCACTCCATGGCGTACGCGCTGGGCGTCGAGACGGTCGCTGGAATTGCGGCTCCGCCGAGGGCCCAGGCAATCCGGGTCCTGATCGCCGAGATGGAGCGCATCCACAGCCATCTGCTCTGGCTCGGAGTGGCTGCCCATGAGGCGGGCTTCGACACTCTCTTCATGTACACCTGGAGGGACCGTGAGACCATCATGGACCTGCTCGAGCAGGTCACGGGGAACCGGGTCAATTATTCGGTGAACCTGCTGGGCGGCGTCAAGTACGATGTCGACCCCTCCCGGGCCGATGCTATCCGTCGCGGACTCGACCGCCTGGAGCCGCGCATCAACCATTATCTGGGCATCGTGACGACCGACGAAAGCTTCCTGCGAAGAACACGCGGCATCGGCGTATTCTCCACCGACCAGGCGGATTTTCTCGGTGTCGTCGGGCCAACCCTGCGGGCGTCGAATGTTCACCGGGACGTGCGCGTCGACGCTCCGTACAGCGCCTACAGGGATTTCCCGGTCACGCCTGTCTATGACGACGCCTGCGACCTTGCGGCCCGCGTCACCGTTCGCGTCAAGGAGCTGCAGGAATCCTGCCGCCTCGTCCGCGCTGTTCTTGACGCTCTGCCCCCCGGCGACCGTGCCGTGGATTTTCCCCGGCGTGTTCCGGAAGGAGAAGCAATCATCAGGGTCGAGGCCCCGCGGGGGGAGCTCTTCTACTACGTGCGCAGCGCCGGCGGAATCTCACCGGACCGCGTGAAGATACGCACCCCCAGCCTGGCCAACTGGGCATACGTGATGAGCGTGGCAGTGGGACACAAGCTGGCCGACATTCCGATGATCGTTGTCGGCATCGATCCATGCTTCTCCTGCAATGACCGCACGTTTCTCATCCGCCAGGGAGACAGGAAAGGAATCCTCGGCTGGGACGACCTGCGGCGCTACGCAATGCAACGGTACGGGAGACGCGCCGAATGAGCACCTTCCTCATTATTGTTACGTACCTCATTTTTCCCGGCGGCTTGTTCGTCGTGGCAGGCGGTCTCGTCTATGAATACGCGGACCGAAAGCTCGTTGCAAGATTCCAGAACAGGGTCGGGCCGCGCTGGTTCCAACCCCTTGCCGACTTCGTGAAGCTCCTCGTCAAGGAGGAGATCGTTCCGGCCGGGGTCAACGCGGGCCTGTTCGTCTGGCTCCCCGTGGCCGCGCTCGCCGCGGCGCTTGCCGCGGCCCTGTATGTTCCCATGGCCGGCCTGCGGCCATCTTGGAGTTTCAACGGGGACCTCATCGCGACCGTGTATCTCCTCATGATGATGACGCTCTGCATCGGGGTGGCAGGCGCGAACACGTCGGACCGCTTTTCACTGGTCGGCGCCGTCCGCGCTCTGACCCAGCTTTTCGCCTACGAGGCGCCCTTCCTTCTGGCGCTCCTGGGACCTGCGATCCTCGCCGGAAGCTGGCGCATCAGCGAGATCAACGGCTATGCTCAAGGGCATCTCTGGATGATCGTCACGCAGCCGCTGGGCTTCCTCGTGGCGCTCGTCGGGCTCATGGGCAAGCTCGAGCTGCCTCCCTTCGACGCTCCCGAAGCGGAAACCGAGATCGTCTCCGGAGCGCTCACAGAATACAGCGGGCGGGGCCTGGCCTTTTTCCGGCTCGGGAGGGACATCGAGCTGTTCATTGGCCTGACGCTGATCTCTGCTTTCTACCTCGGGGGGCTTGCGAATCCGCTGCAGTTTCTCGTCAAGACGCTTGTGCTCCTCCTTGTGACGGCTGGGCTCCAGTCGCTGTTCGCCCGGCTGCGCATCGACCAGACGGTGGGACTCTGGTGGCGCATTGGCGCCCTCCTCGCCCTCGTTCAGCTGCTCATCCTTGTCATCCTGAAGACTTCGGGGGTCCCCCTATGATGCACATTGGCTCCATGACTGGCGACATCCTTGCCTCTTTTTTCCGGAAGGTCTTCACCGAAAGATACCCCTACACCGCACGGACGGTCCCCGAGCGTGCTCGTGGGAAGCTGGCGTGGGATGCCGCAAAATGCGATGCCTGCCGGTTCTGCGTGAGGGATTGTCCGGCTCATGCCATCGAGTTCAGAGTGATCGACAAGGCGGCGAAGAAGTACTCTTTCATATACCACGAGGATCGCTGCATCTACTGCGGGCAGTGTGTCGTGAGCTGTCCCGAGGGCGCCCTTTCGATGCCGAACAAAGACTGGCACCTGGCCTCGACCTCCCGGGAATCCTTTGTGGTCACCTATGGAGAAAAGGCAGAGAACGCGCCTTCGAAAGGGGACTGAAAATGGCCGCCAGAGTCCTTGACGGAAAAGCTCTCGCGGGACTGATCGAGAGCGATCTGGCACAGCGCGTTGAAAAGCTCACTGTCTCTGCGGGAGGAAGACCACCAGTCCTTGCGACCATGATCGTTGGAGATGACCCGGCGTCCGCGACCTATGTCCGCATGAAGGGCAATGCCTGCAGGCGAATCGGGATGGAATCCCGCAAGGTCGTTCTTCCTCAGAGAACAACGACGCAGGAGCTCCTCGCGGAGATCGACACGTTGAACTCAGACCCGTCAGTCCATGGGATCCTGCTGCAGCATCCTGTCCCGTCGCACATCGACGAGCGGGCATGCTTCGACCGAATACGTCCTGAAAAGGATGTCGATGGCGTAACGTGCATCAGCTTTGGAAGAATGGCAATGCAGGAGCGCAGCTTCGGCTCGGCAACGCCCGCCGGCATCATGCGACTCCTGGCTCACTACGAGGTCCCGCTGGAAGGGCGGCTCGCGGTCGTCGTCGGCCGCAGTCCGATCCTTGGCAAGCCAATGGCGATGATGCTTGTGAACGCCAACGCCACGGTGATGATCTGCCATTCGAGGACACGGGCACTGCCAGACGTCGTGCGTCTGGCGGACATCGTCGTCGGTGCCGTCGGCAAGCCTGAGTTCATCAAGGGCCCCTGGATACGAGAAGGGGCGGTGGTCATCGATGCGGGATACCACCCGGGAAATGTCGGCGATGTCGAGCTCTCCGCGGTCATCGAGAAATGCTCTGCCTATACTCCTGTTCCCGGAGGAGTCGGGCCGATGACCATAGCAACCCTGATGGAACAGGCCGTCATGGCTGCCGAGGCTGCCATTCCCGCGGCTTCGTGACAACCTGATCTTGCCTCCCAGCGCCGCTCGGAGTGCGCCTCCGAAGCTCTTTCGCTTCAATCTTCGCGGTGATATTCTCGGGCACAAGGACGAGAATGGGACTCTTCGGAAGCGATAGGTCGTTCAATATCAAGGACAGGCAGGAGATCCTCCAGGCCCTGGCCAGCCGCGGACAGTGGAACCTTATCCGCACCGACGTGCTTCGTGCGCTCATCGACAACGCTGACGGCGACGTCCTCAAGATCAGCCGGTTCGTGTTCGTTTCCGAGTATTTCGATTGCGTGAGGAACAATTTCGTCGAGCTGGACAGGATCTGGGAAGATCCACGTCTTGCCCTTTCATCATTCGGCGCGACTCTGATGGGGCTCGCGCGCGACATCATCCAGCACCTCGCAACCATGCCCGAGGGCTCGGAGCGTCAGCGCCAGGCAACAAGCGCGGTGGAACTGTCGTTCCTTTCAGCGATTCTCTGCGATCGGAACATGCTCTCGGCTTACAAAGCGCTTGCGTCTTTCTACCTCGCAACAGGAAAAAAAGACCTTGCTGTCAGCGCGTGCCGGCAGTACGACGAAGCAGAGCAAAGGCTCCTGCAGTCACCTGATGAATACTCCCGCTCGTATCGAGAGACGAAATACAAACCAGTGGCGGCCGGACTGCGAGCCGAAGTCGATCGCCTGAAATCATCACTGGGGATCGTGCATGGCTGAACGCTGCCCGCCGTATCTTTGCACACCCTCACGCTCGTTCGCCATCAGGGACAGAATGTCCCGGTAGCTGAGAAGCGCTCCCCGCTCGACAAGCGATCCGAAAAGCGCCTCACCCTCGGAAGAGAAGAATGCCCGTTCCACCTCGCCGGGCCCCGGGTCCAGGACGAACAGCCGACGCGCGCGCCCGGCGAGCTTCAGGTTGCCGAGGTTGCCGGAGCCGACCGGAAAAGAACAAAGAATCGTCACTTCCGCTTCCTCGACGAGGCTTGCGGCCCTGCGCACATCGTCGTCAGAGATTCGAGAAAACGCATCTACCGTCACGCAGGGAACCGAGAGGCTCCTCCAGAGCTTCACGTCGGAATCGTACTCGTGCGCGATCCCGCCCGAAAGCCGACACCCCAGCCGATACAGCTCCCGGGTGAGATTCACGGCGCTCCCCGCTCCCCCGATCAGGTGGACACGGGTCTTTCGGCTTCCCACCCGGCCGGGCACAACCGTGACTGTCAGGCTGCCCGTCGCCGTGCTCGGAGAAACGAGAGTCCGAACACCGTAAACCCTGTCGAGCAAGTCCGCCCGGATCACCGACTCTGCGCGTCCTGAGGCCGCGACAGTGCCTTTCTCGAGCAGCACGAGCCGCGTGCAGTATTCCGCTGCCACGCTGAGATCATGGACCGAAGCGACGACCGCCCGGCCGGTTCGCGCGATCTCCTGGGTCATCGAAAAAATCCGATCCTGGTGGCCGATATCGAGGCTCGAGCTCGGCTCGTCGAGAACAATGATGTCTGTATCCTGGACAAGCGTCCTTGCGAACAGAACGAGCTGCCGCTCCCCGCCGGAGAGCTCGGTCATGCTCCTGTTTTCGAACCCAGGGAGTCCGACCGAAGCAAGAGCCCCGCGCGCTATCGTGCGGTCCACGGCCGATTCCCGCTCAAATCTCCCCAGGTGCGGATATCTTCCCATGAGGAGCACGTCCATGACCGTGAATGGCAGGGACTGCGGCGATTCCTGACTCATGTAAGCCACGCGGCGTGCACGCTCACGCGGGCTCATCCGCGCAAGCGGGCGACCCTCGATGTCGACCTGGCCATCTGTTGGCGTGAGAGCGCCCGACAATAGCCGCAGGAGCGTCGTTTTCCCAGCGCCATTCGGACCAATGACGCCGAGAAGCTCTCCACGCTCGAGGGCGAAATCCACCGAGTCGATGATCCTGGCGCTCCCGACTGACCACACCAGGCCGGTGGCCCGCAGAAGTGCGCTGGTCGCCTGCGCTGTCGACGGGGTGTCGGACATCAGCCCGCGCTCGCGGCACGCTTCTGCGTGCGGACGATCAGGCTCAGCAGGTACGGGCTGCCGATGACGGCAGTGATGATTCCGACCCGGATCTCAAATGGAGGCGCCACCGATCTCCCGACGCAATCGCACACAACCAGGAAAAGCCCGCCTCCGAGAGCGGCAGCGGGAATCAGCCTCCCGTGGTCGGGTCCGACGAGCATCCTCAACAAATGCGGCACCAGGAGACCGACAAATCCCACCGGGCCGCTCACGGAGATCGCAACGCCTGTGATGATCGCGCTGAAAGCCAGAAGCAGGCGCTTGACCCTTTCCACGTGCACGCCGAGGGAGTGCGCTCCTTCCTCTCCGAGGCTGAAGAGGTTCAGCTCTCGCGAAAAGAACGTGAGCACGATGACCCCGGGCACGAG
>DATKLB010000036.1:0-5042 GCA_035542615.1 Spirochaetia bacterium | reverse complement strand
CATCACGGGGCTCTCGCGCGCAGGGACCGCCGCGTACAGGAAACGGGCGCAGATGATCTTCCAGGATCCGTACGCATCGATGAATCCCCGGTTTCGAATCCGCGACGTGCTGCGCGAGCCCCTGGTGATCCATCGCATCGGCGGGAGCAGGCGCGGGCAGGAAGACATCGTGCGCCAGGCCCTGGTCGAGGTGAAGCTCGAGCCGGCGGAGGAGTACCTGGACAGGTTCCCCCACATGCTCTCAGGCGGACAGAGACAGCGCGCCGCCACCGCCCGCACGCTGATCCTCTCCCCGTCTCTCCTCGTGGCGGACGAGCCGGTGTCCATGATCGACCTCTCCACGCGCGCCGAGATCCTCACGATGATGAAAGACGTGCAGAGAGAGCGGGGGCTCGGTTTCCTCTATATAACGCATGATATTTCCACGGCCAGGTTCTTCACAGACAGGCTCGCCGTCATGTACCTTGGCAGGATCGCAGAGATCGGTACGCCGGATGATATCGTGGACAGGCCCGCGCATCCCTACACGCGAGCGCTGATTTCCGCGGTATGCGAGCCGACCCCCGGAAGGGTGCAGACGATCAGGGAGCTGCCCATTCGCGGCGAGATCCCGTCCGCGTCCGCGGTCCCGCAGGGGTGCAGGTTTCACCCCCGGTGCGTCTTTGCCACCAGGGAGTGCACGCTGGCGCCCGAGCCCGAGCTGGTGGACGTCGGACCGCGGCACCGGGCCGCCTGTCGGCGATGGAAAGAAATATGAGGAGGTGTGATGGTCGACCCGAATGTGGTG
Source organism: Spirochaetia bacterium (assembly GCA_035542615.1). GTDB lineage: Bacteria > Spirochaetota > Spirochaetia > SZUA-6 > Fen-1364 > Fen-1364. The sequence continues at coordinate 4,255 of DATKLB010000036.1, read as the reverse complement.
CGCAGACATTTTCCGGCCCTGAGCCGACTTGCGCTTTCACCCTGGATGGCATTCCACCGCGGCGCATCTGCGAGGAGCTGGACCGTCAGGGGATCTGCGCGTCAGACGGCAACTATTACGCGCTGGAAGTCACGACACGGCTCGGCCTCGAAGCCTCGGGCGGCATGGTGCGCGTGGGCGCCGTGCATTACAACACTCTCGGGGAGGTAGAGCAGCTCGTCACCGCCCTCGAGCGCTTGAGGAATTGAAAGTGAAGAGATCCGCCCTCCACGTCGGTTTCGAGGTCGCCATTCTGCTCAAGGGCATCCACGCGGTCCTGGAGATCATCGGCGGGGTGCTTCTCCTGTTCATCAAGCCCGCTACGCTGGCCAGGTGGATCCAGGTTCTCACGCAGAACGAGCTTGCCGAGGACCCGACGGATTACATCGCGAATCTCCTGCTTCGAGCAAGCGAGCGCTACACCGTCCAGACATGGCATTTCAGCGTTTTCTACCTGCTTTCCCACGGCCTCGTGAAAATCGTGCTCGTCCTCCTTCTGTGGCGCAGGAAGCTCTGGGCCTACCCGGTGGCCGTCGCAGTTCTGGGACTCTTTATTGCTTACCAGATTTTCCGGTGGACCTCGACTCACTCTCCGTTCCTCATCGTTCTTTCGATTCTCGACGCCCTGATCATCGGGCTCACAATCGCGGAATACGAGCGCCTGAAACGGGAGCTTCCAGCATCATGAAGAGCTACCAGTGGGACGCGGAGCAGTACGCGCGCAACTCATCCGTCCAGTTCCGATGGGCGCTCGAGCTTATCGACAAGCTCGGCCTCCGGGGCGATGAGCGCGTGCTGGATATCGGGTGCGGCGACGGGAAAGTCACGGCGGAGCTCGCTCGGCGGACGCCGCGTGGTGAAGTGGTCGGGGTCGACAGCTCGCGGGACATGATCGAAAAGGCGCGCGCCGCGTTTCCTCCCGCCGCGCTCCCGGGCCTTTCTTTCCGCGTCATGGACGCCGGGGCTCTCTCCTTCGAAGGCGCATTCAACGTCGTTTTCTCCAACGCCGCCCTCCACTGGGTCAAGGGCCATCACGACCTGCTTCGCGGCGTGGCGCGCAGCCTCACGCCCGGAGGCCGCGTGCTCTTTCAGATGGGAGGAAGGGGAAACGGCGCGGAGATTTTTGCCGTAGCCGCGGAGGTGGTCCGTGAAGATCGCTGGCGCTCGTACTTTCACGGCTTCGAGTTCCCGTGGGGTTTCTACGGACCCGAGGAATATGCCCAGTGGCTGAGCGAAGCCGGCCTCACCGCACGAAGAACGGAGCTCATTCCTCGCGACATGAGGCAGCAGGGAAGAGACGGCCTCCTCGGCTGGGTGCGGACGACCTGGATGCCCTACACGGAGCGGCTCCCCGCTGATCTGCGCGAACAGTTCCTGGCAGAGGCTGTCGACCGATACCTGGCCTCGTACCCCCTGACGCCGCGGGGCGAAGCCGTGGTCAGGATGGTGCGGCTCGAAGTGGAAGCCACGAAACAGTGAGGCGGGGGACAGATGGAAATCCTGTGCACCAATGATGATGGGGTCCTGTCGCCCGGTCTCGCGGCGGCTGTCGAGGCAGCACGCGAGTTCGGGAATGTCCATGTTGCGGCGCCGTCCAGCCAGAAGACAGGCGCGGGCAGGAGCCTGATCGGCGACAGGACCAGTCCCTTTGCAAAAACGGAAATCGCCATCGGCGCGCAGAAGATCCCCGCCTGGCACCTCGATGGTACCCCCGCGCTCGTCGTGCGGCATGCATTCTCATCAGTGTTTCGAGGGAAGACGATCGACCTGGCCATATCGGGAATCAATTATGGAGAGAACATCGGTTACGACATCAGCAATTCGGGGACCGTCGGAGCCGCCATGGAATGCGCGGTCATGGGCATCCCTGCAATTGCCGTTTCGCTGCAGACGGATCTGGACGGGCACAGGAAGTACGCACACAGGGACTGGACCGCGACACAGTTCTTTCTGCGCATGTTCATCCGGCGGTTCATCCAGAAGGGAGGATTCTCCCGGTTTGACCTGCTGAAGATCGATGTGCCCCTGGACGCTGATGAAAGCACCGAGTGGAAGGTGTGCCGGCTGCAGTTGAGCCCCTATTTCCTGACGAGGATGAACCGGGAATCCGATGATGCCGTGATTGACGATGCTTCTCTGTATGTCGATCCAAGCCGCTATGCGCCGGGAACCGACGCCCGCACGCTGGCCGTCGAAAAGAAAGTCGCTGTCACCCCGCTTGTCCTCGACTGGACTGCGCGTAATGCCGAGGAGTTTTTCACGTGATCAGAAATGCCCGACCGCAAAACCGAGAACCTTCACGGAGGTCCTGTCGTCCCGGCCATGATTGAGTTCGTTCCACGTGTAATTCAAGGCCGCCAGGGCGGCCAGCGCTGCCGCCAGGTCGATGGCCCAATACGGGACTCGAATGCTTTCGATCTGAACTGATCCCGAATACGCAATCGTGTAGGGAGCCGCTGCCAGCGTCCCAACCAGCACGATGGAAGCAACAATGACAGTATTGAGCTGCATCGGGTCCGGCTCTCCCATTTTCGGTCCCGTATCCCTGGAAAATCCCAGAGAGGAGACCAGGAGTAAAACCAGAACCAACAGTTTGTTCATGGCAGGTTGGACGAAAGCTGCTCACACCAGCATTCCAGACAAATGTAACTCGCGGAAAAAGCAAATTCCAAGGCTCGATCGGCGTCTCTTGCGGCATGGCCGTGACGACGCGCGACCGGGAAAAACCGCGGGTTGGGCAGGCCGCCGGCAAAACCGCGCCAGACGCTGCTTCTCCCGGGGCTACCGTCTGTCAGGTTGAGGTTTGTTCCGCAGCCTCCGCACCAGGGACCACACCCCCTGGGCCAGTATGAGCCCGATGATGATGTATACCCACCAGGGAAGGTTTCGGCCCGCGACAAGGACATAAAGGTACGGGGCTGCCGTGGAGGCCAGGAAGACCATGCTCCAGACCGCTGCCTCGTTCATGCGCTTGCCGGCCAGGGCCCGGACCATGCGATAGATGGAATAGTAGAACACGGGGCTCGAGCCAAGGAGAATGACCAGGAAGACGACGGGGTTGACTCCGTAGCTCACGCGCGCGGCCTCCATTTGCGCGCCTACCCATTCGACAACGAGGTGCACGAGCCACGTCATCCTAGTCCAGTCTCCGCACAGAGGGAACGAACAGGGCCACCGCGAGCGCGCACAGGAGCGTTCCCCCGGCCCCCACCACGATCGTGACAGGCACACCGGCAACGGTGGCAAGCTGCCCCGCCAGGAGCGCGCCGATGGGCATGAAGCCGAAGAAGGAAAGCATGTAGATGCTCATGACCCTGCCGCGAACTGCGTCCGGTGTCAGGGTCTGCACAAGGGCGTTCGCGAGGTTGTTCGTGACGATATTCGCCGCACCGACACCGAAGATGGCCAGCAGAGAGAGCGGCAGAGTCCGGGTGAAGGAGAAGAGGATGAGCATCATGGGGAACAGGAAGCTGGCCACCGTGATCGTGCGGCCCTTCATGCGACGATGAGCGTACGAGGCAATCCAGAGCGCCGCGCTGACGGCCCCGATGCCCCGCGCCGACTGGAGAAACCCGTTGATCCGGGAGTCCCCGTGCAGGATCTGCACGGCCCAGGCCGGGATGAGCGTCGCGAAGGACATTCCGAAAAGGCTCACCGAGCCCATCAGGAAAATGATGGCGGCGATCCGTCTGTCCGCTCGAACCGCGTGCAGGCCTTCTCGTATTTCGCCGAACGTGGACCTTCGACGCACCGGTTGCTTCCACGGTGGAAGGCGCATCGCCAGGAGCGCCGCGATGACGGCAAGGAATGACAGCCCGTTGATCGTGAAGCACCACGCCGGACCCAAGTACGCATAGGCAAGCCCGCCGACCGCGGGCCCGACGGCCGTCGCCGTGTTGAACATCGTGGAGTTCAAGGCAATCGCGTTGGTAAGCACGGGCTTCTCCACCATCTCGAGGACGAAGGACTGCCGGGCCGGCGCGTCGAAGGCATTCACCACGCCGAGCAGGAATGCGAGCATCACGATGTGCCATGGGGCGACAAGGCGCAGGAAGGTCAGGAGCGCCAGGACAAACGCCAGGAGCATGCTGAGAGTCTGAGTGACGACGATGAGGTTGCGCCGCGGCACCCGGTCCGCGATGGCCCCCCCGTACAAGGTGAACGCCCACGTCGCGGCACCGGACGCGAACCCCACGTACCCCAGGTACGCCTCCGA
>DATKLB010000035.1:0-3278 GCA_035542615.1 Spirochaetia bacterium | reverse complement strand
GCCAGCGCTATGAGAATAACGATGGGGACGAAATACCCGGAGACCACGTCAGCGAGCCGCGCGATCGGGGCCTTCGATCCCTGGGCCTGCTCGACCAGCTTGATTATCTGCGCCAGCGCCGTGTCGCTTCCCACCCGGGTGGCCCGGAAGGTGATCGTGCCGTTCTTGTTGAGGCTTGCGCCGGTCACCTTGTCGCCGGCCTTCTTCTCCACGGGAATGCTTTCCCCGGTGAGCATGGACTCGTCCACGGAGGTGTACCCGTCGATCACCTCGCCGTCCACGGGCACCTTCTCTCCCGGACGCACGCGCAGGATGTCCCCGACCTCGACCTCGGAGATGGGGATCTCTGCCTCCTGTCCGCCGTGGATGACAGTTGCGGTCTTAGGAGCAAGGCCCATCAGCTTCTTGATTGCCTGCGAGGTTTTTCCCTTCGACACCGTCTCCAGGGTCTTACCCAGCGTGATGAGAGTGAGGATGACAGCGGCTGTCTCGAAGTAGAGATTTCTCACCGCCTCCGCGTCACCGAGGGCTACCCGGACCGTGTTGTAGATGCTGTACAGCACCGCGGCAGCCGTTCCGATTGCGATGAGCGAGTCCATGTTGGGGGCCCGGTGCCAGAGCGCCTTTGCGCCGACCCGGTAGAACCTGCTCCCGGCGATGATTGCCGGTATCACCAGCAGGACCTGAGCGATGGCGTACCACAGGGGGAAGCGCATGGGATCCAGGAAGGCGGGCAGGGGGATATGCGCGCCGGGAATCATGTGCACGAGAGCGAGATAGAGAAGGGGAACAGAGGCGGAAGCAGAGACGATGAACCTGGTCCACATCGTGCGGATCTCAACTTCCTTGCGACGCGCATCGAGGTCTACCGCGTCCGTGGCATCGATTTCCCGGGGAACGTAACCAGCATCGCTGATAGCCTTCTTGATTTCGGAGAGCCTGATGCGGGCCGGCTCGTACGTCACGTCCGCCTTTTCGGTAACGAGGTTGACGGAGACGGCCGCTACGCCGTCGAGCTTTCCAACGGCCTTCTCGACGTGCGCAACGCAGGAAGAGCAGGTCATTCCCTCGATGGGGATGACGACATGCTTGGAAGGATCCTTGCGTTCCAGGCCGTAGCCTGCCTCTTCGACGGCCTTCTTCACTGTCTCGAACGACACGGCGCTTTCATCGTATTCCAGGTGCAGCTTCTCGGTGGCAAGGTTCACGCTCGCCGTTTTGATTCCCGGCAACTTGCGCACGACCTTCTCGACGCGCGCGGAGCACGACGCGCAGGTCATCCCGGTGACTGTCATTTCCTCGGTTTTCATCTCTACCCTTCCCAGTCTGGCCCATGACTCCTGGGCTCCAGGCCGGCCCTCCCCTGGTAGGGAGGGGCCCAAGGAATAGAATAGTACCTCTTTCGACGTTCTGTCAAGAAAAAACAAACAAAGGGATATTCTGCCTCAGGCAAGCCACTCCCATTTCCCGGCGACACGCCGAGTTTCGACCTCGCGCTGGGCCTGGGTCTCCATCTGGTAGGCTTCGTTGGCTATTCGCATGTTCTGCGCGGAGGGTGCTGCCGTGCCCACGGCTTGCATGACTTGTTCTGCTGTCCTCATTGCGGCGAGCGCGTTGCCGGTGACCCCTCCGATCGAAGGCCGGGACAGCGGAGGCGCTCCCATCAGCCCGCCTGCTGGGCCGGGGGCCATCAAGCCCGAGAGGAGGGCAGAAGTCGTTTTCCCTGCCTGCTCGGTTTCCAGGAGCTGAGCGCCGGCGCGCGGGAGCGCGCTGGTTGCGGCTGGCGGGACGCCCCCCTGCTGCGGCGCAAAAGCAGGCGGCAGCGGCGCAGGGAATGCTCTTTCGTTGGGACCCATCAGGGTGGAGAGCAAAGCTGAGGTCTCTCTTCCAGTCTGCATCGCTTCCTGGAGCGGCACATTCAGGCGTTGACCCGGGCCGGCGCCCAGCGTGCCTGCCGCCGCAAATCCCTCCTGCCGCGGCGAGGCCTGAAGCGGGGAGGGGGCCTGGAAAAAGCTCAGGTTCGGGCCGGGAAGCGTGGACAGAAGCGCGGAGGTTTCCCTCCCTGCCTGCATCGCCTGCGCGAGCCGTGCGTCGGGTCTGGGCTGATCGGTTTTCACCGGAGCCGACGGGGCGGCTCCTGCATCGCCGGGAATATTCTGTCTGCGGATATTGAACCTGTCTGCCAGAGGCGGGATCGCATTGATGGCCATGTGATGCCCCCTTCACTGTAAAGATACCACATTGCAGGCGCCGAGGTTACAAGGCGCGAGAGCTTCAGCTCACGAAATGACAGGCCACCCGGTGCCCGGGGGAAACCATCCTCAGGGGCGGCTTCTCCCTGCGGCAAACCTCCTGTTCCAGGGGACACCTGCCCGTGAAAGGACATCCGACCGGCATCCGGGTCGCGTTGAAAGGAGTCCCCGCGGTCGTCCCCCGGTCCGGTGCCTTTGCACCGAGCCGGGGAACTGCGCGGTAGAGGAGCTGAGAGTAAGGGTGACGCGGATCGGTTGTCAGCTCGGCCGCAGGGGCTTCTTCCATCAGGCTTCCCCCGTACAGGACGCCGATCCGATCCGCCATATAGGACACAACGGTCAAGTCGTGCGCGATGAAGAGGATTGTCAGCCGGAATTGCTTCTTCAAATCGATCAACAGGTTGAGGATCTGACTCTGGATGGAGACGTCAAGAGCGCTGACCACCTCGTCGCAGATCAGGCCTTGTGGTTGACTGAAAAGAGCTCGGGCCAGCGAGATACGCTGCCGCTGACCGCCGGAAAACTCCGAGGGCCTCCTCCCAAGGTCCCTGGCGCTCATTCCGACCGCTTCCATGATTTCTCTCGCGCGCGCAGCGAGCCGGTCCATGCGCTCGCGCGCCTCCGCATACCGCGACCCGGTGGTGAGAATGCGCAGCACGTTCATTCTCGGATCCAGAGCCGAAGATGGATCCTGGAACACATATTTCAGATCCGAGCGAAATCTGCGAAGCAGGCGCCGGTCGCTCCGGGTGACCTCCCACCGATCCTGGCCCGAGAAGTACTCGATCTTTCCGCTCGTGTGGGGGAAGAGTTGCACGAGGGTCCGGGCGAGTGTGGTCTTTCCGGAGCCGGATTCACCCACCAGCCCGTAGGTTTCGCCCCTGTGGATGTCGAAGCTGACGCCGTTCAGCGCCCAGACCCACCGGCTGGCGCTGGCGAAGAGACCCGCCTCCAGCTTGTAGGTCTTCGTCAGATCGCTGATGCGAAGGAAGATGTCCGCGCTGTTCACGATTTCACCCCGGCAAA
>DATKLB010000034.1:0-8114 GCA_035542615.1 Spirochaetia bacterium | reverse complement strand
CCCGAGGATGGTGACCAGGTCCGGCACCGTCAGTCCCCGGCTCATCATGGGCACCATCTGGATGTGCGGAAATGACGGCGTCCTGATACGCGTCCGGTAGCTCATGGTGCCTCCGTCGCTCACCAGGTAGTACCCGTGGTTCCCTTTTGATCCCTCGGCCGCGAAGGTTGCCTCTCCGGGAGGTATGACCGGCCCCCAGCTCACGCCCAGGAAATGATTGATCAGCGTTTCGATGTCGTGCATCGTGCGCTCTTTGCGCGGAGGCGTGGCAAGGGGATGGTCGGACTTGTACGGCCCCTGCGGCATGTCTGCCAGGCACTGCTCGATGATGCGCAGGCTCTGGCGCATCTCCTCCACGTGCACGGCCAGCCGGTCGTACGAGTCCCCGTTGGCAGCCGTTGGGACATCGAACGCGAACCTGTCGTAGCCGCCGTAGGGCCGGTTCTTCCGGATGTCATAGCTCACGCCGCTCGCCCGCAGAAACGGTCCCGTCGCCCCCCATTCCAGCGCCTCCTGCGCGCTGACCGTGCCGATCCCGACCATGCGCGCCTTCACGATGCGGTTTTTCATGACAGAAGCATCGTAGTCCCTGAGCCTCTTGTGCATGTACACGGTGAAGTCTCTGATCATCGTGTCCCAGCCCCGGGGGAGGTCCTGCGCGACGCCGCCGATGCGAAACCACGCCGGATGCATGCGGCCTCCCGTCACCGCCTCCACGATGTCGAACGCGCGCTCGCGGTCGGTGAACATCCAGAACACCATGGACATCTGGCCGATGTCGGATGTGAACGTTCCGAAATACACGAGGTGGCTGATGATGCGGAAGATTTCCGCCATCATGATGCGGATCACCTTTGCCCTGTCGGGAACTTCGATCCCGGCCAGCGTCTCCACGGCAAGCGCGTACGGGAAGTTGTTGAGCACGCCTCCCAGGTAGTCGATGCGGTCGGTGTAGGGAATGTAGGTGTGCCATGTCTGGCGCTCCCCCATCTTCTCCGCGCCCCGGTGATGGAACCCGATCTCGGGGACGACGTCGACGATTTCTTCCCCATCCAGCTGCGCGACGAAGCGCAGCACGCCGTGCGTTGCGGGGTGTTGCGGGCCGAAGTTCAGGAACAGGAACTCGTGCCCCTCGCTTTCCCGCTTCATGCCCCAGTCTTCGGGCCGGAACTCCATCATTGCAAGCATGCGGGCAGCGTCATCGCTGGACATCTGGAAAGGACCCATCTCGGTGGCGCGCGCCGGGTGCTCCTTGCGAAGGGGATGACCCTCCCACCACGGCGGCATCAGGATGCGGAACAGATGCGGGTGTCCATCGAAGCGGATGCCGAACATGTCCCAGACTTCGCGCTCGTACCAGTCCGCGTTGGCATAGATCGATGACACGGTTGCAATCGATGGCCGTTCGCCGCGCAGCGCCACCTTGATCCGGGCGTCATGGTTTCGTTCGAGAGAGAGAAGGTGGTAGACCACGGTAAAGTCGGAAGGCGGCTGACCTTCCCGATGGGTCCGTGTGCGCTCGTCCACCGCCGTGATGTCCCACAGCATGGGGAACGTCCCCTTCGGGGAGCTTTTGAGGTAGCGCAGCACGCCCGGCAGGACGTCTGCGCTCACCCAGGCTGTCGGAATGTGGTCCCTGGTGTCCTGGGGGTTGATTGCCTGCTGGCCGAAGCGATCCGCGAGCTCCTGGAGGAATCCGTTCGCATCGCCATGGGCAACATTCGCGCTCCTTGCGCCGCCAGCGCCTTTCGCATCGTTCATGGGCTTACAGGCCGTCCGGCGAACGAAGGTCCGTCTGCGTCTGCCGCTCGGACCTCATGGCGTCCCGAAGGGACGGCTTGACGGACCGCACGACACCCTGCGGTCCCACCAGCCAGGAAAGCGGCCGCTTCTCGCTGGCCACCGCTTCTCCCAGGAGGACAAGGCCGCGCATGAATGCGTCCGGGCTCGGCGGGCAGCCCTGCACGTAGACGTCGACGGGGAGGAACGTGTCGACTCCCTGGACCACGCTGTAGATGTCATACATGCCCCCCGAGCCCGCGCACGAGCCCATGCAGACGACCCAGCGGGGCTCCATCATCTGCTCGTACATGTGCAGGACCAGGGGGGCCATTTTCATGAACACCGTGCCGGCAACGACCATCAGGTCCGCCTCGCGGGGCGAGCCCCGGATGATCTCCGAGCCGAAGCGCGCAATATCGAACTTGCTCGTGATCGAGGTGGCCATCTCCACGTAACAGCAGGAAAGGCCGAAATTGAACGGCCAGATCGAGTATTTCCTGCTCCACGCCAGCAGATCCGCCCTGCGGGCAAGGTACAGGTCGCCGTACGTGGAGGCGCGAACGTTGCGAGGCTCAGGGCGCACTGGCTGCACCATGCCTTTCCCGATGCGCCCGCAACCTGCGCGCCCCCCATTCGAAGGCGCCCATGCGCCAGAGGTACGCGAGCCCGGCGACCGTTTCCATCATGAACACGAGGATGGCCGCGTAGCCGATCCAGCCCAGCTCGCGCACGGCAACGGCCCATGCGAAGAGGAAGACAGCGGAGATGTCGAAAATGACGAAGAACATGGCGACGAGATAGAAATCCGTAGAGAAGCGAAGCCGGGCTGAACCCGTTGGCGTGACCCCCGATTCATAGGGATCCGTGGTGCCCCTCTGGCGATGACGCTCGCCCGAGAGGTGCGTCACAACCATGAGCAGTCCGACGAGCACGACAACGACGACAAGGTAGGCGGCCAACGGCACGAGTCCGCTCATCTGCTCTCCGCTGTCACGGGCGGCCCGTGACTTTCTTTCGTGCGTTTGACGTTCGATGCTGTCGCGGCGAAGCCGGGACAGGGATCGTCTTAGAATCTATTCATGCTTCGGCGCCGAGTCAAGGAATCGCCTGCGCAATCACGTAATCGAGCAGATCGTGAAGCGTTTTGCGGTATCGCGTGTCGGGCAGCGCGTCGATCCCCGCTCGAGCGCTGTGCGCGTGACCGAGAGCTTTCTCGCGCAGGTCGACTCCGGCTTCGAGCCCATGGTCCTGGTCCATCATGTCGTCGATCATCTGGAAGGTCAGCCCGAAATCCCGGCCCATGCCGCCGAGGAGCCTGACGGTGGATTCGGAGGCTTCACCAAGAAGCGCCGCGGTCCTGCAGCACGCGGAGAAAAGCACGGCCGTCTTGTCCGTTGCGATCTCTTTGTAGACGTCGAAGGCCAGCGGCCGTGCGACGACCCGCGCCTCCTGGGCGAGGATCTCGCCCATGCACATGGCCTTCGTCGTTTCCAGGAAGACGTCCAGCAGGGCAAACCGCTTGCGGGCATCGATGCGTGAAAGACCCGTGATGAGGGTGAAGAAGTGCGTGTAGAGGATGTCGCCCGCAAGCACGGCAATCCTGTTTCCGAATCTCTTGTTCAGGCTCACCTGGTGGCGGCGGGAATCGGCGCCATCGATCACGTCATCGTGCACCAGCGACGCCGCGTGGAGCACTTCCACGGCGGCGGCCAGGGAAATCAGTGAATCGCTGTCGGCATTTGCCTCGAGCGAGCGGTAGGACAGCAGCACGAGGGCCGGCCGGATTCGCTTCCCGGGCACGGCGAAAGGATGCTGGACGATCCCGCCGAGGATTCCCAGCCCGTTGCGGCCCGGTTCCATTTCCTTGCCGACCTGCTTCATGAGCGACCTCAGCTCCCTGTCGACGGCCGTCATCTCATCCCGCACGGGCTCAAGAACTTTCTCGAGGGTCATGTATCTCTCCTGTCGACAGGCGGAGTGCGTCCGACGTGAAGGTACGCCGCGCCGAAGGTGAGACTGTGCCACGTGACCTCGGTCAGTCCCGCGGAAGTCATGATGTCCCCGAAAGTCTCAGGTGTCGGGAAACTCCTGATCGAGTCCGCCAGGTAGGAATAGGCGCCGCCGTTGGCCGCAAACAACCTCGCGATCCGTGGCAGAACGCCGGAGAGATAGGCTCCGTAGATCGCCCGAAAGGCCGGGGCAGGGGCGAAAGTCATTTCGAGCACCATGACCTGGCCGCCGGCCCTGGTGACGCGCGCCATCTCGCGCAGGGCCCGGACCTTGTCCGGGATGTTGCGCATCCCGAAGGCAATCGCCGCTACGTCGAAGCTGCCCGACGGGAAGGGAAGGGCAAGCGCGTCGCATGGGAAAAGGGCGATTCGATCCGAAAGGCCGGCCGCCCGCACCTTTTGCTTTCCAATTGCGAGCATTGGCTCGGCGAAATCGACCCCGGTCACCCGCAGAAGCGGGTATCGGCGCGCGGCAGCGAGTGCGAGATCCGCCGTTCCCGTTGCTACATCCAGGAATCGGCCCTCGGGAGGAAACCTCATCCTTCCGACTGCGAACTCCCGCCACCCGACGTCCCGCCGGAGACTCAGGAGGTGATTGAGAAAATCATACCTGCCGTGCGCGGTCGTGAAAATTTCCTTCACGACGCTGGTCTGGCCCGCTCGACTCATGGATCGAAGCAGTGGGTACCTTCTCATGGCCTCAGCCGGCACTATACTAAAAGCCCGCGAAATGAAAAGCCCCGCTCCCTTTGGCACGGCACATGCGTGTACGCCAGAAGGCGCGGGGCGGATGGACGCGGAAAGATCTTACCGTTTCTTCGCCCTTGCCGATCGTGCCGCTGGCTTTCCTGACGGTCGCTTCCTCGCGACTGCCCTCTTCGGCGCCGGCTTCTTTGCCAACGGCTTCGGCGCCGCGGCTTTTCGGGCGGCAGCCTTTTTCGCGGCGGCCTTTGGCGCGGGCCTCCTGGCGCCGGCAGGTCGCGCCGGTTTCCTCTCCTGGGCTTCGGCAACGACTTCCTGCGCAGCCGCGAGCTTGGCCAGCGGCACGCGGTAGGGCGAGCAGGACACGTAGTTCATCCCGACCCTGTGGCAGAACTTCACCGACTCGGGGTCTCCGCCGTGCTCGCCGCAGATGCCGATCTTCAACGTCGGCTTCACACTGCGGCCCTTGGTGATGCCCATCTTGATGAGCTCGCCGATCCCCTCCTGGTCCAGGGTCTGGAACGGGTCCGCCGGAAGGATCTTCTTCTCGATGTACTTTGGCACGAAGCTGCCGATATCATCCCGGGAAAATCCGAACCCCATCTGCGTGAGGTCGTTGGTGCCGAACGAGAAGAAATCGCACACACTGGCGAACTTGTCCGCGGTGATGGCGGCCCGGGGTATCTCGATCATGGTACCGACGATCAGCGGCAGCCGGGATTTGGGCAGGCCGAACTTGGCGATCACCTTGTCGTAGACACGGTCAATGATCTTTTTCTGGTCCACGACCTCCGTCATGGCGCTGGTGACAGGGATCATGATCTCTGGCTTTGCGTTCTTGCCCGCCTGGATGAGCTCTGCCGCCCCCTCCAGGATGGCCTGGGTCTGGGTCTCCGTCATTTCAGGATAGGAGATCCCCAGGCGCACGCCGCGGTGGCCCATCATGGGGTTGGACTCGTGGAGGCTGTCAGCCCTGGCGTTGAACTCCTCCGCGCTGATCCCCAGGTCAGCGGCGAGGCGCTCGCGCTCGTCAGAACGGTTGGGCACGAACTCGTGCAGCGGGGGGTCGAGGGTCCGAAAAGTCACCGGCAGGCCGTCCATGACCTCCATGGTCTTTTTCACGTCCTCCTTCATGAAGGGGAAAAGCTCCTCGAGGGCCCGGCGCCTTTCCGCCTCGGTCTTCGAGACGATCATCCGTCGCAGGAGGAACAGTGGCCTGTCCGATCCTTCTCCGTAGAACATGTGCTCGAACCGGAAGAGGCCAATCCCCTCTGCGCCCAGCTCGCGCGCTCTCTTTGCATCCTGGGGAGTGTCAGCGTTTGTGCGTACGCCCAGCTTCTTCACCTTGTCGCACATGGTCATGAAGGCGACGAAATTGGGGTTTTCCCCGGCTGCCTTGATCAGCGGAAGCGCGCCGTCGTACACGTTGCCCTTTGTTCCATTCAGGGAGAGCCAGTCCCCTTCCCGAAGGACCTTGCCTTTCACGCTGATCCGGCGATTGTCCATTTCTACTTTCACCTCGGAGGCGCCGACGATGCAGCACTTGCCCCAGCCGCGCGCCACGAGCGCTGCGTGGGACGTCATGCCGCCGCGCGCTGTGAGGATTCCTTCCGCCGCGCGCATGCCTTCCACGTCTTCAGGGTTGGTCTCTTCCCGCACGAGGATGACCTTCTTTCCCATCTTCGCCTGCGCCACGGCTTCGTTCGCGGTGAGAACGACCTGGCCGACAGCTCCTCCGGGACCGGCGGGGAGCCCTTTTGCCAGGAGCGTGGCCCCGGCCTCTCTGGATGGATCGATGATGGGGTGGAGCAGCTCATCGAGTTGGGCTGGCGTTATTCGCGTGACGGCTTCTTCCGCCGTGGTGAGCTTCTCTTTGACCATCTCAACGGCCATGCGCACCGCCGCGGGGCCGTTTCTCTTCCCCACCCGGCACTGCAGCATCCAGAGCTTGCCCTTTTCAATGGTAAACTCGAGGTCGAGCATGTCGTGGTAATGCTTTTCCAGTCGAAGCTCGATGGCATGCAGCTCGCTATAGATCTTCGGGAACTGCTTCTCCAGCGAGGGCAGGCCGGCCGTATGCTCGCTTTTTCCCGCTTCGTTGATCGGGTAGGGGGTGCGGATCCCCGCCACGACGTCTTCTCCCTGTGCGTTGGGGAGCCATTCCCCGTAGAACACGTTCTCCCCCGTTGCCGGGTTTCTGGTGAATGCCACGCCGGTGCCGGAGTCGTTTCCCATGTTCCCGAACACCATTGACTGGACCGTGACGGCCGTCCCCCATTCATCGGGGATTCCCTCGATTCGGCGATAGGAAATGGCGCGCTTGCCGTTCCAGCTCTGGAAGACCGCGCGGATCCCGCCCCACAGCTGTTCCTTGGCGTCCTCGGGGAAATCCTTGCCGAGCACTTCGCGAACTTTCGCCTTGTAGATCCTGATGAGGCTCTTCAGGTCATCCGCGCTCAGGTCGGTATCCTGCTTTGCCCCCTTTGCGCGCTTCATCTTTTCCAGCTCGCGCTCCAGTTGCTGACGCACGCCCATTCCCTCGGCGGGCTCGATCCCTTCCGCCTTCTCCATGACCACGTCGGAGTACATCTGGATGAGGCGGCGGTACGCGTCGTAGACGAAGCGCGGGTTGCCGGTGGCCTTGATGATTCCTTCGGCCGTCTTTTCGTTCAGCCCGACGTTCAGGACGGTTTCCATCATACCGGGCATCGACTTGCGGGCCCCGGATCTCACGGAGACGAGGAGGGGATTGGCAGGATCTCCAAAGGTGTGGCTCATGATCTTCTCGATGTGGGCAAGGCCGCTGGCCACCTGCTGATCCAGGCCAGTGGGATACCGGCCCTTGTTCTGGAAGAAGTGCGTGCACACCTCGGTGGTGATCGTGAAACCGGCAGGAACGGGGAGCCGCAGATCAGGGTGGCCGGCCATCTCGGCTAGATTGGCTCCCTTGCCCCCGAGGAGATTCTTCATCTTCTCGTTGCCGTCTGCCCGACCGCCACCGAAAAGATAAACGAACTTCGCTGCGCTCATACTCGACTGCCCCCTTCTCTGCGACTGGAATGCAAGGATTGCATGGTGTGGCAACTTATGATAGGCTCATCAATACCCCGAAGGTTTGTTCAGAGTCAAGTCGGCGCGCCTCCAGGAGCGTTCCGGGAGCAATGTGCGCGCGGCTCGAACCGCCTCCGAGATCCCGCAGCTTCACATTGGGGAGGAAACCGAAATGGCGAAATCGATCAAAGGGACAAAGACCGAGGCGAATCTCCTGAAGGCTTTTGCCGGCGAGTCGCAGGCGCGAAACCGCTACACGTACTTCGCCGGGAAGGCGCGGGAGCAGGGCTACCAGCAGATCGCGAATATCTTCCTGGAGACCGCGGACAACGAGAAGGAGCACGCCAAGGTGTTCTTCTCCCACCTTGAGGGCGGCGGGTTGGAGATCACGGCGATGTATCCGGCCGGGGCCATCCGCGACACGAAGGCGAACCTGGAAGCGGCCGCTGCCGGCGAGCTCGAGGAGTGGAGCACGCTCTATCCCGGATTCGGAAAGACGGCGCGGGAGGAAGGCTTCCCCGAGGTGGCGAGGTCATTCGAGCAGGTGGCCAAGGCGGAGAAGTTCCACGA
>DATKLB010000033.1:0-19467 GCA_035542615.1 Spirochaetia bacterium | reverse complement strand
CAACGTCCAGGGCAGCAAGGAAGGAATCATCGGCCGCAGCGGCTTCCAGCCGCGCCTGGGACACGAGACCGAGCATGCGCACCGGGTTCATGCGCGATGCCATCCACGCATCGTAGTCGAGGCGCATGAAGAGCATGATCGCTTCGTAGTTCCAGCTTATCCAGAGATTGTAGGCGATCTCTTCGAGGGGATGCAGTCGGTCTGGTATGTTCGGCTTGACAGTAAACGTCAGGAGGCTCATCCGTGGCATCGTAGTGAAAATGCCCCATGGTGTACAGCGCCGCGGCGTTCCGAGACCGGCGTGTACAGCGCCACAGTTTCGGGCTATTGTCGGACGATGGACATATTCAAATCCTACGACATCCGGGGCATCTACGGAAAGGAATGGGACGGAGCAACGGCCCGCCGCATCGGCCTGCGTCTTCCCGGCCTTCTCGGTGCGAAGCGGATCGGCATAGGGCGTGACGTCCGCCTCTCCTCGGGAGAGATTTTCCAGCAGCTTTCGCGGGGCCTCTGCGCGGCAGGCTGCGACGTGGCGGACATCGGACTGTGCGACACGCCGGCAGTCTACTTCGCAACGGCTTTCTACGGGCTCGACGGAAGCGTGATGATCACTGCTTCCCACAACCCCCCCGAGTACAATGGGATGAAAGTTTCCCGCAAAGAAGCGATTCCTGTTGGATATGATACGGGTCTCGCGGAGCTGGAGCGCTCCCTCAGCGAAGCTGACAGCGACGCCGCCTCGGCCCCAGGGCAGATTCGACCGCTCGACATCCGAAGGGACTACGTCGCGCACGTGGGACGGTTTCGATCCGACCTCGGCGGGATGAAGGTCGTGATCGACTGCTCCAACGGCATGGCGGGAATCTACCTTCATGATGCGCTGAAAGGAACGGGGGGTGATTTCCGCTTCTTGTTCGAAGAGCCGGACGGCCGGTTCCCCAACCATGCCCCGAATCCGCTGGTGGAAGCGAACCTCGCCGCCGTGAAGCGCGAAGTCGTCAGCCAGGCGGCCAGCCTCGGGATCTGCTTCGACGGCGACGCCGACCGCGTGGTGTTCATCGATGAGCTGGGGAGGTTCATCTCTCCCGATCTCATCATCGGGCTTCTCGGGGAGTATTATTTTCGCGAGCACCCCGAGCGGCTCGCCGGAGGCTCGCGGGTGGTCACCTATGACGTGCGAAGCTCGCGCGCCGTGGTGGAGCGGCTGCGGGAGTTGGGCGCCGAGCCGCGCATCTGCAGGGTGGGACATTCCTACGCAAAGAAGCTCCTTCGCGAAACGCAGGGGATTCTCGGCGGCGAGCTTGCAGGCCACTACTATTTCCGGGAGAACTTCTTCTGCGATTCCGGCATGATCGCTGCCCTGGTCCTTGTGGAGGTGCTTGCAAAAAGCGGGAAACGACTCTCAGAGCTCATCGCGGGCTTTCACAGGTACTACTTTTCCGGAGAGATCAATTTCACCGTTCCCAACGGTCCCGAGATAGTGCAGAAGATCAAGGCGGACTATCCGGCGGGGGCCCTGACCGACATCGACGGCATCCGGATCGATTTCCCCGACTGGTGGTTCAACCTGCGCGAGTCGAACACGGAGCCCCTTCTGCGCCTCGTTGTCGAAGCGACGACGGAGCAGGGGCTCGAGGCGAGAAAACAGGAGCTCACGGAGAAGATTGGCAGGTATGCTAGGGAGGAATCACAAGCTGCCAGCCGGGGTAAATGAGGTCCGGGTTCTGGATCACCTTGCGGTTGCGGCGCCATATCCTGGGCCACTGGTATGGATCACCGTAGATGTCCTTGTACTCAGCTATGCGCCACAGGCAGTCACGACGCTCGGGAATCAGGCGGACAGTGTAGACGCCCTTGACCGCGTATGAGGTATAGACCTCGACATAGCGAAGCGCCTCGTCGAAGTAGTCCTGCGCTTTCAGGTAGTTTCCCGCCGCCTCCTCTCTCAGCCCGAGCGACCAGAGGTGGCGGGCCTGGACGAGGAGATCCTCCGTAGATTCCTCGGCCAGAACCACGGTTGATTCCCCGCCGGGAATGACCATCGACTGCGTTCCCGGAGCGGCGTCCTGCTGCTGCTGCTGCTCCTTCTGCACCTGGTCCATTTCCTTCTGGAAATCATCCTCGGTCCAGTTCTTCGGCGTTACGACGATGCCGTCCTCGGTGACGATGGTAAGCTGTGAAGCTTCCTGGAGCGCCTTCATGACCTGCGCCCGTTTCGCCTCTGCCTTCGCCTTCTCATCGGCCGTCTGCGCATCGCGGGCGGCTTTGGCGATCCGCAATACTTCCTTGGCGGCCTCGAGCGCGGCGCCGAAGCTCTCCTCCGCCTCGTCGAGCCTGTACCCCTGCTGGGCCCGAAGACCCTGCAGATACAGCGTTGTTACCCGGTCCTCCTGCGCGGGAGCATACGAATAGGCATTCGTGGATTCCGCCTCTTTCATGTCCTGCTCGACATTGAATCGAAGGGCCGCCAGCGATTGGAGGCGGGTCTCGAGGCGGTCTCTCAGATCAGCCATTTCCCGCAACGCCTGCCACGACCGTGCGCGCGCCGCCGCATAGTCCTTCTGCGCGAACAGGTTCTTCGCCTCGTCGATTCCCGCTGTCGAGCTGGTGAATTGCTCCGGCATGTACTTATCCGCCTGCAGGTCGAGGAGCTTCTGGCGCAGTGCGGCCATCCGGGCCGCCAGATCTTCCGCGGACCTGACGACGGAATTGTCGAACGAGAGATCGGCCTTTTCCTTCGACTGCGCAAGCTGCACGCGCGCGGAAGCGGGGTCGCTGGAGCGCACGCCAAGCGCCGAGTCGAGCAGGCGTCGTGCCGCGTCGAAGTTCGCGGGGTCATAGTAGTCCGCATCCACCTCGCGGGCCCGGGCAATCGCGTTCTGCGCCGCTGCCACTTCCTCGTCCGTGACGGGCTCAACCGGGACCCCGATGGTGTACGTTGCGCTTGCAACGGTCGAGCTTGAGAGGCCCTGCTTCACGCCTACCGCCCTGAGGGTCGTCGTGGTCTCCACGGATATCGGACCGGAGTACGCGGTGCCTTTTTCCGCCGAAGGCTCGCTGCCGTCCGTCGTGAAGAAGATCCGCGCGTCCCGCGTTGCCGTTGAAAGAGCCACTGACGTCGCGGCGTTGAACGAGCCGCCGGCCGGACTGAACTGGATATCGGCAACCCGGATCGTGAAGGTGGCGCTGGCCACGTCGGAGTCCTTGAACCCCTTCTTCGTGGCGATTGCCTCGATGGTTGTCGTCGAAGAGACGGGGACGGGACCCGAGTAGACCGTGCCTGTCGACGCGGTGGGCTGCGACGAGTCAGTGGTATAGCGGATCTCGGCCCCCTCCGTGGAGGTCGTGATGGTCACCGCTTGCGCTTCCGTGTAGCTTCCTTCGGCCGGGCTGAAGGTCGGAACGGCGACGGTGTTTTCCGGGGGCTTGGGAGTCGAGGGACAGGCGACAAAAACGATTGCAATCCCGGCAACGAGGATGAGCCGCAAATAACGGGACATTTTCGGCCTCCCTCCCGACAGATGCTCCACCCCGTGCAACGGGACAGGCCACCGTCGCGTAGAGGGAGTTTAGCAGCGGCCTAACCGGGTTGTCAACTCGAGCCGGATGCGAGTAGAATGCGGACGTGATTGCTTTTCCCTCGCAAGGAGGCAACGCATGAGAAAGACGTTCGTCATCGCCGCCGCAGTGCTCCTGTTCGTTTCAGGAGCGCTCTGGGCGCAATTCTGGAAAAACTCCAATGAGACTCAGCGCCGTGCGCTCGCGCAGGCGTACTGGCTTGCCGGCAGACAGTATGAGGCAGTCGGCAAGACGGACAAGGGGAAGGAGTTCATGCAGCTCGCCCGCCTCATCGATCCCCGGCTGGACCCGTCCACGATCAGCGACGAGGCAATGCCCTCTGCAGCAGACCTCCTTGCGCGCGGTACAGCCACGACCATCGGGGCAGGGGCGGCCCAGGTGCCCGTGCAGTCACTCAGCTCTTTTTTCCTGAGATTCCTCGGTGCTCTCCTGGACCGCGACGCTGCGGAAGCAACCGGTTTCCTGGATGGCTCGATCTACCTGTCGAAGACAGGCGCCGAGCTTTCCCGGGATGAGGCAAAATCTGCTTTCCAGCAGTTCTTCTCCTCTGCTCCTCTTGGCGAAAAAGGGCCATCGGATCTCTATGACCTGAGCACGATCGCCGTCTCCGCCGCCGCTCCTTCCATGCGGAAGGCCTGGGGAGACGCGTACACGCTGCGCGTCTCCGCGGCCGCCGACTTCTCCCAGTTCCTCGGTTTCTGGGAGCCGGAGCAGCAGTTTTTTGTTCACAAGGGCGCCGGAGACTGGTACATTTTTGCCATCGGGCAGAACCCTCCGCCGCTCACCTGGAAGCCGAAGGCAGGGACGCCGGCTGCAAGCGAGCCTCCCGCCGACAGCGCCGTTGATGCGGAGGCGAGCAGGAACGTAACCGATGCCTTCACAGGGTGCATGGGTGCGCTCTTGAAGAAAGACGCGGATGGCGCTCTCGGCTACATGAGCAACCAGGTCCGATTCCTGCGGCTCGGCCAGACCGTGACGAGGGAGGAGCTGAAGACTTCCCTCGAAGGGTATTTCGAAAATACCGACTTCGGGTCCGCGCAGATCGCCGATGTCATGGAGACGGACAGCATCTTCGTCGAAAGCACGCAAAGCCCGGTGTCGGATGTCGAAGGAACCGTCTACTCGTTGAGCGTTCGCGCGAAAGCCGATCTGGCGAAGACGATTCCGTTCTGGAACACACACCAGAGGTACTACTTCGTGAATGACAAGGGGCAGTGGAAGATCTTCGCCATCCTCTAGACATGAAGGTCGAGAGGGCGCCGAGCCCTAGCACGACCGAAGGTCGCGCGGAGGCGGAAGGCGCCCTTCCTATAGCCAGGTCACAGTGAAAAAAGACCGGCCGTCGCGGCCGGTCTTTTTTTCCAACGGACGCTTCAGAAAATGGCCTTCTCCGTCTCCATGTCAAAGAAGTGGATTTTTTGCAGATCAGGCTTGAGGTTCGCCGCATCCCCGACATGGAAAATGAACCGGGGAGGGACGCGGGCGACGATCTGGTTGTGCGGCGTGCTCACCCAGAGGTGGATCTCGGCGCCCAGGGGCTCGATCACTTCCACTTTGGTCGGGATGTTGTTCGAGCTGTCCGGGGCCTCCATGTACATCAGATCTTCCGGCCGAATGCCGAAGATCGCGTCCTTGCCGGAGTAGTTGCGCAGTGTTTCCGCCTGCTGAGGCAGGAGCTGCATCCGGAAGCTTCCCTCCTCGGCAAACATCCTGCCGTTCTCCGACTTCAGGCCGACCTTGATGAAGTTCATGGGAGGAGACCCGATGAAGCCTGCGACGAACCGGTTGACAGGCGTGTTGTACAGCCCCAGCGGGGTGCCGATCTGCTGGATGATTCCATCCTTGAGCACCACGATGCGATCCCCCATGGTCATGGCCTCCACCTGGTCGTGGGTCACGTAGATCATCGTGGCCTGCAGCCTGTGGTGGAGGGCCGAGAGCTCGGCTCTCATCTGCACCCTGAGCTTGGCATCGAGGTTGGACAGGGGCTCATCGAAGAGAAAGACTTTGGGTTTGCGCACGATGGCCCGGCCTACCGCAACGCGCTGCCTCTGCCCTCCTGACAGGGCCTTGGGCTTGCGGTCCAGAAGCTCCTCGATGTCGAGAATCTGGGCCGCTTCGTGGACGCGCGAGTTGATCTCCGCCCTCGGGTACTTGCGGATCTTCAGCCCGAAGGCCATGTTGTCGTAGACGGTCATGTGCGGGTACAGCGCGTAGTTCTGGAAGACCATGGCGATATCCCTGTCCTTGGGCGCCACGTCGTTCATCAGTTTCCCGTCGATGTACAGCTCGCCGGAGGAGATCTCCTCCAGGCCCGCAACCATGCGCAGGGTCGTCGTTTTGCCGCAGCCCGATGGCCCGACCAGGACGACGAACTCCTTGTCGTTGATCGTCAGGTTGGCGCTGTCGACCGCCTTTACCCCTCCCTCATAGACCTTTGTAATGTTCCGCAACTCTACTGTCGCCATTGGTAACCTCCCGGTTGAATTATCTTATGAGGCAGATGATAAATGAGCGTTGCCGGTATTGTCAATGAATATTTGGCTCGATCGGGCGGACGGGAGCACCGGGAAGCGCTCCCACGATCATTTTTTGGTGCCTTTCACCCAGTCGTCCAGTTTTTTTTCCAGAGGCTGATCCTCATTTCCAGCCGCGCTTCTATGAATCCACGGCCTGATGACCTGGTCTCGCACAGTCGGCCAGTTGTCCGGGAGTGTCTCAGGAAAAGAGAGAATGTTCTCGGAAGGAATCCGACCGAGCAGGAAGGGGTATTTCTGGGGCAATTCCCTGTCGTTGATGCTCTTGAGAGCCGAAAAGCCGTCCGTTACCCCGAAGACCCCGATCCTCCGCGATTGATTCACATCGAGAAGACCTCGCTGGACTGAAGGGTTGCAGAACCACTCGAGGAAAGTCCTGGCCCCCCTCTTGTTCCGCGACGAGCGCAGCACCCCGGCGAACAGGGCGTCCGGCGACACGGGAATCGTGCTGCCCTGGGAAAGCCAGCGAAAATCGAGATCCCTCCTCTTTTCCTCAGGCAGGGCGAAATAGTCGCTGAACGAGGCCAGGGCGAAAAGGATTTTCCCTCCCGTGAGAAGCTTGTACCAGGGTTGCACGAGGTTTCTGCTCGAGAACAAGTCCTCCGCCGCTGCCCCGCCGTCTACCCCGGCGAGCCAGGCACGGGTGAAATCCACTACCCGTGTGAGGCCCTCCTGATCCCAGGCGGGGAGACCGTTCCTTCCAGGCCGGATGCGCGCACCGAAGAGAAGAGCTTCGGCGTCCAGGAAATCGGGGTTCCAGAACGGCGAGAAGCCCATTGCTGAAAAGCCACCCGTCTTTTGCGGCGTGTTGAACGATCGAGCGAGGGTCTGCAGTGTGTCCAGCGGCATGAACATGCTGGAAAGCTCCCTCTGCACAGCCGGCTTGAAGAACACCATGGCGGGAAGGTTGAATGAGAGGGGAACGAGGACCGGGCGATTGTCTCGGGAGCCCATTGAGATGAGACCCGCATAAAACCAGGAAGGATCGATCCTGCCGGACTTCACCAGGTCTCCGAGGGAATCGAACCGGTCAAGAACGTTCGGGCTAGGGAGCCACTCCCCCACGACGAGATCCCCCGGGACCCCGTCGAGCACGGACTGCCACGGAGCTTCCTGGTACGAAAGCTCGATCCTTACGTCGGATTGCAGGGCATTGAACCGGTCCACGTATGCCGCCATCTCGGCCCGGTCGGTGACCATCCTGACGCTCGGCTCCGGGATCAGTCCGCAGCCGATGAGAAACGCGCACACGGCGGGAATGGCAAAGCCAGCCCGTCCGGCTCCCCGCGGGATTTTCATGCGCGAGAACTGTATGGACGGTGGCGTGCGTTGTCAACACGCGCCCTCCTCTGCTACCCTGCTGGCGGGACATTTTCCGTGACCGAGCCTCCCTACCTCACCTACTCCCGTTATCTCCGCGAGCGCCACGGGTGCATCGTTTACCGGGTTGCCGTTGACGCCGGCTTCTCCTGTCCGAACCGCAGGAATGGCCGGTCCTCGGGCGGGTGCAGCTACTGCGCCGTCGACGGCTCGCGCGCGCCCTATCTCAGGCGCTCCGGGGTCAACGTTCCCGGCTGCACGAACGGATCGGGCTTCGTCGATGCGGAAAGCCTTGCCTCCCAGGTGCGAGCGGGGATGGCATTCCTCTCGCGGCGCTACTCCGCGCAGGCGTTCATTCTCTTTTTCCAGGCCTACTCGAACACGAACGCTCCCGTGGAGGAGCTGGAGCGCGTGTACGACCTTGGCCTGTCGCTTGCCCCTTTCCGGGGATTGAACGTTGCGACCCGGCCTGACTGCGTGGATGAGGAGAAGGCACGGTTGCTGGCTTCGTACCGCAGCCGCGGTCTCGAGGTCTGGGTCGAGCTGGGCCTGCAGACAGCCAAAGACGAAACGCTTCTCCGCATCGGGCGTGGTCACTCCTCGCAGGATTTCGCGCGAGCCTTCCGGCTGCTGAAGAACCACGGCCTTGCCGTGGG
Source organism: Spirochaetia bacterium (assembly GCA_035542615.1). Taxonomy (GTDB): domain Bacteria; phylum Spirochaetota; class Spirochaetia; order SZUA-6; family Fen-1364; genus Fen-1364. Next base: position 11,372 of record DATKLB010000033.1, on the reverse strand, counting down.
CGCGCATCTCATCTTCGGCCTGCCGGGTGAGAGCTTTTCCGACATCATGGACACTATTCGATTTGTGGGTGCGCTGCCGATGGACGGTGTGAAGATCCACAACCTCCTGATTCCCAAAGGCACCCGGCTTGCCCGCGAGCTCATGCTGGGCGAGGTGACCACGCCGGGGCCGAAACGCCACCTGGAATACACTCTCGCGGCGATCGAAAGACTGCCACCGGAAACGGTCATCATGAGAATCACCGCTGATGCCGTGCCCGCGGATGTGATGAGCCCGCGGACGTTCTGGACCAAGCCCGAGTTCACCGTGCGTCTTGCGCAGGAAATGCGCGCCCGCGGCGCGCGGCAAGGGCGGCTCTATGGGCTTGCTTGACCTCGCGCCGGCCATCAGTTACGCTTGATGCGGCGGGGATCCGCGGAGGGCATGCGCGCGTGAACATCAAGAATCCACAGATTTTCAAGATCATCGAGCGCATCGGCGATCATTATAAGAACAACATCTCCAACCGCTTCATCCGCAAGCTGTTGATTACCCTGGATCTGCCTCAATCGGAATGGGACCGGCTGGACGGCCTCACCACCAAGTCAGAATACTACAAGAACCAGGGGTTCCAGTTCGAAGATCTGTATGAAATGGTGATCGCCGCGGCCCACTTCATTCACCAGGCCCGCACACGGTTGGTCCCCAATTTGAAGGCCGTGATCCTCCATGGCGGGACCGACGCGGACAGGGTGCTTCGGGAAATGGCCGCGCAGAACTTTCCGGTCAACCTGGCGGTTCTCGCGGACCAGGTAAACGAGCTCTACATGGAGACGACGAGCCTCGACAGGGAGGTCCATGAGAAAAAGCGACCCGTCTATGAGAAAATTCCCGAGCTGAAGGACATCGGCCGGTTCCTCGTCAACGCCTAGAGAGCCTTCTCCGCCGTTCTATAGATCAGATCGAACACTTCATCGAGCTTGTCCAGATCCAGCTGCGAAAAGGCCACGCGCAGACAGCGCTCGTTGACCGCGATCGTTCCAACCCCCTCCTCCATGAGAAGGGCCTTACGCAAAGTCTCCGCGCTGCCCCTCGCCAGACGGAAGCTCATGAAATACCCGGAGTTGAACGGAAGAGGCTTGATGGCGGAGCTCGACCGGGCCGACAGAATTTCTTTCACCTTCTGGTATCGCTGTCGCAGGAGGGCCGCGGCTTCTTCCTTTTGCCTGCGGCGCTCAGGGCTCGCAATGGCGCGAAGGATCAGATTCTGCGCCAGGACGCTTGAGTTGGAGACCGTGGAGCGAACCGCGCCCATGAGCTTGCTCGTAAGTGCATCGTAGTGCTCCTTCGCAAGCCCCTTCGCCCCGAGGCTGATGAACGCTGTCCGGAATCCCCATGTGAGGTCTTCCTTCGTCGAGCCGTCGACTTTTGCGGCGAGAACATTCTCATGAAGGCCGGCAAGGCGCGCGAAGAGAGACTGCGGGTAGATATCAGGCTCGTAGAACAGCCCGAAGTACGCGTCGTCGGTTATCACGAGGCTCTTCGTTCCAGAATCCGCGATCTCCTGAATGACCGACACGACTTCCGCGGCCTCCTCCCGCGTGAGCGAGTAGCCTGTCGGATTGTTGGGGAAGTTCAGGAGCAGCAGAACCTTGCCTGTGCGAGCTGAGGCGCGGAGAGCATCACGCAGCCCCGCGGCATTGAATCCCCCGGCGCTCGTATAGAATGGAAAAGTTCTGACTACCGCCTCCCTGCGCGTCTCGAAGATGAGCGGATAGTTGTCCCAGTAGAGGTCGGGAAGAACGAGGGTGTCGCCGGGACCGGCGAAAAGGTCTGCAAGGGTCGAGATGCCGGCCGTCAGCCCGGGCACCACGAGGGGGAGGGAAAAAGGAGTTGCCCCGATGTCTGGATTCTTCTGCACGATCTCGTTTTTCCACGCCTGCCGGAGCTTTTCGATGCCCTGCGTGGGAGCATAGGGAAAGATTTCTTCCGGATCGAGATCCGGGATGAGCGACCGGATAGCCGGCAGGTACACCGGTTTGCCTTCCCGGAGGGCCATCCCGATGGTGGCGTTCGCTCGCCTCGCATGCTGCCTGGCTTCGGCTGACTGCGCGACAATGCCGCGAGGAAAATACATGCGTTTTCCCAGATCGGAGAGCAGCGATCCGGCCACGCTCCCCTCGAGGGCATCGTTCAATTCCTGCGCAAGTGGATCCATGCACGATTTATACGGAGAGGGGTGGGAGTTGTCAATGCGGCCGTTGACGTCCGAAGAGAAGCGCACTACATTTCCGTATCTTTTTGGGAAAGCGGATGACAATTCCGTAGGTTTTCGACAAGGAGAGAAGATGTCAGGGGACAGGAGACGCCTGAGTGTGCAAGGGGGGCCGGGGGAGCTCTCTCTGCTCTTCGAGATCGGCCAGATCCTCGATTCGAGCCTCGATCTGCGCACTGTCGTGGAGCCCGTTCTGGAGGCGATCACCCGGTCCCTGGGAATGAAGTTCGCCACGCTCACCCTTCTGAACAGGCAGACGGGAGAAATCGCGATCGAGGCAGCGTATGGCCTCTCGGCCACGCAGAAGCGCAGGGGAAGGTACAAGCTCGGCGAGGGAATCACCGGCACGGTGATCCAGACCGGAAAGGCCTCCATCGTTCCGAAGATCTCCGAAGAGCCCCAGTTCCTCGACCGCACCGGGGCGCGGCGTCATCGCGACGGGGAGGAGATGTCTTTCATCTGCGTCCCCATCAAGCTGGGCAGGGAAGTCGTCGGTGCGCTGAGCGCGGATCGGCCTGTTGCGGCGGTTTCCTACCTCGAGGAAGAGGCGGGGATCCTGTCGATCATCGCGTCCCTCATCGCGCAGGCAGTGAGGCTTCGCCAGAGCGCGCAGGAGGAAAGAGAGCGGCTGGTGGAAGAGAACTTGCGGCTGCAGGACGAGCTGAAGGACCGGTATCGACCTTCGAACATCATCGGCAATTCGAAGGCCATGCAGAGCGTCTACCAGCTCATTGCGCAGGTATCCACCAGCGACACGACGGTGCTGCTGCGCGGGGAAAGCGGCACAGGCAAGGAGCTGGTCGCCCACGCAATCCACTACGCGAGCCGTCGGGCCTCCCGACCGTTCGTCAAGGTGAATTGCGCCGCACTTCCGGAGGGGGTCATCGAAAGCGAGCTGTTCGGGCACGAAAAAGGCGCCTTCACGGGCGCTGTTGCTGCCCGAAAAGGCCGTTTCGAGCTGGCGCAGGGAGGGACACTCTTCCTCGATGAGATCGGGGATCTCTCTCCCGCCATGCAGATCAAGCTTCTGCGCGTCCTGCAGGAGCGCGAGTTCGAGCGAGTGGGAGGAACGACCACGATCAAGACCGACGTGCGCCTGATCGCGGCGACAAACAGGAATCTGGAAAAGCTCATCGAGGACGAGCAGTTCCGCCAGGACCTGTACTACCGGCTCAACGTGTTCCCGATCCACATTCCTCCATTGAGGGAGCGGAGAACAGACATCCTCCTGCTGGCAGACTATTTCGTCGAGCGCTACAGCAGGCAGAACCACAAGAATGTCATCCGGATATCCACGCCCGCGATCGACATCCTGATGGTCTACCACTGGCCAGGCAACGTCCGTGAGCTCGAGAACTGCATCGAGCGCGCGGTGCTGCTCAGCTCGGACGAGGTCATCCACGGACACAACCTGCCTCCGTCCCTCCAGACCGCGGAGTCCAGCGGGACCGTTCCCCGGGGCACTCTCAAGGCGGCGCTGGAAACCGTGGAGAAAGAGCTGCTGATGGAAGCCCTGAAGTCATCGCGGGGGAACATGGCCGCGGCGGCCTCCGCGCTGGGGATAACAGAGCGCATCATGGGGCTGCGTGTGCGCAAGTACCAGATACTGCCGAAACGGTTCAAGAGCCCCTAGCCATGGATGGCGGAGCCCCGCCGAGCGCATGGATGCGCGGAAGGCGGGGCATAGCTTCTTGGCACGATTATTGCTGCCTTCCTCTCGACAAGAATCTTCTTCGAGAGGAGGTCTCGATGCAGTCCACAATCAACTCAGGGGACACAGCGTGGGTGCTCGTGTCCACGGCTCTGGTTCTTCTCATGACAGCGCCAGGGCTTGCCCTGTTCTACGGCGGCCTCGTTCGTCGCAAGAACGTACTCTCCACGATGATGCAGTCGTTCTTCATTCTTTGTCTCATCAGCATCCAGTGGCTCTTGTGGGGCTACAGCATCGCTTTCGGACCCGACGTCGGCCACCTTTTCGGAAACCTTTCCTGGTTCGGCCTGAAGGGCGTCGGGCTCGCCGCGAACCCCGACTACGCACCGACCGTCCCCCACCAGCTCTACATGATCTTCCAGATGATGTTCGCCGTCATTACACCGGCTCTCATCACGGGCGCTTTCGCCGAGAGGATCAAGTTCTCCACGTTCGTTGTCTTTACCCTTGTCTGGGCGACCGTCGTGTATGACCCCATTGCTCACTGGGTCTGGGGCAAGGACGGATGGCTGCACAACCTCGGCGCTCTCGACTTCGCGGGAGGGACGGTCGTGCACATGTCATCGGGTTTCTCGGCGCTCGTCGTTGCGCTCGTCATGGGGAGGAGGACGGGCTTCCCCCGCATCACGCCGGCGCCGCATAACATGACCTACACTCTGATGGGAGCTGCGCTCCTGTGGTTCGGATGGTTCGGCTTCAATGCCGGAAGCGCTGTCCAGGCGAACGAGCTCGCGGTGTCCGCCTTCCTCAACACCAACACGGCCGCTGCTGCCGCGGCGATCGGGTGGGTGATCATCGACTGGATCGTCAGCCGCAGGCCCACTGCGCTTGGCGCGGCCACAGGCGCCGTTGCCGGGCTTGTCGCCATCACGCCCGCGTCGGGGTACGTCTCCCCGATATCTGCGATCTTCATCGGCCTCATCGTCGCCGTGGTGTGCTACCTCGCCGTTGCCGTGGTGAAGCAGAGGCTCGCCTACGATGATTCCCTGGATGCTTTCGGCGTCCACGGGGTCGGGGGAACGGTAGGCGCGCTCGCGACCGGGCTGTTCGCCCAGAAGGTGGTCAACCAGGGCGGCGCGGACGGCCTGTTCTACGGCAATCCCCACCAGTTCCTGGTCAACGCTATCGGAGCCGGAGCGACCCTTGTGTATGCGGTGGCGGCCACTTTCATCATCGCCAAGGTCCTTGACCTGATCATGGGGCTTCGGGTGAAGGAGCAGGAGGAGGCCATCGGGCTCGACAACACCCAGCACAAGGAGAGCGCCTACACTCTCATTGACTGAAGAATTACTGAAGAATTGGAGAGGAGAAAAAGCATGAAGCTTATCATAGCAATCATTCAACCCCACAAGCTCGACGACGTGCTGCAGCAGTTGGATGCGAAGGAAATCTATCTCAAGACCGTGACGAACGTCCTCGGCTGCGGACGGCAGAAGGGTGTCACGGAGGTCTACCGCGGCGTAAAGGAAGCCGGCAACCTGCTGAAAAAAGTGCGCCTGGAGATTGCCGTGAACGACAGCTACGTCAAGCCGACGGTGGACGCCATCGTCAAGGGAGCGCGGACAGGGAACATAGGAGACGGCAAGATCTTTGTCGTTGCCCTGGAGGAATGCGTCCGCATCAGGAGTGGAGAGACGGGGAAGGTGGCAATCGGGTAAGCCGGCGCGCCGGGGAGGGCCGTGGCCCTCCCTCAGCGTCGATCGGCGATAAGCCGCAGGAGGTGTCGGGCAGCTTCCTGCGGCCCCGATGACTCTCGCCCCGGAATGCCCAGCCTGGTGCGAAGCTGCCCGACAAAGATGCCGCCGGAGAAGAAAGCCGCGAAGAACCGTGCTGCCAGCTCTTCGTGCAGCTCGCGGTACTGCGGCGGACCGAAGATGTTCGCGAAGTACGTGTGCACGAGACCGGTGGAGGTCGTGGTTCCCTTGCTCATGGATGTGCCATCGCGGAATACCTTGACTGCCTCCCCGACGGACAGAAACCTCTCCAGCACGGGATGATCATCATCGATCTCCTCGTAGTTGTTCGCATAGAGCACGATGTCCAACCTGACCCCGCGGACGACGCTCGGGTAGTCCGTGACCGGAAGGACGATCCGCGCGTTCGTCCTGCTCGCGCTCATGATGATGGCCCTGTCGATCTGCCCGAAGGCGAATCCCGGGCTGAGATCGTCCAGGCGGAGAAAAGCGCCGATTTCTGTCCCATAGGCAATCACACTCTCATCGCGGAGCTCCAGGGAGCCCATGTCGTCAGCGACGATTGCGAGCTCCCTGATCTGCGCGTCGGCCATTCCCCGCAGGGCTTCGATCGTCTCGGACTTGCCGGCACCGGTGTCCCCCATCAGCAGGACGCTGGCCCCGCGCCCCCCCATGAGCTGGATGGAGAGCAACGCGCCGTGGAACGGCAGCCGGCCCTGCTTCATCTTGATCGCGTTGTGAAGGGTCAGCACCATCTTTTTCAGGTATCCGAAGTAGCCGTATTCCCTTGTGTTTGGCACGGCGGCCACGAAGATCCTGTTGGCCGCATCCTCGTGAAAGACGGTCGGCATCTCCGCGATCCCGGCAAGCCCGTCCGTGGGATCTCCGAAGACGTACACCGCGTCCGGCATGCGCCGCAGGTCGCTGTCATCGGCGATCTCGAAGAGATTGCACAGCGAAAATCCCAGCTCGAAGAAGCTGTTGTGAAAATAGATCAGGATGAGCAGGTCGCCGACGCGCGCGGGGTAACACAGCCAGTCTGCCGGATTGACCGCAACACGATCGAGGGGATTTTCCTTCACCAAGATGAACGACCCGGTCCTTTTGTTCATGGGCGGTTCGAGAATCAGCGGAGGGTTGAGAAGAATCTGGCGGATCACGGCCACGCCCTGCAGCCTGCCGTACGGTCCCGGGGGAAGCGGGAGCTCCTGGGAGAGGGCAATCGCGGACATTTCGACCCCCGCGTGAAGCTGGCGGTAGATCCTGGGGTGCACCCCCTGGATGTTCTCCTGGACATCCCGATAGACGCCGCGAACGAGGTGGGAAAAGTTCTCGACGGTTTCATTGAAAGTGCGGTAGGGCCTCTTGTCCAGCGCGTCCCCCTCGGAGTCGCAGACCGCATATCTCTCGAAGCTTCTCCAGAAGTTGTACAGGTGCTCCACGAAGTCGGCCAGGCACTTGCTGTGGGCGGGATAGGAGGCGGCACCGGCGACGATGTTGGGCACGAGGTTGAGCGGGATCTTGGTGAGAAACAGGAGGGCCTGGATCAGGACGTCGAGGGAGGATTCCAGGTCCCGCGTCTCCCCGAGGAATGCGAGAAGGGGAGAGTCCCGCCGGGCCAGGTCGCTCAGGCAGCGGCGCAGGATGGCGCGAAACAGCTCGCTCTGCAGCAGCTCGTCCGGGGTCTCACAGAAACGGCGCCTGACACGCATGATGACCTTCGTGTCGAGCACGGCAAACGAGATGTTTTCCAATCGACCTCCTTGGAAGGCGCGGCTTGTCCCGGAAGCGCGATTCTATACCACGGAGAGCGCGGAAGGGAATGTCGACGTGGGCTCCCGCTCGCGGCTCCTGACAGGGTCCGACAGGCAGAGATTGACAGGAATGCGAAAATCGAGTTCCGTAGCCACTTACGCTGAAAAGCGCGGGGGAAAAGCATGCTGGAGCTGAGAAAGGGAGTCGACATCCTGGGCGAAGTGGGCGGCGTCCGCACCGTCGAGGAAGCGCGGAGAGTCTTCGCCTCATCTATGGATGCTGCCAACAGGAAGAAGATCGAGCGCATCTCTCACGCCGATGCCCTTCAGAGGATCGCAAATGCGATCACCATGTGCGCTCCCGATCGCGTCTTCGTCATTGACTCCTCGGACCGGGACGCCGAGGAATGCCGACGCATGAGCCTGGAGACGGGGGAAGAGTGCCCGCTGGCCATGAAGGGCCACACGCTCCACTTCGACCTGCCGGAGGATCAGGGACGCATGGTCGACCAGACCTTCTACATCGCCAATGAGGACGAAGAGGTAAGCGTCCTGGCAAAGAAGATGCCGCGACCGGAAGCCCTGGCGTACATCCGCGCCACGATGGCCGGCATCATGAAGGGAAAGACGATGCTGGTGGGGTTCTACAGCCGGGGACCTATTGGCGCACAAGCTTCCATCCCGGCCCTCATGATCTCCAGCTCGGCGTACGTGCTGCACAGCGCCAACATCCTGTATCGCAGTGTCTACGAATGCTTCGACGAGGAAACGAAGCGCGCCGGGGTCTATTTCACGAACCTCCACAGCCAGGGCTCGGGCAGGTCGGAGGACATCTCCAAGGCCAGGATCTTCATGGACAGGAGCTGGTTCACGACCTTCAGCATGTACTGCTCCTATGCGGGCAACACCCTCATGCTCAAGAAAGGAAATCACCGCTTCGCGGTCGACCTGTGCACGTACTATCGCCGGGAGAAGGAGCTTTCGGAGCACATGTTCATCACGGGCATGACGGGGCCGGGCGGCAGGAAGACTTTTTTCGCGGGTGCTGCGCCGTCGGGCTGCGGCAAGACGACCACGGCGATGGTCGGAACCGACTACGTTGGAGACGACCTGGCGCAGTTATGGATCGATGGAAACGGAGCCCTGCGCGCCGTGAACCCGGAGGTCGGGATCTTCGGCATCGTGGAGGACCTCAACAAGGAGGGAGACCCCTACTTGTACGCGTGCCTTCGCGAGCCGGGAACCGAGGTCATCTGGTCGAACGTCCTGGTGGACGAGAACAGCGTCCCGCACTGGACCGGCAGCGGGGAGCCCCAGCCGGAGAGAGGGAGCAACTTCCAGGGAGACTGGTGGCCGGGAAAAAAGGACAAGAACGGAAAGCCCGTTCCCATCTCCAACCCGAATGCCAGGGTAACGCTGACGAATGATGCCATCGGAAATTACAATCGACAAGTTGCCGGGGACCCGGCGGGGGTGCCTGTCAAGGTGATCACCTACAGCGGAAGGGACAGCGACACGATGCCCCCGGTGTGGGTTGCGAAGACTCCGGACCACGGGGTGGTGATCGGCGCCTCCATCCTGTCCGCGGCCACCGCAACGGAGGTGGGCGCAAAAGGCGTGAGCAGGCAGCCGTGGGCGAACTCGCCTTTCATTCCCTGCCCGCTGGGCGATTACATGGAGGCACAGTTCGAGTTCTTCAACTCGAAGAAGTTCTCTCGCGAGGGAAGGCCCATTATCGCCGGTCTCAACTATTTCCTCGTGGACTGCGCGCGCGGCGGCGACGTAGACAAGCTCCTGGGAGAAAAGCGCGACGTGCGGGCGTGGCTCACCTGGCTGGAGAGGTTTGCCCATGGCGAGGTGGAGGCAATCGAGACGCCGATCGGGTTCATTCCTCGCTATGACGATCTGCGCAAGATTTTCAAAGACACGGTGGGCAAGGAATATCCCCGGGAGCTGTACATGAAGCAATTCTCCTTCTATATAGACAACATCCTTGCTCGTATCCAGCTGCAGGAAGATGCTTACCGTAAGGATGCCAGGATGCCGCCGCGGCTGTTCGAGGTCTACGAGGAGCAGAAGCGCGGGCTCGAGGCCCTGAAGAGGGTCCACGGGCCCGTCGTCCCGCCCGACAAGCTCGCCTGAACGGATTCATGGTTCCATGACCAAGCCATAGCTCTGTGCTGCTCGCTCCGATTCTTGCGGCGGGCGCGTGAATCCTGTTTAATATCCGGCGGTGCAGCAGGTTTCGAACGAGATCAGGGTCCGGTACGCCGACCCGGCAGTCAATGCAGTGCTGTCGGCAATCGGGGACCAGACCATGCCAGTGAGCCGCCATTTCAGCCAGAGCGAGGATTTCTTCCTTCAGCTCGAAGGCGAATATACGGTTCCGCACCTCCCGGTCCACCACGACGTGCGCGTCCCGGTTCCCAGTCAGGACTACCTTTCGACCGTGGTGAGAATTGCCGAGCAGGTCGCCCGGCTGGCGCCCCAGGTCCTCGAGGGCCTCACGTATTTCTTCGACCCCGCGGAAATCCTCCGGCCGTGCTTCTTCCAGGTATTCCGCGTCGCACCTGAACGCGGCGGAACGGAGGGAGTTCACCATTGAAGATTGATCCTGCCGGATTCGACGGCATGAAGGTCACTGTCATGGGGCTCGGTCTCAATGGCGGCGGGCTTGCATCCGCGCGATACCTCGTGCGGCATGGGGCCAGGGTGACGGTAACGGATCTTCGGGATGCAGAGAAGCTGCAGGACTCGATGGAGCGGCTCTCCGGGCTTCCCGTGCGCTACGTCCTGGGAAAACATGAGGAGCAGGACTTCACGGGAGCGGACCTTGTCATCAAGAACCCCGCGGTGCCGACAAGCTCCCCTTTCCTGGAGGCAGCGAGATCGCGAAGCGTTCCCGTGGAAACCGACCTTTCGATCTTTCTGTCGATCGCGAAAAACCCGATTATCGGGGTCACCGGCTCGAAAGGAAAATCGACAACAGCATCCGCGATCGCGTTCGGTCTGGCACGGGTAGACCCGGGGTCGGTCCTCGCCGGAAACATCACGGTCTCCCCGCTTGATTTCGTCGACGGGATCGATCCGCACAGCCCGGTGGTGCTCGAGCTTTCCTCCTGGCAGCTTGGCGATCTTCGCGGCCGGGGAATCCTCGCACCGGCCATTTCGGCTTTTACCATGATACTTCCCGATCACCTCGACCGGTACGCCGGGATGGGCGACTATATTGCCGACAAGAAGGTCCTCTTCCAGGGGCAGACACCGGACCAGAAGGCGGTGTTCAATCTCGACGATCCCTGGCAGCGCGAGTTCCCTAGAGAGACGAAGGCGCAGTCTTTCTTCTACTCCGGCGCGGATCTGCCCGACGGGCTTCGGGGAGCATGGCTTGACGGGGAGCGAGGAACAGCCCGTCTCTCATCCGGCGGCAGCGAGAAGACGATTCTTTCCGGAATGCGCCTGGCAGGAGTACACAACGCAGTGAACCTCCTCTGCGCCGGCCTTGTCCTTCAGATCTACGGCGTCAAGGCGGAGGTCGTTCGCAAGGCGCTCGCGGAGTTTCCGGGAATCGAGCACAGGCTGGAGATGTTCCGCGAATGGAAGGGAATACGCTTCTACAACGACTCGGCCGCCACTATCCCGCAGGCCACTGTCCAGGCCGTCCTCTCGATCGAAGGTCCCACCGTCCTGATCATGGGCGGAACCGACAAGAACATTGATTTTTCGCCGCTTGCCAGGGCAGTCCGGTCTCCGCGCGCCATCGTCCTTCTTGAAGGAACCGCAACGGAAAAGATCCGCTCAGTGCTCGACGGTGAAGGCGTCGGGTACGAGGGTCCCTTTGTGGACCTCGCAAAGGCCGTGGAAGTCTCGATTGCGCGGGCCGGCGGCGGGACGAAACCCGCCGCGGTGCTCTTCTCTCCCGGCTGCACGTCGTTCGGAATGTTTCGAAACGAGTTCG
>DATKLB010000032.1:0-20571 GCA_035542615.1 Spirochaetia bacterium | reverse complement strand
TGTGATCGACTGTTTAGGGGAAATTGCCACAATACGAGGGAAGACCAGCGCGCAGGTCGCAATCAACTTCCTTCTGCGCCGTTCGGACCTCGTTATACCGATTTTCGGAGCGCGAACCCCGGAACAGCTCGATGAAAACCTGGGAAGTGTGGGTTGGGAGTTGACGACGGAGGAGGTCGAAATCCTCGAATCGGCAAGCAGCACTCCCCTTCCATATCCGTACCGATTCATTGAGAGATACAGCCGGCGAAGAGACACCACGGCCCTGTAGATCCGGGAGCCTGGTCAATTCTCCTGAGCTTCGATGTCCGGTATGTTCAGATAGCGTTCCACCTCAGATGAAAGCCGTGCAAGCTCGTCAAGGGCATGGCGCACGGTCCAGCCCTCCAGCGCCCGGCTGCCCTCGATGGAATCGAACGTGATGCGCTCCCGGCCGTTGAGACATTTGACCCCCTCACCATCCGCGTCGTCTCTCAGCTCCTCCGCGAAAGCGAGCAGCGCGTGAAACAGCCGTGCCGCGTCTACCCCGTTCTGCCTCCTGAGCTTGGTGACGCGCTTGCGCATCTCCAACTCCATTTCCCGGCTCGCAACCCCCTCGTCGAGCCGCGCGTTTTCCTCGCGAAAGTGATCGAGCTTCCGCTCGAGCTCCTGGAACCTGGCGTAGAAGCTGTCGCGGTCGAGCGAAAACTTGTAGTCGAGCTTGAGACGCAGCTCCGTCAGGAATGGCAGAAACTCGTCCCGGAACCATCGAGCGTACAGCATGAGATTGAATGTCTCCTGCTGCGCGGTCGTGGCAGAGGCTTCACCAGCCCAGAGCGGCTTGAGACGCTGCTGCTTCGGCAGCCCTTCCTCCCTGGCGAGAAGGCGTTCCAGATACGGGAATTGCGCAAGATCATCCGGCGCCTCGACCCTGGTCTCCTGCACCGCGCTCTCATCGATGACGTTGAAGGACAGGATCTTGTCTCTGTAGTTCTTCAGCTCCCGAAGCTGCTTCTCCACTCTGACTCGCTGTTCGGTGTCGGAGGTTGTCCTGTAGACCGACTCGTACTGACGAATTACGCGATTGAGCCGGGCCAGCTCCTCCTCGGGAGTCATGCCCTGCACTGTACCATCGTGTCCGGCGAAAGAAAAGCCCTCGCGTCTTACGCGAGGGCTTTTCGGAGCGGCAGTTACATCAGCGGGTCACCAGCCATCAGCCATGTCGTCAGTTTCACGCTTGGATTCACCGAACAGGTCGGTGACCGCTCGCAGGTCATCGAAGTAGACGTAGTACTTCCCATACGTATCGAGAGGGTCGGTCTCGATCCGGAATCCCGTGATCTTGATCCCGCTTGCCGCACCATAATGGAAGTCCTGCTGCACAATGTTCGGGGGAATCGCGACGGTCAACTGTCTCCATCCGATGAAGTTCAACGTCCCGACCGCCACCTCCTGGGGGCGACCCATGGAGTCGGTGAACAGCAGCTTCAGCAGGTGGTTGTAGTTCCTTCCGACAACCCACACAGAGACCGTCTTCACGATGCCGGGGATGGGAAGCGGGTTGGCAGGATAGACTGTGAAAAACGAATCCCCTCTGTGGAAGAAGCTCACCCTCGCACCAAGAACGTATTTGTCCTCCTCTTTGATGCCGAGCTTCGCTTCTTCTGCAATCGGCGTCTTGCCTGCGGGGCTTCCTTCGAGCCTTTTCAGCTCAATGACGCCCTCATCCAGGGGAATGCTTCCTCCCCAGAATGCCGCGTCTTCGAACTTGGAGACCGATATCTCCTGCAACAACTGTTGAGCCTGGTCTTTGCCGATGTTTTGCGGATTCGGCTCCCCCGCCGTCACGTTCTGCGCCTGAGAGAACAGCGGGCTGGCGAGCACCAGGGAGGCGAAGAGGAAGGAGAGAACCAGTCGCGATTTCATCTGCATGCCTCCTACTTGCTCGATGCCTGCCAGAGCTGGTTCAGGGTATCAGGATCAGCCAGGGTCTCACCGTCGAAGCGCGGCTGGTAGGTGTTGGTCAGGATCGTCAGCTCATCGATGAACACCCAGTAGTCATCCACTTTCTCATCAGGGGCGGTCCAGATAACCAGCTTGGTCAGCTCCAGCCCCTGGAACTGGGGAATATAGCGGCGCGACTGGGGAATTGATCCCGGCACGGTCGTGGTGAGATCTCTCCATCCGATGAACTGCAGAGAACCGAGGTGGAGGACATGATCGATCCCCCGGTAATCGCGGAGGAAGATATCCATTCTATAATTGTAGTTCGAACCCCACACCCAGAGGTCCATGCGCTGAACCTTGCCGGGAACGGGGATTGCGGCCGGGACGAGGTTTCCCGAGCTATCCTTGGCGGCCGGGATGATCTCGATGTAGTTGTACCCTTTGCGGTCGAATTTGCTGTGGATTCCCATGGCGTACAGGTCGCGATTTTCCTTGTTGCGACCGTACACCGCCTCAGGCCATGTCTTGACAAGCTTGTACTCGGGAAAACCCTTCGTGGCGAAATTGCTGCCCTGAACGATCCAGTTTCCCGCCTTCGCCTGATCATCGAAGGAAATGAGACTCTTCACCTGCAGGGTCACGGTATTGTCCTGCGCCGTCGCAAGCACGGCGGGGAACAGGAGCAGAGATACTAGTGCTGTGCCGAGGAACGCTCTCAATCCTGGCGTCATGCCCGTCTCCTTCTGCAAAAGCGAAACTCGTCGGTTGCCAAGTCACCCGAAATTATATTTCCGGCCGGTCGGGTTGTCAAATTTTTTTGCCCTTCCCGCGCTTCCCAGCCCTTCCCCAGCAACGCTCTCCGCCGAAGGGCCGTCAAGGGCTCGTAAAAACGCGAGTCGGTCAGTATGGGCGTACCTGCTGCGCGACCTGCGCGGGGATGGATCTCGCTCCTCCAGCCACGATTCGCACCGGGCCGTTGACGACTCCTTCTCCGTCTTTCCGCGACAGAAAAAGCGAGACTCCACCAGCAAGGTCAGTCTCGATCGACAGGAATACCTGCTGCGGAAACGACGCCGATGCCGACCAGTCTGCCACGATCGCGCAGCCGCCGGAGTTTCTCAGGGTCTCCAGGGACCATGAGTCCGCGGCTCCCATGAAGAGCAGAAATATCTCGATCCCGTCTTTGCGCATCTCCTCGATGGAAGATTTCACGGCATTGCGGTCAATCGGGTCGGAAAGCTTTCGAATCACCGGCTGACCGCCATCCAGTGCTTGAGCTACGCCCGCTGCAAAGGCGATGATCTCTGCCTGGGTTCCCGGCGGATGCGCCGATGTCAACACTCCGATGCGCTGGGCAAACGCTGATGAGACTGTGCCCCCCGCCTCGCTGCTGATAGAGAGGCCGGCAGCGAGGCCGGCCAGGTGGAAAGAGGGCGCGCGCTCGAAAGAGAGTGGGACGGCATTCGGCTGCCCCGGCACCGGCTGTGGGCCGTCTACCAGCAGGAAGCGCGTTGCAGCGAAGGACAATGCGTAGCCCTGGGGGTCCTGCGACAACAAGGGGCTCACGACGGCCGCTGCATAGCGACGACTGGCCAGCTCTTGGCGGAGTCTGGCCAGAGAATCCTCCTGCGCTCCGATGACAAAGAATCGGGGAAAAAAGCCATGCACGAGTGCCGTCTTCGCAAGCGGCCACAGCAGCCTGGCTTCCCCTCCCCGGGCGACCCACCACGGCTGCTCCGCGGCAACCAGGAGTCGACCATTCCAGCAGCCGCCGATGAGCAGCGGCGACAGCGCCAGGAGCGCGGCAAGACGCAGACTTTTTCCGCGGCTCGCGGCGGACGTGCGGAGCTCTTGACAGTGCACGGGCATCACCAGGATAGTAAACTATACCCTTTTTGGAGGATACCCAATGGTCACGTTCAAGGAGCTCGGTCTCGTCAACACCCGCGAAATGTTCCGCGACGCAATGGCTGGCAAGTACGCCATCCCGGCCTATAACTTCAACAACATGGAGCAACTGCAGGCCATCATCCAGGGCTGCCTCAACAGCCGCTCCCCGGTAATCCTCCAGGTTTCCAAGGGCGCGCGAAAATACGCCAACCAGATCCTCCTCCAGTACATGGCCAAAGGGGCAATGGAGATGATCACGGCGGCGGGGGTGAACCTGCCAGTCGCCCTTCATCTGGACCACGGTGACTCGTACGAGCTGTGCGTCTCCTGCATCGAAAGCGGGTTCTCCTCGGTCATGATCGACGGCTCGTCTCTTCCCTATGAAAAGAACGTCGAGCTCACGAAGAAAGTCGTGGATTTTGCTCACGCCCGCGACGTGACCGTTGAGGGCGAGCTGGGCGTCCTGGCCGGGATCGAGGACGAAGTGGCCTCGGAGAAGTCGCACTACACGAATCCCGACGACGTGGAGGATTTCGTCAAGAAGACGGGTGTGGACAGTCTCGCCATCTCCATCGGTACGTCTCACGGAGCCTACAAGTTCAAGCTCAAGCCCGGTGATCCCATGCCCACCCTCCGGTTCGACATCCTGGAGGAAGTCGAGCGCAGGATCCCGGGATTCCCCATCGTGCTCCATGGCGCTTCCTCGGTCCTGAAGGAATACGTCGACATGATCAACAGGTACGGCGGCAAGCTGGATGGCGCGGTCGGAATTCCCGAGGATCAGCTGCGCAGGGCCGCGAGATCGTCCGTTTGCAAGATCAACATCGACTCCGACGGCAGGCTGGTCATGACGGCCATGATCCGAAAGGCCTTTGCGGACGACCCAAAGGGATTTGATCCTCGCAACTACCTCGGCCCCGCGCGGGAGGAGTTGACGAAGTTGATCGAGCGGAAGAACAAGGACGTGCTGGGAAGCGCCGGAAAGGCGTAGGCGCGTCCGGGAGCCGCTAGGCTCGGACGACCCTCGGGAACCGCGTGGCGAAGGAGACGACGGCCGCAAGCAAGGGAAGCACCGTCAGCAGGATCGACCACCCGACTCTGTTGACATGGTAGAGGAACCCGGGCACGGTCAGTCCGACCGCAAGCGCGGCTCCGACAAGGCAGAACAGGACCACGTCCCTGCCCTCCCAAGGATAGAATCTCCTGGCGACCAGTGAGAGGAGGAGCACGGCGGAAAGCCTCAGCATCGGCAGCAGGAACAACAGGTATGCGTTCCAGTTCCCCCAGGAGCGAACGAGGTCCGCGAGATTCTCCATCGCGAGAAAGCCTGAGAGGAATGCGAAAACCCCCAGAAAGTTCTCCTCCTCGACGCCGGAGACCTGGAGCCGACCCTTCATGAGCAGGAAGCTGCCGAGAGCCACGAGGAGCGGAGCCAGGTGATCCCGAAGCAGAAGCGAAAGGAAGAGCAGAAATCCTCCATAACTGAAGCCGAAGATGCGCCGCACGACAAGCATGACCAAGAAGCCCGGAAAGAAGAGAAGCGCACCCTTGAAGAGGCAGCTCAGCATCTCAACGGATTCGGGCGCTCGTCGAGGCCCCCAGGGGAGCCAGAGCACGAGAAGGAAGAAAAGGGGAAGCGAAACGACCAGGAACAGGACCATGTGAGCGCAAATCCTATCAGAGCAAAGAACAAAGGGCAAGTCCATGCTATATTTAAGTCGTGATATATATCACGATACCCTTGACAGAATCGATAAAAAATGATCAAATATCTCAAGACCAATCAACGACCCAGGAGGCGCAACAATGCATCGGGCCATCCCAAGGGCAAAAGTCTCTGAAGCGGTGTCTCTCCTGAGCAGAAAGCACCAGGTCGTCGCCGCTGTCCCGAAAGGCAAGAGCTTCGTCTTCGCCGCAGTAACGGAACCTTCCCTGGTGACGCTCGATTATCCCTCGACAATCCTGCCCCTGAAGAAATTCTTCCTGCCTCCAACGGACGTCATTTTCACCTTCGACAGGAAGAGTCAGGAGATTGCAGTGCCCAAAGGCTGGAGCCAGCCGACCGTGTTCTTCGGGATCCACAATTACGAGTTGCAGGGGTTGTTGCGGCTGGACCATGCATTCTCGTCGGGCGTCCGGGACGAAACCTGGCTGGAGCGCAGGCGCGACTCGATTTTCGTCGGGGTAACCTACGAGCCGGACGCCTGCCACTTCGCGGATTCCGTTGGAATCCCCACCCGCATGAAGGATGGTTTCGACGTGTTTCTCACGAGGTTCGACGATCATTACCGAGTGGAATCGTTGACTGACAAGGGTAAGAGCATCGAGGCTGCCATCAAGGAGACGCTGGTGGACTGCGATTGTCCGGGCGATCCGGTTGTTCATTTCAAGAACGCGCTCAGGCAGTCAGTCGCAGGCATTCGTGAGACCTTCCATGGCGCGTACAACCACCCCGTGTGGAAGGAAACAGCCCGGAAGTGCCATTCCTGCGGAACCTGCAACGTCTGCTGCCCTACCTGTTACTGCTTCGATGTGGACGACCAGATCGTGCTCGGAACGGAAGCCGGGTCGCGTGTGCGGACATGGGACTCCTGCCAGTTCCTCGACTTCACGAAGGTCGCGGGCGGCGAGGCCTTCCGGGACAAGCGCCACGACAGGGTGCGCCACCGCATGTCGAGAAAGTTCGCCTACATCACTGACGCGACGGGACAACCGTTCTGCGTGGGGTGCGGAAGGTGCGTCCGTCAATGCACGGCGCAGATCAACATCGTCGACGTGATGAACGCGCTTCTGTAGGAGGTACGATGATGGCAGCAACGAGTGTCGCGACCCGCGCCGCAGCGTCGAGAAATATCTACGTTCCCGAGATCGCCGATCTGGTGCGCGTGGAGAAGATGTCGCCCCTGGAAACGCTCTTCGAGGTGAGACTTCCCGGCGGGCGTGGCCTGGGACACCAGCCGGGGCAGTTCGTTCAAGTCTCGCTGCTTGGCATCGGTGAGGCGCCGATTTCCATCAGCTCATCGCCCCTGGCGCGGGAAACCTTTGAGCTGGTGGTCCGTGATGTGGGGAACCTCACATCCGCCCTGCATCGCCTGAAAGCAGGAGACAGGATCGGCATCCGCGGACCTTTTGGAAAAGGCTTCGATGTCGAGCAGTTCCTCGGAAAGGACGTGGTATTCGTGGCCGGGGGCATCGGACTGCCGCCCCTGCGCTCTCTGATCAACACCATGCTCCATCCCGGCAGGCGGGGAGACTTCGGAAGGATCATCGTCCTGTACGGGACCAGGACCCCGGCCGAGTTCATTTTCAACGAGGAACGCGCGTCGTGGGAGAACAGCAGGGACCTGGAATACCACGTGACGGTGGACCGGGCCACGGCGGGATGGAGCGGCCACGTCGGCGTCATTACCACCCTGATTCCCGACCTGACCCTCGATGTAGCCAACACGGTGGCGGTGATCTGTGGACCCCCGGTCATGTACAAGTTCGCGATTCTGGCGCTCCGCTCCAAGGGGCTTCGCGACGAGCAGATCTACGTCTCCCTCGAGCGCAAGATGAAGTGCGGCGTCGGCAAGTGCGGGCACTGCCAGATCAACAACATCTACGTCTGCCAGGAAGGGCCGGTGTTCAACTACGGAAAAATCAAGGACCTGAAGGAGGCCATCCAATGAGCAGGCCGAAGGTGGCCTTTTTCGACCTCACCTCGTGCGAAGGATGCCAGCTGTCCAAGCTGAACCTGGAGGATGACCTCCTGGACATCCTGAACCTTGTGGAGCTCGTCAATTTCCGGGAAGCGATTTCCGACAGGCGCGAAGACTACGAGATCGCCTTCGTCGAAGGCTCCATCAGCACCCCGCACTGCGTCGAGAGAGTCCACAGGATCCGCCGGCAGGCGAAGATCCTCGTGGCACTCGGCGCCTGCGCGCACATCGGGGGAGTGAACGCCATCCGCAACCGCATGGATATCGACGCGGTGAAGCAGGAAGTCTACGGCGCGGACAAGTACCTCTTCCCTTCCATCAAGGCGCAGGCGGTTTCGGATGTCGTCAAGGTGGACTACTTCGTGCCGGGATGCCCCATGGACAACGGGGAGTTCAAGCGCGTGCTCTCTGCCATTCTCACGGGAAAGAAACCTCAGATTCCCGAACACGCGGTGTGCGTGGAATGCAAGGCCCGTGAGAATGAGTGTCTCTATGATTACGGGACGACGTGCATGGGTCCGGTCACGCGGGCTGGATGCAATGCGGCCTGCCCGTCAAACGGGCACTTCTGCTTCGGCTGTCGAGGGGTCGTTCCGGACCTCAACAAGAACGCCGCACGCGACGTGATGGAGAAGTACAAGCTCTCGATGCACCAGATCAGAAACCGGTTCCACATGTTCAACTCCAACTACGTCGAGCTGGAGGAGAAGCGGGATGAATAACGCGGACATCTCTTTGAACATCGAGGTTCCCTACGTCACGCGCGTGGAAGGCCATGGCAATATCGTCATCGACATGAGAGAAGGGAAGCTGATCACCTCCCACCTGGAGGTCGTGGAGCCGCCCCGCTACTTCGAGGCGATGATCAAGGGCTACTCCTACACCGACATCGCGCTGATCACGTCACGGATCTGCGGGATCTGCTCCGTCGGACACCAGATGACGTCGCTGAAAGCGACAGAGAAAGCCCTGGGCATTCCCGTGAGTGAGCAGACCGTGCTGTTGAGGAAGCTCCTGATCTATGGAGCGACCATGCAGAGCCACGTCCTGCACATCTTCTTTCTCGCGGCTCCTGATCTCCTCGGAGTCCCTTCGGTTGTTCCCCTCGCGACGAGCCATCCCGACGTCGTCAAGATGGCGCTTCGCATGAAGAAGCTGTCCAACGATATCTGCGACAAGCTGGGCGGGCGCACCATTCACCCCAACCGGCTCGTCCCCGGCGGCTTCACAAGGCTGCCGTCCACCGCGGATTTGCGGTGGATCCGCGACATGCTGGCCAACCAGATGGTGCCGGATGCCGGGGCATCCCTGGAGCTGCTCAAAACCCTGGCCTCCCGGTTCCCTGCTTTCGAGCGGGAGACGGAGTACGTCGCGCTGCGAGACAGTGGAGAATATGCGTTCTACGACGGGGACATCGCTTCGACGGACACGGGCCTGATCCCCGTGGACGACTACCTGTCGATGACCAACGAGTTTGTCGTGCCTCATTCCACCGCCAAGCACAGCCGCCACGCCCGCTCCTCCTACTTTGTCGGGGCTCTCGGCCGCCTGAACAACAACTTCGACCAGCTCAACACGATGGCGCGCGGCGTCGCGGACCAGCTTGGGTTGAAGCCGATCGTGAAGAATCCTTTTCTCAATACCGCGGCCCAGCTGGTGGAAACGGTTCACGTCGTCGAGGAGTCCCTCAAGATCCTGGACGATCTCCTGACGCGGGGGATCAGGGATGAGAAGCCCGAGGTGCCGGAAAAAGTCTGTGAAGGCCGGGGTGCGGAGGCAACCGAGGTGCCGCGCGGCATCCTCTTCCATGACTATACCTACGACAACCGGGGGCAGGTGGTGAAGGCCAACTGCATCATTCCCACCACGCAGAACACACAGTCGATCGATGACGACATGCGTGAGCTCGTTCCGTGGATGATCGGCCAGGGCATGTCGAAGGAGCAGATGACCCTGACGCTGGAGATGCTCGTTCGAGCGTATGATCCCTGCATCTCGTGCTCGGTTCATTTCCTCGACGTGGAGTTCCGCGAATGAGGGAAGAAGCGTCCCGGCCCGTCAGCGTCATCGGCCTGGGAAACACCGAGAAAAGCGATGACGGCGTGGGGGTCCGCGTCGTTGAAGGGCTCCGCGAGGAGCTGGAGAGCGGGGCATGGGCGCCGGAAGACCGGGATGTGCAGATCGTCTCCGCTGCAACCGACAGTTTCCTCGCGGCCTCTCACGCTGCTGATGGCCGCTGGGTCATCCTGGTGGATGCCGCGCACATGGGGCTGGCCCCGGGGGAGTTTCGCATGTTCGCGCACGGCGACGCCGCGCTCTGCCCGCGCGCTGAGGGTCTGTCCACTCATGACGCGGACCTGGCACAGATCCTCCGCCTCGTCGACGGCTTGGGCATGGGCAGACGCGTTCGCATCATGGGGATCGAGGCGCAGGACATGGGAGACGGCCGCGGCCTTTCCCGGCCGCTGGAGAGCCGGCTGCCCGAGATGCGGGCAAGGATCAAAGAGGAGGTGGGGTTGCTGCCATGAAGACCATACTCATCGTCGATGACGACAAGGATGTATTCGAGTCAATGAAGATCGTCCTGGAAGCGGAGGGGTACAAGACCGACTGGGCCACCAACGGGGCAGAGGCAATCTCGAAGGCGAAGTCCCTGAGGCCCGACCTCATGATCCTGGATGTCATGATGAACACGGACGACGAAGGCTTCCAGGTCACCTACGCCATGAAGCAGGATCCCCAGCTGTGCTGCATTCCGATTGTCATGGTCACGAGCGTCGGAGCGCGCACGGGTTTTTCCTTCGATCGCAAACGGGACGAGGACTTCCTGCCCGTCAACGAGTACCTGGAAAAACCCGTCGATCCCCGCATCCTGATTGACAAGGTAAGGGAGAACCTGGGCGGCTGAGCCCCGCCTACCCCCCCAGTACCGTCTGCTCGATCTTCCTCACCTGCTCGCGGTACAGGGAGACGATTGTCGTTCCATAGTCGGCGATGAGCTGGATGATATTCCGCGGCCTTTCGCCGTCGTCGTACCCGTTCATGCGGTCGCCGGCATCCCCGAGGCCGGGAAGGATGTACGCCTTCGCGTTCAGAATCGGGTCCATCCAGAGCGTGTAGATCTCCGCGGCCTCCAGCGCCCTGACGATCCTCAGGGCGCCCTTCAGGACCGAGATGACGTTGAAGAACTTGATGGAGCGCGGTTTGACCCCGTTGTCCAGAAGATACTTCACCACCGTGACCAGGCTGCCTCCCGTCGCGTTCATGGGGTCGGCGAAAAAGAGATCCTTGCCGTCGAGCTCGGCCGGGTCGAAATAGGAGAGATCGAGATTCAGGACATACTCCATGTTGCTTTCGACCTTCGTGTCATCCCGCGAGATCTTGAACAACGCGAAAGGCGTGACATACCCGTGCGAGGAGTACTCCTGGATCTCCTTCGACATGATCATTGCCGGGAGGAGCGCACCGCGCAGCATCACGCACATGACCGAGTTCTCGATCCGCTCGTCCACGTCGGGAATCTTGTGAACAGCGTAATTCTGGATGGGGAGCGTGACCGGGGTCTTCACGATGATATGGTTCTTCTTCCTGTCCGCTGCGGACCCGAACGCAAAATTGAAAAGCAGCTCGTACGCGCGCTGCGTATAGTAGAGGAACTCAGGATGCTCGGTGCGTGTGTCGCGCAGCTTCGCGATCAGCCGTGACACTTCACCGTGCACCTCGCGCGGAGTTTCGAAGGAGTAGACATGGATGCGCGGTTCCCGGGCAACGATATCCCTCATCGCTTTGCCCATCTCGTTGTACAGCCCGATGAGCTCCTGGGTGGCCCGGTCCTTGTCGCGTTCCGGCGACTCATCGGAAAGCACGGCAAAGCGCTCCAGCGCCTTGTCGAACCTCGCATTCATGTCCTGGATCATTGTCTTGTCGGCGCCGGTCAGGTATCCGTCCAGGTCCTGCGCCTTGAGAATCACTTTCGCCATGGATGCCTCCCGGCCCTCACAGTACACGCGGAAACGGCAGTGGTCAACGTGAGCCCTTCCCGGTATCCTTCGGGTGTGGGGCGCAGGCGACTGGTCTTCCTCGGCACGGTTCAGGGCGTGGGTTTTCGACCCGCGGTCTATCGGGTCGCAACGAGCCTCGGCCTGAGCGGGTTTGTCCAGAACCGCCGTTCCGAGGTTGTCGCCGAGATCCAGGGGAAGGAATCGGACGTCGCCGCGTTCCTCGGGAAGCTCCGAGAGCTGCTGCCGGCGGCGGCGCGGCTGGAGGGTGTCAGGGAGTCCGCCGTGACGCCGCACCGGGATGGGAGCGGCTTCACAATTCGAGAGAGCGTGGCGGATCGATTCGCGTTCCCTCCCATTCCGCCGGATCTTCCGATGTGCGATGAATGCAGGGGCGAGCTCCTGAACCCGTTGGACAGGCGCTACCTGTATCCCTTCATCACCTGCACGCAATGCGGTCCGCGGTACTCCATTGTCGAGAGAACGCCGTTCGACCGGGAAAACACTTCGATGCGGCCCTTCGAGCAGTGCCCGGACTGCCTGAAGGAGTTCTCGGACCCGCGGGATCGTCGGTTTCACTCGCAGACCAACTCCTGTCCGCGGTGCGGTCCCCGCCTGCTGTGCGTGGATGCGGCGGGGAGCCGGCTCGACGGAGACCCTGTCCAGCGCGCAATCAGCGCGCTCGAATCCGGAAGCATCGTGGCCCTCCAGGGGATCGGCGGCTTTCACCTTGCGGCTGACCCTTCCTCCGCACGGGCCATGGATCGATTGCGTCGGGCCAAGGAGCGGGAACGCAAGCCGTTCGCGCTGATGGCGCGCGACCTGGTGGAGGCGGAGAGCCTCTGCATCCTCAACCAGGAGGATCGGGAGCTTCTCCGGGGAGCAGAAAGCCCCATCGTCATCGCCCCACGCAGGGCCGGCGCGCCGCCCTGGCTGTGCAGGGTCTCCGACACCGAGACTCTCGGACTCATGCTGCCCTACACTCCTCTCCACGCCCTGTTGTTCCTCCACCCGCCCCGCGCCGTTTCGTACCGCCACCTGGTGATGACCTCGGGCAACCGGGCGAGCGAGCCGATCATAACGGACCCGCTTGAGGCCCGGCGGAGGCTCGCGGACGTGGCCGATGTTTTCCTGGTTCACAACCGGCGAATCGCGTTCCGCACTGACGACTCCGTCGTGAGGACTGGCAGGGCCTCCGGAACCTTTCTGCTGCGGCGATCTCGCGGGTACGTGCCACGCCTCATCAGGTTGTCCTCGGAGGTGCGCGGAGTCGTGCTCGGCCTTGGCGGAGACTTGAAGAGCGCGCCAACGCTCGCCCGCGGCCGCGATGTCCACCTTTGCCCCTTCAACGGCGACCTGGACGAGCCGGAAACTCTTGCCCAGTTCGATACCACGATCGAGCAGACCCTTGCGCTCTACGGAGTGGTGCCCGATCTCATCGTCCGTGACATGCACCCGTTGTACCGTTCGAGCATGTGGGCCTTGGGTGATCGCCCGCGACAGCTCGCAAGGGGCCGGCCTGTGCGCGGCGTGGCGGTCCAGCATCACTTCGCCCACGCGCTGTCCGTCATGGCCGAGCACGGCCTTGAAGAAACCCTCGCGTTGTCCTTCGACGGCACCGGCTACGGCACCGACGGAACGATCTGGGGCGGCGAGTTCCTGCACGCGACGAGAAAAGGCTTCACGAGGCTGGGGAGCTTCGCTCCATTCGGCCTTCCCGGCGGGGAGGCCGCTGTCCTGAACCCGGCCAGAATAGCGTTCTCGATTCTCGCTCCTTTCGGGACGCGGGGAGTCCCCGGGGTGTCGATCGGGCAGGAAAAGATGCTCCTTGCGATGCTGGAAAAGCAGGTCAACTGTCCAGTCACCACATCCCTGGGCCGCATTTTCGACGCTGCCGCCGCCATCCTTGGCCTGGTGGAGAAAGTGAGCTACGAGGGAGAGGGCCCGATCAGGCTGGAAGGGCGCGCGCTGCGGGCCCACCTGGCGGGGAGCGAATCGCTGTCGGCCGGGCACGCGAGCGGACTTCTTCCATTCCTTTCCCCGGCAAGCGACGAAAGACAGTTTGTGGTCGATTCGAGACCGCTTCTGGCTCATCTGCTGGAAAGGCGGAGCAGCTCGGACGTGGGGGAGCTCGCCCTTCTCTTCCATCGCTGCGTTGCGCGAGCTTCCCTCGAGGGAGCCCGGCGAATGCGGGAGGCCACGGGCGTGAGGCGAGTAGCGCTCTGCGGAGGGGTCTTTCAGAATCTGCTCCTTCGCGATCTCCTCATCCCCCTCTTGAAAGAATGCGATTTCGAGGTTCTGCTGAACAAGCAAGTGCCGCCGGGCGACGGCGGGCTTTCCGTTGGACAGGTCTGGTTCCAGGAAGAGTAAAGCGAGGTGAGCACATGTGTCTTGCGACACCCATGAAGATCGAGAAGGTTCTCGACGGCAAGCGGGCCGTCGTCTCTCAGGGGAACGTCAGCGTGCAGGTCGACGTGTCGCTTCTCGAGAATCCGAAGCCCGGCGATCACGTGATCGTGCACGCGGGTTTCGCGATCGAAACGCTGACCCTTGCCGAGGCGGAAGAACGAATCGAGCTCTTTCGCCGAATGGCTGAGCTGACCGGCGACTCCTGAGCGATGAGCGAGGAGAGACAGCTCGCCGGAGACCTCATCTCGGAGATCGAGGCGATAACCCGGCGCATCGGCAGGCCGCTGAAGCTGATGGAAGTCTGCGGAACGCATACCGTGGAGCTGCGGCGCAGCGGCATCCATTCGCTGCTACCGCCAGCCATCTCCCTCGTCTCAGGTCCGGGGTGCCCGGTATGCGTGACGCCAGCGGGCTACGTTGACAACGCGCTGTCCCTTGCGGAATCCGGCCGCGCCGTCATCGCGACGTTCGGAGACATGCTCAAGGTGCCCGGGACGAGCGGCCGCGCGCTCAGCTCCCTTTCCGGCAGAGGCCTGGTCAAGCTCGTCTATTCGCCGACTGAGCTTGTTGCAATAGCGCGCGCATCCACTCTGCCGGTGGTTTTTCTCGCCGTGGGATTCGAGACCACGATTCCGACGGCCGTGTCAGCGCTCCTCGAGGCACGCGAGGCCGGCGTGAGCAACCTTCTGCTCTATACCGCGTTCAAGACCGTCACACCCGCGCTGCGCTTCCTGCTCGCCAGCAGGGATCATGGGATTGACGGCTTCATCCTTCCCGGGCATGTGTCTGTGATCATCGGAGAGAAGGCGTATGACTTTCTCACCGAGGCGGACGGAAGGCCCGGAGTCATCACGGGCTTCGAGCCTCTGGACATGCTCGTTGGGATACTCCTGCTCGCTCGGCAGATCGAAAAGGGCGAAAACCGGGTGGAAAATGCGTATCCTCGAGCCGTCAGGGCGGCGGGCAATCCCCGAGCCCGCGCAATCATGGAGCAAAACCTCGAGCCCCGCAGCGACGTCTGGCGAGGGCTCGGGAAGATCCCCGGTGGCGCGCTAGCGCTTCGTCCCCAGTGGGCAGGGAGCGATGCAGAAAAGCGATTCGCTCTTCCGGAGGCGAAGGATGCTGAAGCGCCCGGCTGCCTGTGCGCCCGCGTCATCGCTGGAAAGGCTCTTCCTCCGCAATGCGCCCTGTTCGGCCGCCGTTGTACCCCCGACGATCCCGTGGGTCCATGCATGGTGTCGTCCGAAGGAACCTGCGCGGCCTACTTCCGCTACGGTGCGCATCGATGAGCGGCGAGCCGCTCGTCAGGCTGGAGCATGGAAGCGGGGGAGCCCTCTCGCGGGACCTCGTGGAGTCCGTCATCTACCCCGCATTTGCCTCAGATGCCTATCCCGAGCTTGCTGACGCCGGCCCCCTCGAGCCGGGCTCGGATCTTCTGCTGACAACCGACGGCTACGTCGTCGATCCGCCCTTCTTCCCCGGTGGCGATATCGGACGGCTGTGCGTTTTCGGCACCTGCAACGATCTCGCGGTCTGCGGCGCGAGGCCACTCTCGCTGTCGCTCGCCATGACGGTCGAGGAAGGGCTGCCGATCTCCCAGCTTCAGAAAGCACTCGACTCGGCAGCGTCCGCCGCTCGGGAGGCGGAAACCAGGATCATCACCGGGGACACGAAAGTCGTCCCGAAAGGCAAGGGAGGCGGGATATTCCTCACCACGGCGGGAGTCGGCAGGCGGGTATTTCCGCATCGACTCTCTCCCGTGCGCGTGCAGCCCGGAGATGCGGTGATCGTGTCCGGTCCCCTGGGAGCGCACGGCATAGCGATTCTTGCCACGCGGGAGTCCCTGCCCGTTGGCGGCAGCCTTCGTTCCGATGCTGCGCCTCTCTTCCCGCTGGCAAGCGTCCTCTTTCCCCTGGGCGAGTCGCTTCACTTCATGCGCGACGCGACCCGCGGCGGAGTTTCCGCGGTGCTGAACGAGGCCGCTCGTGGCGCTTCATGGGGGATCGAGGTCCAGGAGGACGAGTTTCCCGTCAGCCAGGAGGTCAGGGCGGTTTGCGACCTCCTAGGCTTGAATCCGCTGGAGATCGCCAACGAGGGTGTGCTGGTGGCATTCGTCGCTGGGCAGGCCGCGCAGCGGGCGCTGGATTCCCTGCGGTCGCAGCCCCTTGGTGCGCAGGCACGCATCGTGGGCAGGGTCACCGCGCAGGACGCCGGCACCGTCATCATGGTAACCAGCATTGGCGGGAAACGGCTCCTGGATTTCCCACGGGGCCTTCTGCTTCCGCGGATCTGCTAAGAGGGCGCCTGCCTCGGCCGACGGCGTACCCGCCGAACGGGTACTCCCGTACCTCCGACATCCATGTCTAGGGTCGGCCTTTCGGCCATCCTTGGCCTCGGCCGATCTCCGACATCCATGTCTAGGGTCGGCCTTTCGGCCATCCTTGGCCTCGGCCGATCTCCGACATCCATGTCTAGGGGCACTCGTTATCGTACTGGATAAGAGTCTTGACATCGAAATCCCTGAGAGCCTTCTCGTAGTGCAGAAACGGCAGGCCAACGACGCCGAAGATCGAAGTCACCTTCGCGCCCCCCATGGAGAGAAGCTGCGCTGCGGCCCGAAGGGTTCCGCCAGTGGCAATCAGGTCGTCCACGAGAAGGATTCTCTGACCGGCATGAAGGTCGCTTCGGTGGACTTCCAGCACATCCTCTCCATACTCCAGGGTGAAAGCCACCCGATACGTCTCCCCAGGAAGCTTGCCCTTCTTCCGCAATAGAATCAGGGGCAGTCCCCGGCGATGCGCATAGGGAGCCGCGAAAATGAAGCCGCGCGATTCAATAGCGGCGATACCGTCAAAAGGTTGGCCCGCGTACAGCTCAGTCATCCTGTCGATGCAATACGCGAAAGCCTTCGGGTCCACCAGGATACCGGTGATATCATAGAAAAGGACGCCGGGTTTCGGAAAATCGGGCACCTTGCGGATAGCGGCGTCCAGAATGTCATTCACGAGTTCTCCTCACTTCCTGAAAAAACCCTGCCAGCTTGCTCGCCCATTTCCCGACATCGGATGCTGATCCCTGCGCCTCATTGTCGAAAAGGGGATCTTCGTCGAACAGCGCAACCTCCGTGTCCTTGAGCGATTTCCTGATCTTGGCTGAGGCCTTTTCCGTCCCGACTGAAAAAACTCCGGCAGCCCGTCCCGCCAGAGTGACGCCCTTGAATATCCGCATCAAGTCAGAATACTCGGGCGGAACCTCCGAAGCGCCTGACTTCTGCGAGCCGAAAATGACCAGGTCCGCGGCTGCGATATCCACAATGGATGACTCTGCGGCTTTTTTCGCTGTCGTCTTGAATCTCCCCTCGTTGAACGCCGCGCGCATCGATTCCACGACTTTGCGCGTCTCCGAGGAGTCGGGCGCCCAGAGTATCAAAACGTTGTACATGCACTGCTCCTGCTGAGAAGTCTACTCGCGGGAGTACAGGTTGTCAAATAAAACGGCGATGCGTAGTTCCCCAAGGCTCAGTGTACCCGCCGAACGGGTACTCCCGTACCCCCGACATCCCTGTCTAGGGGGCGCCGTTCGCACATCCGTGTGCTCTGCGCCCCTCCGACATCCCTGTCTAGGGATAGCTCCTCTTGAACACCGGCACCCTCGCCTCCGCGTTCAGGGTAAAGTCAGAGACAGCCCCGTCGCAAAATAGATGGTAACCCAGTCCCGCAACCATAGCGGCGTTGTCCGTACACAACGCGAGGCTTGGAAAGATGACCTCCAGCCCCTCCTCGGATGCCAGGCGCCGGCGAAGGTAGCTGTTCGCGGCCACCCCGCCGCCGGCAACTATCCTGCTGAGATCTGAATCCCGGGCTGCGGCGAGCGCCTTGTCCACCAGGATATCCACGGCAGTGCGCTGAAACGATGCGGCGATGTTGGCCAGGTTTTTTTCCGAGACGCCATCCCAGAATTGGTCGATCTGATGAATGACGGCGGTTTTCAGCCCCGAGTACGAGACGTCGTAAAACGCCTCCCCTTTGTTGAGGACTGGCCTCGGAAAGCGGAAAGCCCTGGAGTTCCCGGTCTGGGAGAGCTTGTCGATGGCAACGCCCCCGGGAAAACCGATTCCATAATACTTGGCGACCTTGTCGAAGGCCTCCCCGCAAGCGTCATCGATAGTCGTCCCCAGCACCTGCATCCTGTCGTGCCGATCGACCCTCGCGATGATCGTGTGGCCCCCGGAGACCAGCACGCCGAGGTACGGATAGCGGATCTCTCTCTCCAGGTGAGGCGCATAGAGGTGGGCAAGGATGTGATCGACGCCGATGAGGGGCTTCCCGAGGGCCCAGGCGAGGCCCTTGGCAAAAGACAACCCTACGAGAAGGGATCCGATGAGTCCTGGTCTGAAGGTTACGGCTACCACATCGATGTCGTCGACAGCAACGCCTGCCTCGGAAAGCGCCTGCTGCACGACGGGGCCGATCCATTCTATGTGCTTTCTGGAAGCGATCTCGGGAACCACTCCATAGAAAGGCTTGTGAAAGTCGACCTGGCTCAGGACGATGTTGCTCAGGATCCTCCGGCCGTCTTCAACGACAGCGGCGGAGCACTCGTCGCACGAGCTCTCGATTCCCAGAATCCTCAATAGATTCGTTCTCCCGTTCGGGTGTCGCTCAACATTTCGGAAAGCCAGGCCAGGCGAACGCCGTTGTCGGCCAGCTCTCTCTGACCGGCGCGAAGTATATCGAGGACCCCCTTGTTCTGTACATGGCCGATCACTACGGCGGCCCCGCGGGCGTGGGCCTCCTGGACCCCCGCCTGGAAAGCGTTCGCGATCGCCTTCTCGGATCGCTCGTCGTCGACAAAAAAGTTTCTCTGGAGGAACGGCACGCCGAGCTTCTCCGCGATGCCAGGCGCCACGGTGTCAGAGGTCGTCCTGCTGTCGACGAAAAATCTTCCGGTGCGCTTCAAATAACCGAGCGCTGCCTCCATCAAGGCGGGATCCGCCGTGGCACGCGAACCCATGTGGTTGTTCATCCCCGCTGCACCGGGGACGGATGCAAAGTCCGCGTCGAGGACTCTGTCGATCTGCAATTCAGTCATCCCTACGCGCAACGCTCCGGGGCCGGGATCATCGCCCCGCTCCGCCTCCATGGGGCAGTGGAGAATGAGGGCCTTTCCGGCGGCCAGGACACGGCGCGCCGCTTCCGTACTGTGCGGCAGGCCGGGCAGAACAGCAACGGTGAGGGGACCAGGCAGCTCGAGGAACGGCTCCAGCTCGCTCAAGCTGTACCCGGCATCGTCGAGGATCACCGCAAGTTTCCCGAGGGGCTCAGGGTGCCTGGGTTGGGCCTGGGGCACCCCGGCCAGAGCTGTTTGGCCGCCTGGCTTGCCGGGCTTCGCTCCGCTGGCGGACACCGCGCCCGACGGCCGCTGCGGCGCGAGTGGCGGGCAGGCAACAAGGATGGCTATCGCGGCGGCGGCCGCAACGGTGACAATGACCGCGGCCAGCCGGAGCTTCGTGGAGGAAGAGCGTGCCCGCATGGGCTAGTCCGGGATGTCAGCTGTAGACATACTCCTTCAGCTCTTCGGAGAAGCTCCTGAGTTTCTTGAGCGCCCGAATCTCGATTTGTCGAACGGTTTCCGGTGAGATGCCCAGCTCGTCGCCGATCTTCTTCAGCGTGTGCCGCCTGCCGCTGACAAAAGAGAACCTGTAGAGAAGAATCCGCCGCTCTTTTTCCTGCAGCCCCTCGAGGAACTTCAGCGTGTCCTCCTTGAGCGTTTTCCTCATCAGCTCGCGGTCAGGGTCGAAGGAAAGGTCTTCCACCATGTCGTGAAGACTGCCGGAATCAGGAGAGACGGAAGAATCGAGGGATGCCACGGAGCTGGAAGAATTGATGATGGAGGCAACTTCTTCCTCCTCGAGGCCGATTTCCTCCGCGATCTCGACAAGCGTCGGCTCCCGCATGAGAACCTGGGAAAGGTTGTTGTAGACCTTGTTGATCTTCCGCAGCTTCTCCTCCTGCCGGTGAGGCAGACGGATCACGCGTTTCTTGTTGGACAGGGAGCGCACGATCGACTGCTTTATCCACCAGGAGGCGTACGTGCTGAACCGGACTTTCTTGCGGTAGTCGTACTTCGATACGGCCCGCATGAGGCCGATATTGCCTTCCTGGATGAGGTCGAGAATCGACACCTCGGGGGTCAGGTAATTCTTGGCTATCCGAACAACGAGCCGGAGGTTGGATTCGATCAGGGTCCGGCGTGCGTTCTCATCGCCTTTCTGAATCCTGCGGGAAAGATCAAGCTCCTCTTCGAAGGTCAGAAGGCGGGCCTTCTTGATCTGGTTGAAATATGCTTTGAGATTGTCTTCAAAGGAAGATGTTTCCTCCCGCTTCCTGCTCATCGACATCTCCTGAATGCTATGCAAGCAAGTAGCATGCCAAGGTACCGTTGGTCAAATGGGTTGTAAATCTCAGCCTCGAAAACAATTAACCGATAAAGGCCGTTCTGCCGAATGCTCAAGCAGATTTTGTATGGTTTCTAATACAATGCGTCTCTATCATTTTGATGATAGCTGACGATAGATCGTGTTGGCAAGACCAAACCCTGCGGTTTCAGCCATCTTCTTCGCGTACTCATCATACAGCATGCTCTCG
>DATKLB010000031.1:0-17229 GCA_035542615.1 Spirochaetia bacterium | reverse complement strand
TCCCCGACGCCTCCGGTCGAGTGCTTGTCAACGAGCGGGCCCGGCACGCCGCTCAGGTCCAGAACTTCCCCGGATCGTATCATCGATTCCGTGAGTCGGGCCGTCTCCTCGGGGCTCATCCCCCGAAAGACCACAGCCATCAGGAACGCGGACATCTGGTAGTCGGGGATGTAGCCCCGCGAGAAGCCCTGGACAAGAAACTCCAGCTCCTGGGCGTCAAGGACCCCTGCGTCCCTCTTCTTCACGATCAGGTCGACCGCTCTCACGCTGCTCCTCCGTCGAAGGAAATCCGCCGCAGGGGCACGTAGTGCGCTCCCCCGCGCCCGAGAATGGACTGGAAAAGGACGCACTCCACCAGAGAGAACCTGAGATCTGGTACGCTCGCCGCCGAGAGCCAGCCCTCCTGCAGGTGAGAGCCGGCGTTGCGCGCAAGGGTGACATGAGGGGTGAAGCCCCGTTTGTCCGACTCCCACCCGAGGGGAGCCACGGCGGATTCGAAGAGTTCCCACCAGGAACGGATCTCGCTTCTCTCGTCCGCGACGGAAATCCACAGGACCCGGGGAGCGCCTCGGCTCGGGAACTGGCCGAGCGGGCCGAACCGCGTGGCGAACGCGGGCCTCCTCAATCGGGAATCCTCGAAGACACGGCCCAGGGAAGAAACCGCGTCCTCGCTCAGCTCTCCGAAAAAGTGGATGGTAAGATGATACGCGGACGACGAAACCCAGCGGAGATCTGGATGGCTGGCGCGGATCGGGGCGATGACTCCCGCAATCGAATCGACAGCCTCGCGGGGAAGAGGAAGCGCTGTAAAGACCCTCACAAGGCAACTCCAATGCTTCGAAGCGTGACCAGCTCCTTTTCCAGCACCGACTGGACCATCACGGGGAGAGCTCGCCTCAGCGCCCTGAGGCATGGGGAGTCCAGTGTGATATCCGCGGCGCGAGACAGCGGCAGATGCCCGCTGGCGGCCAGGTATCGCAGGGCGCCTGCCGGCACCGCGAGGGCGTTGGGCGGCGCGCAGGAATCGCAGAGAAACCCATGAACAAGGGGAGACAGGGAAGCAGCGTGATCGCCAAGCGGCGAGCCGCACTGCCCGCAGGTGTCCGGCAACGGCTGATATCCGGCAAGGGAGAGGAATCGCCAGAGGAACTGGATCGTCACGTACGGCTCGCTTCCGGCCTGCAGGCGATCCAGCAGCTGCAGCGAGCCGAGAAAGAGCTGGTACAACAGGTCCGATGTCTCGCCCGCGGCATAGGACTTGAGCGCCACCTCAGCCCAGAGCGAAGCGGCCGAAACGCGGGAAAGATCCTTGACAAGGGAATCGAAAACCTGGCGGATCTCCATCTCCATGACCTTGAAGCTCTGCTTGACGGGATTGTTGTAGAGACGGGCAAGAGAGACGATAAAGGGCTCGCTCCCCATGCGCAGCGGGCTGTGCATCCGGTACGCTCCGTAGGCGGTTGCGCGGATGAGTCCCTTGTCGGAGGTGAGGAGGACGAGGCTCTTGTGGAACTCGCCAAGTCTTTCCCTGCGGATCACGATTGCCTGGGTGCTGACGCTCCTGTACATCCGGCGGGTCCCCTCTCTCGCAATAGTAATTGAGACCGACATGCGTGGCAAGGTGATGCGGGTGATGCACCGTCTCCTTGACCTCGCTGAAACGTGTACGCTAAGATCAAGCGACAATGGAGACATGACAAATGAGTGATATCGTCCCTGCCGACCATATTCTGCCCGCGAGGCTTTTCGTCATTCCCATTCGAGGAAAACCGATCTTCCCGGGCCTCCTGACGCCGCTCATGCTTCCTTCCGCCGCGGACACGGACACCGTGGACAAGGCAATGGCCGCGGACAGCTTCATCGGGCTGTTGCTCACGAAATCCGAAGACATCGAACACCCGAGCGCGGACGACCTGTTCACGGTCGGGACCGTGGCCAAGATCGCTCGTCGCATCAACCTCCCGGACGGCGGGGTCAATATCTTCATCTCCACGCTGAAGCGGTTCCAGGTGAGACGGGTGCTCCAGGCGTCGCCTCCAATCAGCGTCGTCGTGCAGTACCTGGAGGACGAGAACGTCGACTCGGTGGAGGTGAAAGCGCTCACCCGCGCACTCATCAGCGAGATGAAGCAGGTGTCAGAGAACAATCCCCTCTTCTCCGAAGAGATGCGCCTTTCCATGGTGAACATCGATCAGCCCGGGAAGATTGCCGACTTCATCACCTCCATCCTCAACATTGATCGCGCCGAGCAGCAGAAGATCCTCGAAATGACCAACGTGCAGGCGCGCATGGAGTACGTGCTCATTTTCATCAAGAAGGAGCAGGAGCTGCTGAAGATCCAGAAGAAAATCCAGGAGCAGCTCAACGAGAAGATCACCAAGGGCCAGAGGGAATACTTCCTGAAGGAGGAGCTGAAAGCCATCAAGGCCGAGCTGGGAATGGCCGTGGACGCGAAGACAAGCGAATACCAGCGCTTCAAGGACGCCGTTGAGAAGCTGGGCCTGCAGGGCGAGGTCAAGGACCAGGTGGAGCAGGAGCTCGAGAAGTTCTCCCTGATGGAGGCCAATTCGCCCGAGTTCACCGTGACGCGCAATTACCTCGAGACAATCATCAGCCTTCCCTGGAACGATGACTCGAAGGAAACCCTGGATATCGGCAAAGCGCGCGCCATCCTCGACGAGGACCACTACGGCCTTGAGGACGTGAAAGAGCGGATCATCGAGTACCTTTCCGTGCGCAAGCTCAAGAACGACACCAAGGGCTCCATCGTCTGCCTCGTGGGGCCTCCGGGAGTTGGAAAAACGTCAGTCGGCAAGTCGATTGCCCGGGCCCTGGGACGGAAGTTTTTTCGCTTCTCCGTCGGCGGCATGCGGGACGAGGCGGAGATCAAGGGACATCGACGAACGTACATCGGAGCGATGCCCGGCAAGATCATCCAGGGTCTGAAGATCGTGAAAACGAGAAACCCGGTCTACATGATCGATGAGATCGACAAGCTGGGAGCCTCGTTTCAGGGAGATCCCTCCTCCGCCCTGCTCGAAGTCCTCGACCCCGAGCAGAATGTCGCTTTTCGCGACAACTACCTTGACCTGCCTTTTGACATTTCGCACATCCTGTTCATCACGACGGCCAACACGCTTGACACCATCCCCGCGCCGCTCCTCGACCGCATGGAGGTCATCCGGCTGTCCGGGTACATCGACAGCGAGAAGGTGGCAATTGCCCGGGCATACCTCATTCCCAAGTCCCTGGATGCCGCCGGGCTGGCGAGAAACGCGGTCAAGTACGACAACGGCGCCCTGACGGCGATCGCGGACGGTTATGCTCGCGAGGCGGGGCTGCGCAACTTCGAGAAAGCGCTGGACAGGGTCCACCGCAAGATCGCCCGCAAAATCTTGTCGGGGGAGATCACGCCTCCGGTTGCCATCAAGAAGGACGGTCTCATCGAGTACCTGGGCCAGCCGGTCTTCCAGGACGAGGAGATGGCGGAGATTACCAAGCCGGGCATGGCGATCGGGCTGGCCTGGACGCCTTTGGGCGGCGCGGTTCTCACGGTAGAAGCCGTCGCCAACGAGGGCAAGGAAGGCTTCAAGTTGACCGGAAAGCTCGGCGAAGTGATGCAAGAGTCGGCCAGCATAGCGTACTCCTACATTCGTCATATTTCCGTCGACCACGGCGTGAGTCCGGACTTCTGGGAGAAGAACCTGATCCACCTTCACGTCCCTTCCGGAGCCACCCCGAAAGACGGACCCTCGGCCGGAATAACCCTGGCTTCGGCGCTTCTGTCGCTTGCCACGGGGAAGAAGATCAAGAAGTCCCTCGCCATGACGGGAGAGCTATCGCTGGTCGGCCGGGTCCTCCCGATCGGGGGCTTGAAAGAAAAAGTCATCGCGGCGCGACGCAACAAAATCAAGCAGGTGCTTTTTCCATCTCAGAATCAGCGGGACCTGGATGAAATCCCGGAGAACGTTCGGGAGGGAATAACGTTCCACCCCGTTTCGACGATGGAAGAGGTGATCGAGAAGGTCTTCTAAACGAGCTCCTCGGGGGAGACATGGATCGCACCTGGCCGCAGTACCTGAAAGGGTCGACGGGTGATGTCGATCAAGGTCGAGGGAGGGCCGGAGGAAGACCTGCCCGCGTCGTAGATGAGATCCACATCCTTTTCGAACTCTTTCACCATCGTCGCGATGTCAGCCAGCGGAGGGGCGCCTGAGCGGTTCACACTCGTGGAGTAGAGGGGCCGCCCGAGTGCGTCGAGCAGCCGCTGAAGAAACGGGGAATCCGGATAACGAAGGGCTACGCTCCCTCCGCCGCGGGCGGGGAACACAAGGGTAAGCGGCCCCGGCCAGTGCCGGGAGAGCGCGGCCGGCACGGCCATGTCAGACATCCTTGCAACCCAGGACGAATCGCCGATGAGCTGCAGGAATGGCTTGTCCTCTCCCCTGCCCTTGATGCGGCGGATCTTCCCATCGGTTTCGGGCGCGAGGCCGACGATCCCGTACATCGTGTCGCAGGGGACGATCGCGACTCCGCCTCTGGACAGGATTGCGACGAGACGATGGAATGACTCAGGATCCGCCGCGCGATCGACCAAAACGATTTCTCCGCGAAGAACGGCGCGCAATCAGCGCGAAAACGGCGAGCACGCTGGAAATGCCGATCCCCGTTGCCTTGAATATCGCGTTTCGCGAAGCTTTCGTCCTGGGGAGCTTGATGAGATTGCCGACCTCATATGTGCGCGGCCGCCCTGCCATCCCTTCGATCTTTACTACCTCATCCCCGGCGCGAACGAGACCGATCTGCCGTGCCATGACAAGGCTCGCCTCAGGATTGTCGCGGAGATTCGCGAGGTCATCATTCAGGTCCGAGTTTCGAGACCGCAACTTCTCGACGTTTGCCATGAGGGTCTTCTGGTAGGCGTCGAGACGCCTGTACGCGAGCAACCCCGAGTCCCCGAACGCATAGATCAGGAGCGATGCGATGACAAATCCCGGAACAAAGATGAGCAGGAGACGACGCATACTCTCACTCCTCATAACGGCCGAGCGGCAGGGAACCTTGACTCTCGTGAGCGATCCGCGAAACGCCGTTGACAACCGCAAAACGTACGGATTACTCTTGCCTGAGAGGAATTACGTGAAAGTGAACGCTAGGTATTGCCGATAATGAGGAGAGCCTAACCGCATCCTCAGGAGATTGGAATGGCAAGGGAAACAAAGGCCAGCCCGGCAAAAGAGCAAAAGCTCGAGCGATACGGTGTATGGGTGAAGGTGGAGCCCCGCACCGTCATGGAGTTGCAGGAGTCCGAGAGCTCCGCGGAGCTCACGGACCTGGAGGGGTCCGGCGCGACATCCGCACCATCCCGCGAAGCCTCACTCGAAGGCACCCTCACAATGGAGGAAGAAAAGCTCCTCGACGAGCTGGACACCGAGCTCGGCCCGTCCGAGCGCGGGAGCGAGCCGTCAATTCCCGATGAAGAGCCCTTCCTGACCGCGGATGAGGAGCTGCCTGACATCTCGGAGGTGGCGGACGAGGGCGCAGCCGGATCCGAAGCGCTCGCGCCCGTCTCCGAGGAAGAGCTTCCCGAGCTGCAGATCGAGGACGAGCCGGCTCAGATCTCATCCCGAGGCGGTCGCCGCGGTGTCGGTTCCCTGGAGAGCAATGAAGTGGAGGTCACCCTCTCTGAGACAGGAGCGGGGCAGGAGCGCTTCGAGGATCTCGATGCTCTTGAAACTGAGCTCGCGTCTGTTGCAGCATCCCCGGGGAAGTCTTCTGCGGCGTCGTCGGAGATTCTTGCCCGCATCGAGGACGAGCTGCGCTCCATTCGAGCAGATCTGACTCAATTGCGCAACGAATTGTCTGGCATCAAGAAGGCCGGGGGCCAGGCGGGCGCCATTGCCGAACCGTCGTCAGGAGCCGAAGCCCAGAGTGGGTTCTTCGACGAAGATGAGGATGAGACGATCGCTCTCACGGGAGACGAGCTGGACAATATCCTCAACACCGCTGAGATCACCGAGGAAGCCGCTGAGGCAGTACCGGTCGAGGAGGCGGAGGCGATCGTCGAAATGCCGGAAGCAACGCTTGAGGAATCCGCCGATACCGCAACCGAGGAGCTCCCCGCGGAGCTCGAGCTCGACGAGCTCTCCTCTGGGCAGACGCCTTCCGCGGCTTCCACCTCATCGGAAGCGCTTCCGGAGCTGGACCTCGAAGGCATACCGGAAATCGAAACCCCGGTTGCAGCCGCCGAGGCTGTCGAGGAGGTCGGCGACCTGGAAACTCTCGACCTCGAGGAAGAATCGACGGAAGTCGAAAGCGCTCCTGAGTCCTCGGCAAAAAAAACCCCGACCGAGCACACGGATGAGATGGCTGGCGACGTGGACCTGGAAGCCCTTGCGGCCGAGGCGGAGGAGCTGGAAAGCGATGATGCAGGCGCTCCCCTTCAGGACCTCGAGATCGGCGAGCTGGAAACAATAGCCGACGAGGCCGAGCCTTCCTCCGCGGAGCCGCAGGAGATCGAAATCGCTTTTGAGAGCGAGGCGGACAAACCCCAGGGAAAGGCCCGGGGCGGCGCCGCGCCGGAACGAAAAGAAGGACCTTCTGCGATCCCGGACGATCTCAAGGACGAGATCAGGACTGTTCTCCAGTATATGGATCGTCTCCTCGAAAATCTTCCGGACGACAAGATCAAGGAGTTCGCAGAGTCCCCTCATTTCGTGACGTACAAGAAGCTCTTCGAAGACCTCGGTCTCAGCGAGTAAATGGGCCTTCTGCGGAAGGCGGCCCGTGCCGTCCCAGGACATGAGACGAACGCCCCCGCTCCTGCGGAACCAGCGCAAAGGAAAGCGCACGCAGGTCTCTTGTCGAAGAGCCTCCAGCTCCTTGAATCTCACCCGATCAACTCCCGGCCGGCCCGGCTCCGTGGAAGCGTGGCATCGCAGGCCGTTGTTCTGGACAGGGACGTCAGAAGACCGCGCAAGCGGGCGGCCGACGTGGCGCGGCAGATCCTCGAGGAGGCGCAGGCTTTTCCCGACGGCGTCGAGCTGCCTTCGCTCCTTTTCACCCTCCTGAGAAAGCGGCTTTCCATAGTGAAAGGAGCCCTTCTTCTCTACGATCCCGCGCGGCTGGAATATGCCCCGTGGGCGAGCCACGGGTTCGATCAGACGACCCTGCACCGGATGAGAATTCCCCTCGGAGCCAACGAGGCGGTCAACGCCCTCGCCAACGGCGAGTCGATCGAGGTGAGGCAGGCCGCGCGGAAGGCCGACTTCCAGCGGTTCTTCTCATCGCGGGAGTTCTCAACGCTGGAAACGATAATTCTCGCCCCATTCATCGCGGAGGAGACCCTTGTTGCCATACTCCTGATCGCGGAGATACGCCACGAGTTCGACGACAACGCCGAGCTTCTGGCCTGCCTCAGCCGCGCGTCCAGCGGGGCCGCGCCTCAGCTCCAGAACGCTCGCGGCTTCCTGGCCAGATGGAACCAGGAGAAGCTCGCGCGCGCTCCCGTTGCGCCGGTCGAGCAGGTGATCCGACTTCTCGCTTCCCCGGCGGCCCGGGGGAAGACGTTCCTGCTTCTCGGTATTCGACTGGATGCCTATGTTCGGGGGATTGCCGCATTCCACGAGGACATCGATCAGTTTCGCCTGCGGGAAGATATCCGCGCTTTCCTGGATGCCTTCCTGGCGGACCTCGGCGTTGCCGCCATGCTCCCCGCCGGCGTGCTGCTGATCTGTCTCCAGGGGATTCAGCGCAATGACATCGATCTTTTCCTCCACCAGATGCGCGACTTCCTCGGTCAGCATTTTTCCGGCAATCCCTCGGACATCCAGGCGTCGAAAACCCGGATGTGGCCCGACGATGGAACCAATGTGCAGGAGCTCATCACTTTTTTCTCCTCGTAATTCTCGATGGTAGAGGTCTTCACCTCCCGGTCCGGTGTTCCATCGATTCGGATCGCCGGGGTTGCCATCCACTCGCCCTACGATCCTGTCCGGGAGGCTCGACGCTTCGTGGACACAGCGCTCGGCACAGGACGGCCTTCCACCGTTGTCATCCTCGGAGAGGGGCTGGGCTATCTGTCCGGGTGCATAGCGACCCTCCATCCCGGTGCCCGGGTGCTCCGCGTCTGCTATTCGCGGGAGCTGTTCGATCAGGCGGCGATCTTTTCCGCGGAATCCTGGGCGCCCGACTTCCGGACATTGGACGTGTGGCATCCCGGTCTCAATGCAGGTCTCGATGAGTTCCTGCTGGATCGCATCGGGGAGCTCGATGTCGAGGGCCTGCGGGTACTCGAGTGGCCGCCCTCGGCAAAGCTCTTCCCGCAACAATCCCGCGCGGCGAACGAGGCTGTCCAACGGGTTCTGCGTGAGCTTTCCGGCAGCATCGTCACGACGATGGCAGTCGGAAAGCTGTGGCTGCGCAATTGCGTCTCGAACTTTCTCTTTCTGGATGGTTGCCTTCAGGGAGCGCCCTGCTCCGTCGAACGGGCCGTCGTCATCGCTGCCTCTGGTCCCAGCCTGGAAGAATCGGCGCCCGTCCTCCGTGAAATGCGAGATGCCATCGATCTCTGGGCCCTCCCGTCAAGCCTGCTCTTTCTCCAGCAGGCGCGGCTCGAGCCGGATCTCATCGTCATGACGGATCCAGGCTTCTATGCGGTGAACCACCTGCACCATGCCGTGCCCACCTGCCCTGTGGTGATGCCGCTTTCGGCCGCGCGGGGTCTGTGGAGGTTGCCTGCGGGCGGAACGAATGCCGGAGCGCCGTTGCCCTTTCTGATCGCGCAACCGGGGCTCCTCGAGGGCGAGCTCCTCAAGGCCCTCGAGCACCCGGCGCCGTGGATTGCCCCGCATGGAACAGTGGCAGCCACAGCCATGGACCTCGCCCGAGCAGCCACACGGGGGCCGATTATTTTCGCCGGGCTCGACCTGTGCACCAATGATGTCATCTCCCACGCCCGGCCGAACGAGTTCGAAACGTTCTTCCAGGTCCAGATCTCCAGGACTTCGCCCTTCGACAGCCTGTTGTATCAGTGGTCGGCGGACCGGAATGCCGCCCGCATCCCCGGGGGCAGGAACGCGCGTGCGCCTCTTTCGTTGCAGACGTACGCGAGCTGGCTGGGCGCCAGCCGCTCGGGCGAGCCGGCCCGAGTGTTTCGCCTGTTCCCGTCAGTCGTCGATCTTCCCGGAATGACGTCCCTGGATGCAGAGGCGCTGGGGAAGCTGGCTCGAACTCTCCCGAGCTCTTCACCTGGGCCGCGACTTTCTCCAAACCCGCGCTTTCCCGTTCGCGCCAGGAGAGTCGAGGTTGTCCGCGACATCCTCTTCCGGTGGAAGACGATGCTGACGGTCGGAATCGAGAAAGCGCGCGGAGCTCACGGCTACAGGGTCCTCGCTGAGCCTCCGCTGCTTGGCCTCGTCGGCCAGATTTCAGCGCAGGGCGTGCTGGAGACGCGACGAAAGGCGAGGCTCGGGGATGAAAAGGGCGCGCGGGAAGCCGCGGTTGCCGTTCTGGAGGAAAGCACGCGGTTCCTCCAGGCCCTTGAGGAGAAGGCTCTGAATGCCGGATGAGCAGTCGGCCGTCCTGGCAGGGAATCTCGCCGCCCTCGCGTCCTCAAACCCATCTCTGGCGGCCCTGATTGCGAAAAGCGTCCCAAGTGCGGCATTCCTGTTTCGCAGGGCCAGGGACGGGAGCATGGTCCCCTCGGTGAGGACCCGATCGGGAGAGATCCGGCTGCACTCCCTCATTGATCCCCGCAAGGAAGCGCAGCGACTGCTTCAGTCAATCGGTGCACCGGGCTACCTTGCCTGTTTCGGGATGGGGGGAGGATTCTCTGCCGAAGCGTTTCTCCGGCAAAGGCAGGCTGCCGGTCTGCTGATCATTGAAAAGGATGCATCGATTCTCCGGG
Organism: Spirochaetia bacterium; assembly: GCA_035542615.1. Classification (GTDB taxonomy): domain Bacteria; phylum Spirochaetota; class Spirochaetia; order SZUA-6; family Fen-1364; genus Fen-1364. The sequence continues at coordinate 7,322 of DATKLB010000031.1, read as the reverse complement.
CGCTGCTCGGGAATCTCGATCTTTCCACCGTTCTCAAGGACCAGCGAACCCAGCTGACGGTCGGAACTGGCGAGATCCGCAGCATCGTGCGCTCCCGATACCTGCCGGCGGTCTGCGGTGATTTTTCTTCCCTTCCCCTCAGGCCCTGGTTCGAGGCTGAGGAAGACTTCTTCGGGAGGGCCGCGCATGAGCTTTCCCGCGCCGCGGACGAAGCGCGCGCTGACTACGCGGTCCAGGCCCGGTTCGGCAAGCGGTGGTTTGCGAACACGATCCTGAATCTTCCGGCGGCCCAGACAGCTTCCCTGGCCCGCGTCCACGGACAACTGGCGCACGTCACGGCGGCCGGACCTTCCCTGGAAGATGACCTCGAGGAGCTGGCCGAACGGGACGACGGGGGCATCATCGTGGCCACAGACACATCTCTGCCAGCCCTCCAGCGCTTCGGGGTGACGCCTGACGTCGTCGTGTCGATCGATTGCCAGCTCTACACCTATCACCACTTCCTCATGAGCGGTTCCCCCAAGGTCATCCAGTTCTTCGACCTCGCCTCGCCCCCGTTCCTGGTTCGGAGAGCAGAAACGAGAGCGCGCTTCTTCACGAGCGCGCACCCGCTTTCCCGGTACGCAGCCGCCCGGTGGCGACGCTTCCCCGTCGTCGATACGACGGGTGGAAATGTAACTCATGCCGCGGTTTCCCTGGCACGGGCGCTGGGGGTTTCCAGCGTCCGGGTACATGGCGCGGACTTCTCGTATCCAGGGGCAAAACCCTACGCTCGAGGCACGTACCTGTATGATTTTTTTCAGGAACATCAGCAGCGCTGCCTTCCGCTTGAGAGCAGTCTTGTGACCCTTGTGCTCGGCTCAGCGGGATTGACCCGGGTACCGGCCGACAGCGGCGTCAGATTCAGCACCTTGACTCTCCTGGACTACCAGGAGCGCCTGAAGAATCTCATCGAAGATATTTCCGGCAGCGAGGCAGATCCCATAGAAGAGTCCCCGGCGCAGATTTCCTGGCAGGAGTTCCTTGCTGGATATGCGGAGTCGATCCGAGCCCTCCCCCTGCCCTCGTCTCCCCTGGGTGGTTACTTCTCGGGGCTTCCCGGTGAGCAAAGAGGCCTGTGGGCAACGCTGCTGCCCATTACAGCACGGATTCTCCGCGAAGCGGGAGGCAAGGCGGATCGGGCGGAGAGCCTTGATGCCGCCCGGCTATGGGCGCTGGAACGTGTGGACAGGATGCTGACAGACTGGCCTCAGGAGCCGTAGAGCACCCCAGCGTAGCCCACGAATGATTCCGCCGGGTAAACATCATAACTGGTCATGTATCTCAGCAGCCTTCCTTGCCGGACACCCATCTCACGGGCGAAGCTGACCGCGGCGAGCGCGCCTCCGGCCGAGCAGGCAGACCTTTCCTTGCCCGCGAGCGCAAGCATCGCCTTGCCATCCATCGCTAGCATGGCCTCAATGAACCGTCGGTCATTCGTGCTTATTACCCACTGCCGGGCGCTCTCTCCAGCCCCGGCCGGGGAAAATCCATAGTTCGGGCCGTAATGCGTAAGGTCCGTGGAGCCGACAGCGGCAATCCGGCGCCGGCGTGTACGTCCAGCCGCTGCTACGGCAATCCCGAGCCGGGCCGCTTGTTCGTTGGGAGGCGCCCTGAGACAGAGAGCGCGCGCAGCCGGAAAGAGGTATCGAGCGAGGGGGAGCTGGACTTCCGTGGAGTTGTCCGCCGACCTGTCCGGCCTCAGATCCAGAGACTCAGCCAGGAGGGTGCGCAACTCGCCGTCGGCGGACACGGCCCCCAGGGGTGTCTCATACAGATCCTCCATGGCGCACAATATTCCATCAGCAGGGCCCAGATGACCGCCGATAATAACGATGGTGTCGATAGTGCGGGAAAAGCATGACATTACCTCGAGGGCGATGCTGCCGGAAAAATCCCAGCCCGCGTGCGGGACCACGCCGGCGAGGGCGGATGCCGACTTCGCGGAAGCTGCCGGTGATCGTGCCTCGATTGACTGCGACATTCGCTGGATGGCCTCGGTGGTGCTCTCCCGTCCGGTGGGATACCATCCGGCGGGAAGGAATCTTTTTCGCACGCTCATCGGCTCCTCCACACGCCGCACGCTGTGGCGGCAGGCGAAAGCTGATTATACTCCACCCTGCATCGGGAGGGGAGCATGAACAGACGGATTTCCTGGGGCTTTCTGGGCGTCAGTGTGGCCTTCTTCCTTTTCATGGTCGGGCTGACGGCATACCGGCTGGAGGAGATGCGCGGTCACAACTCTCTTCTTGTCCAGGACAGGCTTTCCGCCCTTGCTGCAAAAGTCTCCGTGATCCAGGGCACCTATGTCGGTCTCGACGCGCCTTCGGCCCGCAAAGACCTTCGCGCGGCGTTCGACGCCGAGCCCCGGCTGCTTCTCATGAGCATCCACTCTCCCGCCGACGGCATCCTGTACCTGCTGGCGAGAAACCGTTCCTACGTGAAGGAACCGGAGACCTTCAGCGCGCAGTGGCGCGGAACACCCGTGTACGAAGTCAGCACGGGCTCCGAGATCGTTTTGAGCCAACCCCTTGGCAGCGAATCTGATGGTCCCGCGCTCGATGCGGCGTTCATCGTCGTGGGGCGAGAGGACCTCTATCCCATCGTTCGCGATGACCTCTATCTCTTCCTGGCATTCCTCCTGGTGAGCGGCGTCGTGATCCTGATTGCCCTCAGTGTGCAGGACGTGCCCCCGGACCATGTGCCGGAAGGTCCACGACGCGACCGTACCTCCTGGCGCGAGCCTCCGGAAGAGCCGCGCGGCCTCACATCGCCGCGCACCGGCCTGGTGTGGGGCGAGCACCTCGAGCCCAAGCTTCGCTCGGAGCTCGAAAAGGCAATCGCCTCGAACAAGGACATCGCACTGGCCCGGATCCGCATTGACGAGCCGTATGCTGATTCCCGAATGCCGGTCGTGTACCCCGAAATCGCCCGGATGCTTCTGAGCTATTTCCCCGGTCGTGACTTCATTTTCGATACCGGAATCGATTCCTTTGCAGTGCTGATACCCGACACGGATATCGAAGGCGCGGTGAGAGGCTTCGAGGCATTTCGAAGAGCCCTCCATGACCGGCAGATCGAGGGGAAGAATCGCTCCCTCTCGATCGGCGTGTCCTCACGGGCAGGCAGAGTCGTGCAGGCTTCTACCCTGCTCGAGGAAGCAGACGTCTCACTTGCCAAGGCATCACGCGAAGGGGGAAACAGGGTGATTGGCTTCCGGGCCGACCCGTCCCGGTATCGGGACATCGTGCACGCTGCCGGCTGAGGCCCAGCAATTCTGAGGCCCCTGACTCTTCCGTCTCCCTACATCCCCAGCGCTTTTCGCAGCGCGGCGACCGCATCGTCCTTCATCGTGAAAGTGTGCTCTTCCGCCGGGAACTGTTTCGCCTGGACTTCGGCGACATATTTCTTCACGGCATCCAGTTGCACCGAGTAGACGTCCGCGTACACCTTGACGAACTTCGGCGTAAAGCGCCGGAAAAGTCCGACCATGTCGTGCAGAACGAGAACCTGGCCGTCGCACGAGACGCCTCCGCCGATCCCGATGGTCGGGATCGCGAGCTTCTCCGTGATGATTGCGGCAAGCTGCCTGGGGACGGCTTCCAGGACGACGGCGAAAGCGCCCGCCTCCTCCAGCGCGACGGCATCGTCCACGACTCGCCGTGCATGGTCCAGGGACTTGCCCTGAACCTTGAACCCGCCGAGGAGATTGGCGGTCTGAGGAGTGAGCCCGATATGGCCGAACACGGGAATCCCCGCTTTCACGATTGCGCTCACCATGCCTGCCATGTCCTGGCCGCCCTCCAGCTTCACGGAGTCGGCGCCGCCGTCCTTGTACAGGATTCCCGCGTTCGTGACCGCCTGCTCACGGGAAATGTTGTACGACATGAACGGCATGTCCCCGACAACGTGCGCGCGCTTCACTCCCCGCACCACCGCCCGGGTGTGGGCCAGCATTTCTTCCATGGTCACCGGCACCGTGTCCCGGTATCCCAGCTCCACCATTCCCAGGCTGTCGCCGACCAGGATCACATCGATTCCCGCCTCGTCGACGATCAGTCCCTGCGGATACGAGTAGGCGGTGATCATCGTGATCTTGCGGCCTTCTTTCTTCATGCCTTGGAGGTCGGGGATCATAATCTTTGTGGCGTCGCTCATGGTGTCTCTTCCTCCCGTGGTGTGTGCCGGAGCGTAGCGGAAAACCCGACCGCGCACAAGCAAGCTTTTTATTGACAACCTGCCGGCTCTGATCTACGGTGGCCGCCGGAGACCAGGGAGCATAATGAACGATTCGATAACTGACATTCCGGGCATCCTCGTTGGCCATGCCCAGGACCGCGCCGCCGGCACCGGATGCACGGTCATCCTCTGCGAACTCGGGACCGCGGCAGGCGTCGACGTGCGCGGGGGCTCCCCCGGGACACGGGAGACCGATTGCCTTGCGCCATCCAGCGCCATCGCCGCACCGAACGCTTTCTATCTCTGCGGGGGAAGCGCGTTTGGCCTGGCCGGAGCGACAGGAGTCCAGAAATACCTCGAAGAGAGAGGGATCGGCTTCGACGCGGAAGTTGCCCGGGTGCCAATCGTCTCGGGCGCCGTGATCTTCGATCTCAACGTGGCGGCTTCCGACGTCCGTCCGGATGAGGCAATGGGAATGACGGCCTGTCGGAACGCCTCCCGCGAGGTCGCGCAGGGGAACGTCGGCGCGGGAACCGGAGCCACCGCTGGTTGGGCTGCCGGGCCTGCACGAAGAATGAAGGTCGGGCTCGGCACCGCGAGCCGGAAAACGGGAGATCTTGTTGTCGGGGCGATCGTCGTGGTGAATTGCCTGGGCGATGTAGTGGATCCTTCAACGGGAGAAATACTCGCCGGTACCCTCAACGAGGCGGGAGATGGGTTCGCCGGATCAGAGAAGCTCCTGACCGCTCAGCCCATGGGCATCAATGCCTATTCGACCCACAGCACGATCGGCGTGATTGCCACGAACGCGAACCTCGAGAAGGGCCTGGCAAGCCGCGTTGCCATGATGGCCCACGACGGGTTAGCGCGGGCGATCGTTCCCGTTCATACAAGCGGAGAGGGCGACATAGTATTCTCCGTCTGCACCGGCGCAGTGGCGGCCGGCGTTTCCGTGGTCGGCGCGTTGGCAGCCGAAGCGATGACGCAGGCGATCCTCAATGCGGTCATATACGCAGAATCTGCCTACGGATACCCCTGCTATCGGGAGCTGCAGGCGCGCAGAAAAAAGCCGACAGAAGGGGCCTCCAGGCCGCGAAATTGAAGGAAGGCGCCAAACGGTCGTGCGCTTCAGCGCCCCCTCCTTGCCATCGTTCCGAGAGGCTACCTGACTTCCTCGACGAGCTTCTTCTTCCCGTCCTGGATCTGGAATATGAAGTTCGGCTTGTTCGTCGGGATGCCGTCCTTCATGTCCCAGTTGAAAAGGAGGCCGTGGAAGTTCTTCACGTTCGCGCAGTAGTCCGCGATCTTCTTCCGTTCCTCCGCCAGCTTCGAAGGGTCTCCCGTGACACCGGTCTTCTCGATGGCTTCCTTGATCATGTACAAAGCGTCGTAGTAGTTCGGTGAAAGGCTGAAAGGTGCCATGCCCTTGTGGTCCTTCGCAAACGCGGCTTTGAATGCGTTCCAGCGGGGGTTTGAGATGTCCAGGTTGATGTAGTTGTAGACTTGGACTCCGTTCAGGTCAGTCCCGCCGGTCGCGTAGAGCTGCGGGTCATCAGCACTGCTGAAGACAAGGATGTGGTTCATCTTTTTCCATCCGCGGCTCTTCAGCTCCTTGATGATCTTGGCAGCCTTTTCCGCGTTGCAGACCAGGATGATTCCGTCCGGCTTCTCCTCCAGCGCCTTGACGACAAGCGGCCCGAAGGTCACAGCGTCAGTAGGAACCTCGACAGGCGGCAATACCGAGATGCCGATGCCCTGCAGGCCTTTGACGTGGCCGTCCGCCATGCCGGGCCAGGGTCCGTAGGGCTCGATGAATTGCACGACCTTCTTCATGTCAGGGAACTCTTTCCCCCACGCCGCAACGATCGTTGCAAGCCTCTCCTCCGTAGGAGGGAGGAAGGACACCGTCCAGGGAAAAAACTTTTGCGCGTACTCCAGGGACGTCGTCGCCGTCATCGACATCATCCCGGCCTCAACGGCAATAGGCATGGCGGCCATGATCACGGGCTCGGGAACCGGACCCATCGCGACAAGGCCGTCTTTGACAATCCGCGCCATCTCGACGGAACCCTTCTGCGGGTCGAGCGCCGTGTCCACCGGGATGACCTTGACGGGAACGCCGGCGATGCCGCCCGAGGCGTTGATTTCCTGCGCGGCATACTCGGCGCCCCACTCGAGGAACTCGCCGATGGCCGCTATGGGTCCGGTGAGGCAGTTGAGGAACGGGATCTGCCACTCTTCCGCGACCACCTTCGCCTGTCCGAATCCAAGAGTGGTCGCAAACAGCACGAGAGCGAGCACACCGATCAGCTTTTTCATACGACCTCCTTGAGCGTGATATTCCGTTTCTTTCGATCTCCCGAAAGAAAGGTTTCGATTGAACGGACAAATCGGGGAGTAATGAAGCCTTCCGGCTTCAGCACTAGGACGAGGATCAGGAGCGCGCCGTAGATGACGATCCTCCATGACTGGATCTCCGGAGGAAAGAAAAGAGGAACGCCGTACAGGATCGGCGCGGCGACCGCCGCGCCCCACTGCGTTGCGTATCCCCCGACAAAGATCACGATCATGAAGAAACCCACGAGCGCGAAGGTGAAAAAATCGAGGTGAAAGCTCTTGTAGATGAAGCCGTAGAGAACACCGGTGCCGCCCGCAATCGTGCAACTGGCCGTCTGCAGAAGCATCCCGAGCCTCTTTCTGTTGATCCCCAGGGAAGCTGCCAGGTCAGCGTCCACGAACACCGCGGAAGCTGCCCTGCCGAGGCGGGAGTTGTCGAAGCGGTGAATGAGCCACCCCACCAGTATGACGAGCGCGTAGAGAATGCCAAGGATGATCCAGCGGTGCGACGCTGCGCTGCCCCCGATGTTCGGAAGGCCGAACATCCCCATGGGCCCCCCCACGGCTGGCAGGTTCTGGATGACTGCCCGAGTGATGAAGATGAACGTGAAGCCGACGATGACGACGGCAAAGGTCGGCGCGTCACCAATGAAAATGCTGACCGCCCAGCCGATGAGGCCGCCGAGGGCGAAGCCGACGACAAGAGCCCAGCCGAACGGCACGTGGAGGCTCATCACGAGATAGCCGGCCGTGTAGCCCGAAATGGC
>DATKLB010000030.1:0-16109 GCA_035542615.1 Spirochaetia bacterium | reverse complement strand
CTGCGCATCAATGCTGTCCATCCTGAAAACGTTGTGCGATCATCGCGTATCGTTTTCGGTCGGCTCGTCGGAGAACACGTCAGGCTGGGTAGGGTACCTCGATGTGAACCTGTCAACCCCGTTTCGCGCGATTGCGGAAGCTGCGTATGTCATTTTCGAGGGCGACAGGTTCGATGAGGACTTCCAGCACCTGAACCGCGGGACCCTCGAGTTTCCCGAGACCTCGGCGACCGCGCTTCTCTGCGTGCGCAACCTCCGCGAGAACCCGGGCGCAGAAGAGCGGGTCCTTCACCTGAGCGGACCGGGGGTGCAGGACGGGACACGCCTTTGCGTTGACGGCCTCCATCCCCGTTACCTCGAGGAGCGGGCGAGAGCGAACAGGTTCTTCCCCCTGGGCATCGACCTGTTCCTCGTCGATCACGCCGGGAATGTTGCCGGGATTCCCCGCACGAGCATCATCACGGCGGACTGATGGGATACGTTGCTGTCCAGGGCGGGATCACCGCCATCGAGAGCTCGGAAAAGCTCAACCGCTACCTGAGACTCCGGGGAACAAGCGCGCCGCTCGGCGTTGCTCAGATCATGGAGCAGATGGGGCCGCTGGTGGACCGCGTGATGGGTGAGGGTGGATTGTACTCTGCATTCCATGCCGCCCTTGCCATCAAGCAGGCGTGCGGTGATCCCATCGAAGCTTCGTTTCTTCTCCGTGCCTATCGGTCCACGCTTCGCCGACTCGTCGACACGCTGCCGGTGCGCACGGGGGAAATGAGGATCCTGCGGCGGATATCGAGCGCGTTCAAGACCATTCCCGGGGGACAGGTTCTCGGCTCCACCTCCGACTACGAGCAGCGGATACTCGATTTCTCCCTTGCCGACGAGACAGAGGAAGCCCAGAGAGAGGCGGTCAACAGCTTCGAGTCACAGCTCGAGGGTGCCGGACAGGCGCTGCAGCCGGCGGCTTTCCGAGCCGTGATCGACATGCTGCGTGACCAGGGCCTCGTTCCCCCTGTGCCACCGGAATCGACGCAGGAGCCGACAGACATCACCCAGGAGTCTCCTACTTTCCCCATGCACAGGAGCGGCCGGCTGCAGATGCTCGCGCGGGCGGAGACAGGCGGCGTGCTCGCGCTCGCCTACAGCAGCATGCGGGGGTACGGCATGGTCCATCCAACGGTGGCCGAGCTGCGCGTCGGCCGCGTCCGGGTGCAAATACCACACCCCTGGAGAAAGGGGGCAGCCGTTACCCTCGGGTCTGCAGTCCTCACGGAAGTCCAGATCGTGGCATCGATGGAGAAAGCGGCGGAGGACGTGAAGCCCACGTTCAGCCTGGGGTACGGGTCCTGCTTCGGTCACAACGAGGTGAAGGCTATCTCGGCAGCCGTGCTGGACAGGGCGATGCGATCCGCCTCACTGGGGGCGCCCGCGGAGGACCAGGAGTTCGTCCTCATGCATACCGACGGTGTGGAATCCTCGGGGTTCTGCTCCCATTTCAAGCTCCCTCACTATGTCACGTTCCAGGCGGACCTCGACAGGTTGCGCGCCATGCGCGGAGCCAACGAATGACCCTCGAGGAGCTGCTGCCGGGATCCGGCGGTTTTCGCTACAACTTTGCCTTTCTCGACGAAGGAGCGAAACGCGAGGTGCGTCGGGCGCTCCTGAAGGCGGTCGCCCTGCCGGGCCACCAGGTGCCCTTCGCTTCACCCGAGCTTCCCATTGCCCGCGGCTGGGGCACGGGCGGGCTGCAGATCACGATGTCCCTCATCGGGCCGAATGACGTTCTGAAGATCATCGACCAGGGCTGCGACGGGAGCGTGAACGCTGTCAATCTGCGGAAACTCCTGGTTGCCACGACCGGCGTCCGGACCACCTTCGATTCCCGGGAGGCCACGATCCTCCAGTCGCGGCACCGCCTGCCGGAGATTCCCCTGAAGCCGCACCAGGTCGCGGTGCTCCAGGTCCCCCTGCCCGAGCCGCTGCGGCTGGTCGAGCCCAGCGAGATCGCGACCCGCCGGATGCACGCGGAGGGAGATTATGCCCGGATGTGGGTGTCTCTCTACGAGGACGTGATCCAGAACGGAGCAATCTCGCTGACCGCCGGTTACCCGTGCAGGGTCAACAACACCTATATCATGTCTCCCTCGCCGCTTCCACGATGGGACCTGCCCCTGCTGAACGGCGCTGAGCACCTGACGCTCCTCGGTGCAGGCCGCGAGAAGCGTGTCTACGCCGTGCCGCCCTGCACTTCCGTGCAGCCCCTCGAGTTCGAGGACCTGCCATTCACCGTGGAGAGCTTCGCCGGCATGTCCTGCGCGCGCTGCGGGTCGAGCGGCACGTTCCTTGACGAGATCTACGACGAAAAGACGGGCCTTTCTTCCCGCGTGTGCTCGGACTCCGGGTTCTGCGTCCTCGTTCGAGAGGGGGCGATCCAGCCCCGAAGGCCGACCCATGGGTGAGCACGCGGACGCATCGCTCGCCGAGCGGATCGGAACGGGCGCCGGAGTTCTCCTGAGCGTCCTCGACCTCGAGAAGCGATACGGCCCCGGGTGCGAAGCCTGCCTCGAGCTGACCGGACCCCAGCGCTCCACGAACATCTGCCCACGGTGTCGTTCGGTCATTGCGCTGCGGGGCGTCAGCTTCGATCTCCGGGAGGGTGAGATCCTCGGCATCGTCGGGGAAAGCGGGTCCGGCAAGAGCACGCTCGTCCAATGCATCTACTTCGACCAGGACGTTTCGCACGGGGAGATCCGCGTCAATGGGCAGAACGGAGGCTGCGATGTCACGGGACTGCCGCGCAGCGAGAAGCGACGCCTGCGAAGCAGGTTGATGGGGATGGTATACCAGAACCCGATGCAGGGCCTTCGGCTGGACATCACGAGCGGCGCCAACGTTGCGGAGAAGCTCCTGGAAGCGGACGTCTTTCATTTTGCCCGCATCCGAGAGCGCGCTACCGGACTCCTGGCCAGAACAGAAATCCCGGCTGCATTCGTCGACCGGCTTCCCCGCACTCTCAGCGGTGGGATGCAGCAGCGGATCCAGATTGCGAAGGCGCTCGCGAACAATCCGCCGCTCGTCCTCCTCGACGAAGTCACCTCGGGCCTCGACGTAAGCGTGCAGGCGCGGGTGCTCGATCTCGTCAGGGAGCTGCAGCGGGAGCTCGGCATGTCCATGATCGTCGTGTCTCACGACATGGGAGTGATTCGACTCCTTGCGGATCGGACGGTGGTGATGAAGGACGGCGGGATCGTGGAGCAGGGGCTCACCGACCAGATCCTCGAGGATCCCCAGCACCCGTACACGCAGCTGCTCGTGCATTCCACGCTGTGAGGAAGGGGCTGTCATGACCCCGGCGATGATCCGATGCGAAGGACTCTCCAAGACATTCCTCATGCACATCCGCGGCGGCACGCGGATCGAAGCATTTCGCGACGTGAGCTTCCAGCTCTCCGCGGGAGAGTTCTTGGGGATCCGCGGTCCCAGCGGCGCCGGCAAGTCTTCCTTCCTCAGATGCCTGTATCGCACCTACCTCCCGTCAGCAGGGGCCGTCTGGTACACCGACTCCGCTGAGGTGACGCACGACCTCGCTGCCGCGGATGAGCACACGATTCTTGGGCTGCGCCGGCAGGAGATTGGCTACATCTCGCAGTTTTTCCCGGTCATTCCCCGGGTGTCGGCCCTGGACACGATCGCAAACAACATGGTTTTCCGAGGCTTCCCGCGAGAGGCGAGCCTTGAACGCACGCGGGAGCTGCTGGAACGGCTTTCCATTCCGCGCCGGCTCTGGGAGATGTCTCCCTCGACGTTCTCCGGCGGAGAGAAGCAGCGGATCAACATCATCCATGCGATCATCGCGAGGCCCCGGCTTCTCCTGCTCGACGAGCCGACCTCATCGCTTGATTCCGCGACCGCGCACGAAGCGGTCCTGCTCATACGAGAGCTGAAAGAGAAGGGGACCGCGATGATCGGGGTGTTCCACGATACTGCCCTCCTCAGCAGTCTCTCGGACCGGGTCCTGACGATGAGTCCCGCGCGAGCCGGGGAGACTGGCCCGTGAGGAGTACGGCCCCCCCAAGGGATACGGTTTTCAAGGACGTGCGGATCGTCACGCCCACGGACGTGGTCGATCGGGGCACCATGACGATCCGGGAGGGGCGGATCGTTTCCCTGGTGACGCGGAAATCGCGAGCCCACGCGGCAGCGGGTTCGACGGTCATTGAGGGGCGGGACCGACTCCTGATGCCGGGCTTCGTTGATCTTCACAACGACGGGATCGAGCAGGAGATCGAGCCAAGACCGCGGGCCGTTTTTCCTCTCGCCGTTGCCCTTCAGTCGCTGGAGAGCCAGCTTGTCAGCCACGGCATCACGACGATTTTCCACTCCTTCTCTTTCATGGACGGCCGGGAGGGCACGCTCCATCCTCAGGTTCTGGAGCCTACCGTGCGAGAGCTGAACACGCTGAGACGCACCGGCATCATTCGGCACCTCGTGCATGCCCGCTATGAGATGGTGGAAATCCATCATTACGAGAGGTTTCGCAGGCTGATCGAAGAGGGGCAGGTAAGCCTCGTGTCATTCATGGACCACACCCCGGGGCAGGGGCAATACCGCAACGTGGAGCACCTCGTGAGCTATTACGTGCGCAAGTACGACTCCGCGCTCGGTGAGATCCAGGCCGTCCTGAGAGAGAGGGAAGAGAAGGCACGCAACCCCGACGTGGACGTCGTTCTCCGGAAGCTCGTTGCCTGTGCTCGAATGGCCGGCCTGCCTGTTGCATCGCATGATGACGACACCCCCGAGAAGGTCGCCCGCATGAAAGAGCTGGGCATCACAATCAGCGAGTTCCCGGTGGACGTGGCGGCGGCGGATGCCGCGTCGCGCGGCGGCATGCACGTGGCGGTGGGCGCACCGAATGTCCTCAGAGGAAAATCTACGACAGACAACCTCAGCGCGCGGGAAGCAATCCGCGGAGGATGGGCGGACATCCTCTGCTCCGACTACTACACGCCCGCCCTCCTGCACGGAGTCTTCCGCCTCGTCAAAGAAGGACTCCTGCCCTTGCCGGAGGCCGTGAGGATGGCCACCGCGAACCCGGCCCGCGCGGCGGGCCTGCACAAGGAAATCGGATCCCTGGAGGTCGGAAAGAGAGCGGACCTGATACTGGTCAGCGATGCGGCCGACATCCCTGCGGTGGTCGGCGTGTGGGTGGGGGGGCACCAGGTGTACGAAAAACATGACAGCGCACTGAATGCGATTGGAGACCGGTGGGCAGCGGAGGTTTCTCCGCATTCCCGAGGGGCGTCTCATGCTTCATGAAGTGGACATGAGCCCTGCCGTGCGTCCTGGAGACGCCTGCTCAGAGATCGGGAGGTTCTGTTCGATTGCCAGCAGGGTGCGCATCAATCCGGGCAATCATCCCCAGGACCGCGTGACGCAGCACCACATGACCTGCAGAAGGGTCACGTTCGGTCTGGACGTCGTTGACGATGAGGAGTTCTTCACGTGGCGTCGAGCGCGCTCCCGCGTGATCGGGCATAGTGGACAGCGAATGGTGGAACTGGAACCGCAGGGAGCTGGAGGAACGCTGGCGCGACCTGCTTTCTGTCGACGTGTTCCTCGAAAGGCACGCGCCCTGATGTGCTCTGCGCGTCCCGCAGCAACGGGCGAAAAGCAGATCTCGCTGATTCGCAGAGTTGCCATCCACGCGGCCACTGCCGCCGGCGCGCTGATCCGCGACTGCTACGGACAGAGCCCCAAGGTTGACCAGACGGCGGCGCATGACCTGAAGCTGCGGTTGGACCGCATGTGCGAAAAAGGAATACTGGCGGCCATTTGCAGGCGGTTCCCCCGGCATGCTGTTCTGTCAGAGGAGATGGGATACGCGCCGGGGGATGAACCGTTTCTCTGGATCGCGGATCCCCTGGATGGAACGGTGAACTTTTTTCACGGGATTCCCTTTTTCTGCACGTGCGTGTCCTGCCACCGAATCGAGGAAGGCGAATCCTCCACGGGCGCAGCGCTTCTGCCTGACGGCCGCGTGATCGGTGACGCGCTTGTCGGCGTCGTTTACCAGCCGGTCGAGAAGGAGCTTTTTGTCGCGACCAGCGGCGCCGGCGCCTTTCTGATCGGAGCGCCGCTTCGCCTGCAGCCGCTGGCCGACCTTTCCGAGGCCATGGTCTCCCTTTCCTTCAGCGCTCGAGACGGTAGCCTTGCATACATGACCGAACTGATCCCCCTCATGATCGAGCGCGCGCAGAAGGTGCGGAGCTTCGGCAGCACCGCGCTGGAAATCGTCCATGTCGCGGCAGGCAGATCGGGTGCATTCATCCAGACGAGCACGAATCTCTGGGACTTTGCCGCTGCTGCATCCGTCCTGAAGGAAGCGGGAGGGGACGTTGATACAGAGGAGTACGCCGCCGGACGCTGGAGGGTGATTGCAAGCAACCCGGGCATATCAGCGGAGGTGCGGAAGCTTGCCGGGCAGTGAGCGCTTCGGTCAGGTTTGTCATCATAACCGCTCTTCCGACAGAGACCGCTCGTGTGTTCGAACAGGCGCGCCGGCGCGTCTGCAAGATCGGGGAGTCGCGATCCGCTCTTGCCTATCCGCCGCATGTCACTCTGCGAACTGGGGTGCTCGTGCCGATCGAGCTCGTGGATGTTTTTCTGGAAGAGTTCGGCGATGCGGTAGGCACATGGGACCCGTTTTCCGTGCAAACCGAAGGACTGCTGCTTACCCGGTACGCTGAGGGAGAGATTCTGAAGTATCTGATCGGCTACAAAGTGCGGAAAAACGCCGAGCTTACCGGCCTGAATCAGCGACTTCTGCGCTATCAGAGGTGGCGGGCCACCGACCGCCTGCTTTTCGAACCTCACCTGACGCTGGCTTTCGATGATCTCAGCGTCGACGGCTTCACGAGGGCCAGTCGATGGCTGGGGGAGAACCCGGACGCCATTCCCACGGGTTTCGTATGGACATGCGACAACGTCGGCCTATATCGGCGGGAGGGCGAGCTGTGGACCTTGTTCAAAGAGTGGCGGCAGCCAGCAGAAGGCGCTTTGCAGCGGAATTAACAGGATTCTCGATCTATACAAATCAAAAGTTAACAGAGTATGGGAAAATTGCTACTGCCGGATGGGGAGCGTAGCGAAGGCTCCATCTGCACAATCTTTTCCCAAGGGAGGTTCCGTATGAGGAAATCAGTATGGCTTGTCGCTGTTGCCGCACTTTTTGCAGCCACGGCGGCCTTTGCATCCGGTTCAAAAGAGGCACTTACCTTTGTCTGGATTCCCAACGACTCCGTGCCGGAGGCCAAGACCTTCCGGGCGGCAATCGACAAGGTTATCTCTGACGCGACCGGGCGGCCGGTCGTCGACAAGCTGACCACGGACTACAACATCGCTATCGAAGCGATGGCAACGAACAACGGGGCCCTGGCGTATTTCGGGGGCCTGCAGTACGTCCAGGCGCACCAGAAGAACCCCAGGATCGTTCCCCTGGTGACCAATTCCGGGGATTCCGGGACGATGAGCGACGCCAACTATTTCAGCCGGATCAGTGTGAAGACTGACGATGCTCCTCAGTACATGTCCGGCGGCGCTTACGCTATCGACAAGATCCAGGGCAAGCGCTTCGCATTCGTGTCCAACAGCTCGACCTCAGGGTTCCTGTTTCCCTCATCGGGCATCGTCGCGTACTTCCGCAAGATGGCTCAGTGGTCCAAACTGAATGCCAACGACCTGATCGAGGGAGGCCCGGACAAGTTCTTCAGCCAGGTCGTCTTCGGCGGGTCCCACCAGGGTTCGGCGGCAGCTCTCCTGAGCGATAAAGTCGACGCGGCCGCCTTCGATGATGTCGATGTGGCTGCGTATGTGGAGCTCGTGTCAGGCACCGAGAGCACTCCGGGCGCCGCGTACAAAGTCAAAGACGGCGCTGCCGAGCCCTTCAACACTCTTGCTGGGAGGACATTCACGGTCATCTGGGCAATCCCCGTGCTCAACGGCCCGATCTGCGCAAACTCGAGCCTCCTCACCGCCGATGAGCAGAAGAAGATCATCACCGCGCTGACCGCGGATTCTACTGCCATGAACCCCGCGATTTTCCTCCCTGCGGACTACAAGGGGCCGAACAAGGCGGACTTTACGCAGACCGGCAAGGTGAAGTTCCTTGCTGTCGACGACAGCACCTACCAGCCCATCCGCGACAAGATCGAGTAGAGCCCGGGGAGCCACGGCGCCCGAAGAACGAGGGATTGACGTGGAATCGATCCTGGAGATCAGGAACCTGACGAAGCGCTACAAGGACGTCACTGCCCTTGACAACGTTTGCCTTTCCGTCCGCAAGGGAGAGTTCGTATCTGTCATCGGGCGGTCCGGTGCCGGTAAATCCACCTTTCTTCGATGCATCAACCGTATGGTTGATGCATCGGGAGGGGAAGTCATCTTGAACGGCGTCGACGTCTGCGGGCTGAGCTGGGCGGATCTGCGCAGAGTCCGCTCTCGCATCGGCATGATTTTTCAACACTACAACCTGGTGCAGAGATTGACCGTCATGGAGAATGTCCTGCACGGCCGGCTGGGCTACAAGAGGACCCTGGACGGCGTGATCGGCCACTACACGCACCAGGAGAAACTCCTGGCGGTCAGAACCCTCGTTATGCTCGGCCTGGTCGACCAGATGTACAAACGCTGCGACGAGCTTTCCGGAGGCCAGAAACAGCGTGTTGGGATTGCTCGCGCCCTGGTGCAGGAACCCCTGCTGATCCTGTGCGACGAGCCCATTGCCTCTCTTGACCCCGGCTCAGCGAAAATAATCATGGATCACCTCCGCAGGGTTTGCGACGACTTCGGCATCACGATCCTCGTCAACCTGCACCAGGTTGACGTGGCAATCAAGTACTCGGACCGGATCGTGGGAATCAACAGCGGGCGGATTGTGTACGACGGAAGCCCGAAAACGCTCTCCCGCGAGATGATCCACGAAGTCTTCGGCTCCGAGGCCGGAGAGCTCCTCATCGATTGAGGGAGGACCGTGGAAGAGCTCCTTGAAATGGAGCGCAGAGCTCCATCCGACGCTTCCACCGTCAGCGCTGAGGCTGCTGCTGGGGTTCGCAAACCCGGGTCTGAACCACAACGGCCGATACAGTCACCGGACGAGTTTTTCCGCAGGCGACGCCTCCGGTTCACCCTGGTGTTCCTGCTGATCCTGGCGCTCACCGCGCTGTCCACCCTGATCACCCAGTTCGATTTCATCGCGAGCCTCGAGTCGTTTCCCAAGGCCCTTCTCTGGCTTGCGAAGAACGTTGTCCCCACGCAGAAATCCCTCGGTCTCCTGCCGAACATCCTCGGGAAGCTCCTGCAGACAGTTCAGATCTCCATCATGTCGACCGTGATCGCCGCGGTTCTCGCTTTCTCCTTGGCCCTCTTGGGAGCCGTGCCCACGAGGCCGAATGTCGTCGTTGCGGGGGTCGTCCGGCTGATCGCCTCGTTTTTCAGAAACATCCCAGTGATCGCGTGGGCAATGATCCTGATCTTTTCCTTCGGGCAGAGCCTGCTCACGGGATTCCTCGCCATCTTCATCGAGACCTTCGGGTTTCTTGTCCGCTCATTCATCGAAGTCATTGACGAGACGTCGAACAGCTCCGTCGAGGCCCTGCGCGCGACTGGAGCGAGCTATCTGCAGCTCGTCTTTCAGGCGGTCATCCCCTCCGTCAAACCGATGGTCCTGAGCTGGATGCTCTACATGGTGGAGACCAACATCCGCAGCGCCACGCTGGTCGGCATGCTCACAGGGAGCGGAATCGGGTTCGCGTTCGACCTGTATTACAAGAACTTCAACTACGCGGGCGCCGCCCTGGTCATCCTGAGCATCATCGTGGTCGTGCTGCTGATTGAAACGATCTCGAACTTCATCCGGAGGCAGATCCTGTGAGCCGGCCGGAACATATCCCGCTGAGAAAGGCAACTCGGGGTTCCCGGACGACCAACCTGACGCTCCTCGTGCTCGGGCTATCCACCATCGTCGGCTTGATATTCCTCGATGGCAGGGACGTCCGCGTGTTCGTGACCCATAGGCGGACGGCGGTTCCCACGGTCACCGCGGGAACCGCAAGCGAAAGGTCGGCTGCCGCGGAAGCCGCGAGAAAGAAGAACCGGGAGATCAGCTTTCTTCAGGCATCCGCGGCGACTCTGAAGGATCTCGGCACGATGTTTTTCCATCCTCACGCCGACGCAGGCCATTTCTCATACGACGAGCACATGGAACGCCTGATCGGAAGCGGGGGCGGGTTTCTGAACAGCACATTCAGCCGCGCCGTGTATGGGGTCTTCATCACCCTGGGTCTCGGGTTTCTCACCACGCTGATCGGCGCCATCGTTGCGCTGGTGCTCGGCCTGCTCGCATCCCGCAATCTCAGCAGCCAGCGGGCGTCCACGCTCATCAAGGGGTTGGTTGCGTTCATCCGTGCGGTCCCGACCGTCCTGTGGGTGTTGATCTTCGCCATCGGCGCGGGGCTGGGAAGCGTGGCCGCAATCATCGGGATGAGCTTCCATTCGATCGGATACCTCATCAAGGCTTACTCAGAGTCTTTCGAGGAGATCGACGTGGGTGTCATCGAAGCTTTGAAGGCGAGCGGCGCGAACTGGCTGCAGATCGTCTTCCAGGCTGTCCTGCCCTCGACCATGGGATACCTCGTTTCCTGGACCTTCGTGCGCTTCGAGATCAACTTCACGACCGCGGTGGCGATGGGAGCCGCGGCAGGAGCCGGCGGGATCGGCTACAACCTTTTCATGGCCTCGTACTACCTCAACATTCGCGAGATGGGCTATATCACGTACCTCATCCTGGCGGTCGCTGTCCTCATGGAGATCGCCGCCACCCGGCTGAAGAAAAGATACCGCCTCCACGAGTGAGAA
This sequence comes from Spirochaetia bacterium, assembly GCA_035542615.1. Lineage (GTDB taxonomy): Bacteria > Spirochaetota > Spirochaetia > SZUA-6 > Fen-1364 > Fen-1364. The sequence continues at coordinate 5,204 of DATKLB010000030.1, read as the reverse complement.
CCCCTACCATGCACAGGCCGCGAACGGGTGCGCGGTTCCGGAGCGGGAGGGTGCGCACGACGTCATCGCGGTCTGCCTGGACGTGTGTCATCTGGCTTTGCAGGCCCCTGAGTCTTCGTCGATGCTCTGGTTTTGTCTGCGTTCAGACCCATTTTCTCCAGGAGCTGGGTGAAGGCCGGTTCTGAGCGAAGACTTGCCCACATGGGACGGACCTTGACCGAGAGAACGGCGCTTCCGCGCTCTTCACACGCTTTCCAAAGCCATTCGATTGCTTCAGACTTTTCGAGCAGGCCACAGTGCACGATGGCGAAAGCGATCGGGGCGACGTATTTTCGCTTTGATTCATCCTTCAATTCCCGCAGGAGCGCTCTTGCTTCTTCTGTTCGCGCTGAGCGAGCATAGGCAAATCCGAGATAGGCTTTGACCAGCGCGGCTCCACTCGAGAGCAGCATTGCTTTTTGGAGAACGTTGATCGCATCTTCATACCTGGACTTCTCGAAATACGCTTCGGCCAGGTTCCGGTAGGCAGGAAGAAAGTCCTTGTCGATCCTGAACATTCTTTGGCACGCTTCTACCGACTTGTCGAATTGATTTGCACAGTTGAAGATGACTGCTGCGCAACCGTTGACGTCGAGGGCCAGAGGGTTGAGCTCCTGCGCCCGTATGATCTCTGCAACTGCCTCATCCAGCCTCCCCATGCGCGCAAGAAAGACACCGTATGAGTTGCAGACTTTTCCGTAATTCGGGTTGAGCTCAAGCGCCCGTCGAAACTCTTCCTGGGCGGCGGACTGGTCGTGGTAGTAGGTTTCCAGAACCGACCCGAGGGTTGCGTGCGCCTCCGCAAGGGAATCGTCAACGCTCAGGGCTTTTCGGGCGAACTCCTCGGCCTTGAGAAAACCTTCTTTCGGGGGCACGTAGCCTTCATCGACCATGAGGTCGTAGCACTCGGCCAAACCCGCGTGGGCAAGAGCAAAATTGGGGTCCTCCTCGAGCGCCTCTTCGAAATGCCGAATGGCACTCCGGTAGCTGTGCTCAGTCCCCTTGGCTCGATCATGGAGCCCCATCATGTAGAGGTTGTAGGACTCCATGTTCCGAGTTGCCCTCTTCTCGATCCTTTCCCATTCCTGCTCAAGGATGTGGACCCGCAGAGCTTGGGCAACCTTGCCGGCGATGTCGCTCTGAATCGCGAATATGTTTTCCAGCTGCCTGTCGTAGTCTTGCGACCAGAGGTTTTCGTCATTGCGAACGTCAACGAGCTGCACGCTGATGCGGACCCGGTTTCCCACTTTTCGGACGCTGCCTTCGACCACTGCGCCAACGTGAAGCTCGGCGGCAATCTCTGTGACGGTTTTGTCTGTCGATTTGAACCTCATGGCCGACGTTCGTGAGATGGTCCTGAGGTCCCCGATCTTGGACACCGCGGAGATCAGCTCCTCGGTCAGACCATCAGCGAAGTACTCGTCCCTGGGGTCTGGACTGATATTCGCGAGGGGCAAAACCGCAATCCGGCTCTTGCCGCCCGATGGTGTCTTGCCGGCGTGAGCGGTTCGACTTCTGTCTGCCGCCTCATCAATGAAAGCCGGCAGGTCCGGCATGCGCCCCTGGGCAATCGACTCCGCAAGGTGCAACGTCTCCTGCTGCGGAGGGCTGTCCAGCTCTCTTGCCAGCAGCCTCCTGCACTCGTCGAATTGATGTTTTGCAGCAGCCCGATTCCCTTGCCAGGCAAACACACGCATGAGCATTGCATGAGCGGATTCGTCCAGCCGATCAAGACCGAGCCGATCATGGGCGTGGCTTATCGCCGAGGAAAAGTCGCCGGCGGCCGCGGCGCACAACACGAGCCGATCCAGGGCTCGCACTGCCTCCAGCCGGTATTTCTCCGTGGTAAAGAACTGCCAGTCGTCGAAATCGACGCTATCCTTCAGCGTAAATCCCAGGAGAAACTGGCCTCGATACAGCTTCGCCGCCTCGGAAAGCACGGGAAGACACTGCCGGCAGATTGCCGGCTGACCGTGAGGGTGGCTCCCCGAAAGAGTGAGCAGCTCTCGAAATCGCAAAAGATCGATCCAGATATCCGGCAATTCGGGCAAGCTGACGGCTTCCCGTTCGGCGTCGACGAATCCTCGACCGAGAGCGTTGCGCAGAGTTGAAAGAGTGCGGCGGAGCGCGGCGTGTCCCTCTGCGCGGCCGTAGCGCGACCAGAGCAGAGCAACCAGCGCGTCGCGGCTGACCGGTTTTCCAATCACCGAGAGGTACGCCACGAGGGCGATGGCTTTCCGAGTGTCAAGATGAATTGGAACCCCGTCAAGTTCGATGGACGGAGGACCCAGGAACGCCAGACGAACCATCGCCATAATTCCTTGCGGCGAAGTCAAATATACTTGCATGGATGCGATTCGGCGAATCGGGCAACTCCCAATCCCAACGTTCGTAACGCCGCCGTGCCTCAGCAGGTCCTTTTCCCGTAACGATGGCGTTACGACATGCATGCCAATGTTTGCCATGACGAATGCGTCGAGTCTGATATCGACAACGGAAGGAGACACCCACCATGAGCTCAGATAATGCCCTGATCTTTCAAAACGCAGCGCGGAGAGTCCCGGCCAGGGAGTCCCGTCGTCCACTTCGCGTTGCGCTCTGCTCGGGGGAGCTCCTGCGGATCCCGTCCAGCAGGCAACACCTGCACGTGCTGTCCGGCACTGCCTGGATCAGCGTGGCCGCAAGAGACATCGTCGCTTCCCCTGGGAATTGCGTAAAGCTGGCTCGGACCCGACATCCAGCCCTGGTCTCAGGTCTTGGCGGCCAGACGCTGATGTTCGAGATCTGGTAGACGATCCCGCCTGGCCGCTCGCTGGGATACTCGAATGCGGCGTCCAGGCGTGCTCTCTGCGCATGATGCTTGCTCATCGCTCTCTGTTTTCCAACGTCCGCCGCGTTCCTTGGGCGCTTTTTCCAGCTCGAGCGCGCACTGAAAAGCAAGGCAAGCCGATTGCCGCTGCTGTGAGCAAGATCACCCGCACGCTGCTCGAGGGCCCGAACCGCCCCATGAGGTTGCCTGCAAGCCATGGGACCGCCCGACCCCATGAGACCGACCCATTCAGCAAGTTGTCCGATGTCGTAGGCAATTGCGAAAAACGCAGCGAGAACCGCCGACCAAAGGCCTGTGGCGTAAATGGCCTGAGATGTCTGTCGTTCCATCTACTCTTCCTCCGCCGGGACCTGAAGCACCTGGCCGCTGTAGGCCCGCCAGGCGCTTCCTTTGGCGTGCCGGTTCGGGCGCTTGTTCAGCGCCGTGTCTGCCTCATTCCTTCACGTAACGCAGGTGGGTGGCGGCCGGTGTATGGAGCACCCTGTCGATTCGGAACCGCGGAACGGGCTCTGAAAGGTTCTCAAGGAGCCGCCTCCCGCCGCCGAAGATCACCGGCGCAAGCGCTATCTCGAGCTCCTCCACGACACCGAGGTTGAGGTACTGCTGAATCACGTCCGCCCCGCCTGCGATGCGGACGTCCTTGGGACCCGCAGAGGCCAGAGCAAGCTCCAACGCTTTCCGTGCGCCGTCATTCACGAAATGGAACGTGGTCCCGCCGGGACGGACCCAGGGCTCCCGCTTCTGGTGGGTGAGGACGTAGACCGGCGTATGAAACGGCGCTTCCTCGGGCCAGCCGCGCTCGCCTCCCTCGAACATGCGCTTGCCCATGATGTTGGCCCCGATGCGCTCCGTGGTGTGCCGAAGCATGTCGTTGACCGGCCCCGTCTCTCCCCCGGGCCCGAGCTTGAGGTTGGCCCTGAAGTACTCCTGGTGGAAGATCCAGCTCATGAGCGCGCCCCATTTGGCGCCCCATCCCATATGCTCAGGTCTGTCCCAGTTCTCCAGGGTCATCCCTTCCGGAGCCATGCAGCCGTCAAGGCTCAATCCGATGTTCACGAATACCTTTCCCAATATCTCCCCCCGTTGCCGTACACGACCTTACGGTCGATGCTAAGGTACCAACGGAGTTCTCCAGGCGCATAGGTCGTGCGCCGCGGGGGACAAGCCCTTTCTGGAGCACGGGAACCCTGACCGGGAAGTCCGCCAAGGGGCGGGCCTTGTCGTCGGCCGTAGCGTATGTTCGGTCGAGCTCGCAGCCTGTAGCACTTCTCGTGCAATACAATTGCCAAACGATTTGGCGGAGAAGACGGTGGCGCCACTTCCTGATTTGCGTCCACGACCGCCTGACGATGTCCAGTACGTCGTGGCCAAGCTCGCGTAGCTTTTCGACGGTGGGGCGGGGAACGTTCTCTTCAACAAGGATCTGCACGTGGGCCTACTGCCTGAATGCTTCGGCCGGCGTTATCTCTTCCTCGGCAAGCTCCCCTGCGTAGGCTAGGCAGGCGAGTACGTCCTCGCGTGTGATGGTCGGGTAGGCGGTCAGGACATCTTCGATCGTGTCCCGTTTGCCAGCAGTTTGAAGCCTGTCCGTCGCAAAAATCGGGTTTTATCGAGATTCTCTTATGCATGGTGTCTTGCCACTCGATGAATATTGCTGCAATTCCGTGGGTGACAACAGAGTCTGCGCCTGGGCAACGGCACAACGAGGAGCGGAAATGTGCTTGCCTGGTGTTCCGTTTCCCAAGGGCCGCGCTCGCGGTATGCTCCGAGCGTCCCCGATCATCGCACCAGGAGATTGCTATCCATGGCTCGTAAAATGTCCTCCGCCGCCAAGCTGAACCAGGGTCTGCGCATCTTCTTCTCCGAGTTCGTCCGCCTGAACCTGCGCCACCCTTCCCAAGCGCTGTTCTTCGCGCGCACGGTGATCTGGTAGGGCGCCGCTGCCCGCCGCCGCGCCCAGCTTGCCCGCCGCGAAGGCTGCACGTGCCCCCGAGTGCCATTTTCAGCATCACCAATCGCTGTTCGTGACGGTGGATTTTTCGCTGGTGAAGTACCTCAAATCTCCGCAGTCTCGAGAGAGAAGCTCAGATGTTCCGCCGCGGAGCCGGAGTAGTTCAGTTTCTCGAACCCGATGACTCGCCCCTCCCTGTTCTTCATGAGGACGATTTCATCGTCGGTCTCTTCGCTCGTGTATTCGCCGTTCGAATCGCTGAACCACACAGTCAGCGTGTTCCCGGTCCGGTCGTAGTATATCTTCAGCTTCTCCATACGCTCTCTCCGATCTTGACGGCATCAGTCATGTACGCCGTTATCAGGAATCCCTCACTCTCGAGCT
>DATKLB010000029.1:0-5917 GCA_035542615.1 Spirochaetia bacterium | reverse complement strand
AGCCGCGAACGCCTCAGGGACATCTGGCAGGCCGATGCGATCTTCGAGCCCTCGATGCCGGATCTCACGCGCGGAGCCCTCGTGGAAGGCTGGGGCGCGGCAGTGCAGGCCGCTCGGACTTTCGGCAGAAGAGCGTAGCGGAGTGAGGTCAGGAGCATTCACGACAGGGCTTGGATACTGCCGCCAAGGGGAATCGAACCCCTGACACACGGATTTTCAGTCCGTTGCTCTACCGTCTGAGCTACAGCGGCGATACGGGAGTACCCGTTCGGCGAGTACGCCGTAACGGCACAATGTATAGGCGCTCCGAAAAAAGTCAAGGGGCGACGCTGTCGGCTCTTTATGGTACCTTTCGCGTATGCCCGCGCACTTCACTCACCTGCTTTTCGCCGAGGAAGCGCTGCGTGCCGCGCTGGGAGAAAAGGCGCAATCGGTCCTCGATGCGCACGGAAACATTTTCCGATTCGGCGCGCAGGGACCTGATTTCTTCTATCATAATCAGCGGACGATGCCCACCGGTCTGCGCTATGGAGTGGCGCTGCACCGCCGCGGATTCGGCAGCCACGTGGAGCAGATGACGCGGGAAGCGCTGCGTCTCGGCTCTGGTCCCGGCTCGGACCTCTCCGCGTACATCCTGGGGTTTGCGACCCACGGCCCCCTGGATCGCTCGACGCATCCCTACATCGGCTATTTTTCCGGGTGGGTGGACCCCCGGGACGCCGGCACGAAAAAATACTTTCACTCGCACCCGTTCCTGGAGCGGATCCTCGATGTGCTGGTCCTGCGGGAACGTTTCGGCAGAGCGCTGGAAGATTTCGATTTTCTCTCGCAGGTCCGCTGTGGAAAGACGCTGCCGTATCCTGTCGTCAAGGCCATGGTCAAGGGGCTGAACGCCACATACCCTTCCTACAACTACAAGAGCCGCGACAGGCAGCGGGTCGAGAACGCGTACCACGATTCCATCTTCTTCTACAAGCTCACCAATCACCTGAACCCGGACCTCATCCGGTTGACGTATCGCAAGGACCGCAAGGACGGGTTCACACACCGGCGCCTGGCGCTCGTTCATCCCCGGGAGATACCGGCCGGTCACGATTTCCTGAACAACAGTCACACGACATGGTGCCACCCCTGCGATGCCGCGCTCGTATCGACGTCGAGTTTCTTCGACCTGTACGAGGAAGCGTTGGGTGCTGCCGTCGGGATGCTCAAGAGTCTCTACGACGTGCTTTCCGGGCAAGCCCCGCCTGACGGTCTGGCCGATGTGGTCGGGGACCAGAACCTGGATACCGGCCGGGAATACTGCCTTCCGGAACATTCCGATCCGTTCCCTCTCTCCGAGATCCTGGACTCCATGTATGCAAAGCTGGCGGAGGAGGCCGCGAGTCTATCCTGAAACGAACGACCCGCCGGAAGCCCCGAGGCTCTTGAGCATCACGGCTGGATCGTTGGTGGGCAGCTCGCATGCCCAGCCTCGGCACACGTATGCTGTCGTCCTGCCGTTCACCGGCACCTGTGAGGCCGCGAACGGCGCGATCCGCGCGATCTCGGGATCCCGCTCGCCCGCGGGCCGGAAAACGAGCGACACGTTCGGCAGGTAGAGCCGGCGGAGCTGCCGGACCATCGCGTGCGTCTCGGGATCTTCGGGAACTCCGGCGATGACCACCTGGGACGATGGGCCGAGGAACAGGTCCAGGGCCGAGAGAAAGAACGCAAAGGAGATGCCGTTCGACTGAGCTTCCTTCGGGTAGAGCCGGACAACCGACTCAGCCAGCACTCGGTAGTTTTCCCGACCCGTGACCTCGGCAAGCTTCGTGAGGACGTACAGGCCCGCGGAATTGGCCGAGGGAATGACTCCGTCGATCACATGCCGGGTCCTCTGGCCGGGCACACGTGGCGCGTCGTCCGCGGTCTGGAAAAAGCCGCCACCATCACGGTCCCAGAAGCGCTCGATCGCCTCATCCATGCGACGAAGCGCTTCGCCGAGCCATCGGGTCTCGAAGGTCGCCTCGTACAGCTCGAGAAGTCCCCAGCACAGGAACACCGAATCGTCGGCAAACCCGGTGATCGCTGCTTCGCCGTCGCGAAAGCGATGCAGGAGCCGCCCGTCGGCGCCCACGGAACGGGTCAAGAGAAAATCCGCGGCTCGCGCTGCCGCGGCGTTCAGCGGGGGCGCATCAAATGCCGCGCCTGCCCGGGCGAACGCCGCGATCATCAGGCCGTTCCAGTCCGTGAGGATCTTGTCGTCGCGGGACGGTCGCTGGCGTCTCTCTCTCTTCCGCCGCAGCACCTCCTCGATGCGCCCCGGCGCTGCCGACTCGGCCGGATCCCTGAACAGGATGAGCTCCCCGTCTCCTTCCGTCCGATAGATCCTGCTGAATTGCTGAAGCTCGTCGGCCGACAGCGCCGTCTCGAGCTCGGCCCGCGTCCACAGGTAGTACTTTCCTTCCTGCCCCTCGCTGTCCGCGTCTTCCGCCGTGTAGAAACCTCCCTCCGGAGACCGCATGTCGCGCATGACGTACGCGCAGATCTCTTCGGCCGTGCGGCGGTAGAAGTCGTTTCCCGTTGCGCGCCACGCATCGACGTAGGCGATGCACAGGAGCGCCTGGTCGTAGAGCATCTTCTCGAAGTGGGGAACGCGCCACGCGGGGTCAGTGGAGTAGCGATGGAAGCCGAAACCGACTTGATCGTAAACGCCGCCGTTTCGCATCGCGTGAAGACCGAGCTCCACCATGCGCAGCGCCTGGCTGTCGTGATCCCGATGCCATGCACGCAGCAGCAGCGGGTACACCTCTGCCATCGGAAACTTCGGCGCCGAGCCGAACCCGCCGTGCTCGAAATCGAAGCGGGCGGCCAGCTCCTCGGCGGCGTTCCCGGGGGCGCCCGGTTGAAAGGGCTCGGCCTGGGCAGACCCCGCCGCCGCCTCGGCCAGCGCTGCCGCCACGGTCTGTGCAGAGGAGACAAGCTCGTCGCGCCGGGTAGCCCACAGCTCGCGGATTCTCGGGACGAAGTCGAGCATCCCGACCCGGCCGTATGCAGTCTCCTTCGGGATGTAGGTGCCTGCGAAGAAGGGCGTCCCCTCCGGAGTCATGACGATGGTGAGAGGCCATCCACCGGAGCCGGTCATGAGCTGGCAGGCGGTCATGTAGTGAGAATCCACGTCGGGCCGTTCCTCCCGGTCGACCTTGATCGAGACGAAAGTCTCGTTCATGAGGGAGGCCACTTCGGTGTCCCGGAAGGATTCGTGCTCCATCACGTGGCACCAGTGACAGGTGGAATAGCCGATGGAAAGAAAGATCGGGCGGCCGGTTTCCCGCGCCCTCGCGAACGCTTCCTCTCCCCACGGACGCCAGTCGACGGGATTGTCGGCGTGCTGAAGAAGGTAGGGACTCTTCTCGAACCGCAGGGCGTTCATGTCGTCTCGGCCAAAGGTACAGACCCGCGCGCGGGCAGACAACATCGCCGCGTCCGACATTGACCACGGCACGGCCTGTCGCTTAAGATAGCGAGGATGCCAGCTCGCGAGAATCGCAGAAAATCCCGAAAGCCCAGGGCCGCGAAGAAGGCCGGCCCCGATCCTTCCATCCGGGGCTTCATCAAGGAAACGAGCCGCGACGCCGGCTACCGCAAGGCAGCTCAGTTCCTCATGCTCCTGGGCAAGGACGAGGCGGCGCGCGTTCTCAGGCACATGGCCCCCGAGGAGATCGAGGGGATCACCCGCGAGATCGCCCGCACGCATCGCATCGAGGAGAGGGATGCTTCCAAGATCCTCGAAGAGTTCGGGTACATAAAAGAAACGAAGACTCTCATCGCCCTGGGCGGGATCGAGAAAGCCCAGGAGATGCTCACAGCGTCCATCGGAGCCGAGAAGGCGGAGAAGGTCCTCGCAAAGGTGCGCAAGGACATGGCACCACCGCCTTTCTCCTTTCTGCAGGACGTCGATGTCCACCAGGCCATCTCCCTGATGCGGCAGGAGTCAGTGCCGGTCGCCTCCCTGATACTCGCGCACCTGGAGCCGAAGCTTGCTGCCCGCATCCTGCAGGCCCTTGCGCCGGAGGTCCAGCGGGAAATCGTGCCGCGGATCGCCCGCATGCGCCGGGTCGATTCCGAGGTCATCCGAAAAGCCGAAGAGGCGCTGCGCAGCAAGGTTCGCGAGAACAGCACGGCGGTGACGGAGGAAATCGACGGCAAGGCCGCGTTGACGGAGATCCTGCGCTTCATGGATCCGGGCAGGGAACAGGCCATCCTTCAGACCCTCGAGCCGAATGTCTCGAATGAGATCAGGAAGAAGCTGTACACCATCGACGTCGTGTTCCAGATTCCCGACAAGGACCTGCAACGACTGCTGCGAGATCACTCCGACCGCGAGATCGCCATGCTCTCAAAGGGCCTGGAGGAAAAGACGAAGCTGCGCATCCTGGCCTCTCTCTCGGAGCGCAGGCGGGAGCTCATCCGACTGGAGTCCGAGGCGCTGGGCGCCGTGCGCAAGAGCGAGGTCGAGTCGGCACTCCAGGATTTCCTGGAGTACGTGCAAGTCCTCGAGCAGAAAGGCGAAATCACGATCCTGCGCGAGCGGGAAGAGTTCGTATAGGGCGGCCGTCCCGTCCCAAGACCGACACCAAGGAGTTCACGCATGCGGAAGGTTTCGATTGCGGCGATCGGGAAACATGTCGATTCCGACGTGCAGATCGAGGGCTGGCTGTACAACCTCAGGTCGAAGGGAAAGATCGCCTTCCTGCAGCTGCGGGACGGAACGGGCAGAATCCAGGGGGTTGCTGAGGAGACCGCCTGCGGCGCCGACGTCTTCGGGCAGATTGCCGCGCTGCGAATGGAAGCGTCAGTGAGGGTGAGGGGAAAGGTGCGAAAGGACGACCGGGCCCCCACGGGGTTCGAGCTCACGGTCACCGGCATCGAGGTCGTCCAGAACCCGACGGACGACTATCCCATCTCCAAGAAAGAGCATGGGATCGACTTCCTTCTGGAGAACAGGCACCTGTGGCTTCGCTCCACGCGTCCCACGGCGATCATGCGCATCCGCGACCAGGCAATCAGGTCGTTTCGCTCCTTCTTCCACGAGAGGGGCTACATCTTGATCGACACTCCGATCCTCACCGGCTCCATCGGCGAGAGCGCCGGAACACTCTTCACGGTTCCCTATTTCGACCTGGGCAGCGCCTACCTCGCGCAGACGGGGCAGCTCTACCTGGAAGCCGCCTGCATGGCGTACGGAAAGGTGTACAACTTCGGACCAACCTTCCGCGCGGAGAAATCCAAGACGCGCAGGCATCTCACGGAGTTCTGGATGCTCGAGGCCGAGGTGGCCTGGTACGACAACGAGGACAACATGCGCCTGCAGGAGGACATGGTGAGCCGCGTGGTCTCTGACGTGGTGGCCATCTGCGCGGCGGAGCTCGCGGTGCTCGAGCGCGACGTCGAGCCGCTCGAAAAAGTGACGGCGCCTTTTGTCCGCATGGACTACGGCGATGCCGTGAAGACGCTTCAGGGCAAGGGAAGCTCGATCCAGTGGGGTGATGACCTGGGCGGAGAGGATGAAACGATCCTCACGAAGATGCACGACAAGCCGATCTTCGTGATGAACTATCCCCGCAAGGCGAAGGCATTCTATATGAAGGAGAACCCTGCGAATCCCGAGACAGTGCTGTGCTCGGATCTCCTGGCCCCCGAGGGATACGGGGAAATCATTGGAGGCTCGCAGCGCGAGGACATTCTGGAAAAGCTTCTTGCCCGGATCCATGAGGAGAAGCTGCCCGAGGACGCCTACGGATGGTATCTCGACCTTCGCAGGTACGGGTCGGTGCCGCATTCGGGATTCGGCATCGGCCTGGAACGGACGCTCGCTTGGATCTGCGGCAGCCAGCACATCAGGGAGTGCATCCCGTTCCCGCGGACCATATCG
>DATKLB010000028.1:0-2643 GCA_035542615.1 Spirochaetia bacterium | reverse complement strand
CCGGCGCTCCAGGTCTACCGCGACTCTGTTACTGCAAAAGCCGAGCGGGAGTATCTCCTCCGGCTTCTCGCGGAAACCAATGGCGATACGAAGGAAGCCTGCAGGGTTTCGCACATATCACGGTCCCGCTTCTACTCCCTCCTCAAGAAACATGGCATTTCGCTCCGGGCGAAATTCACGCGTTAGTCCTGCCAAACAGGATGAAATTCTGTTCTGTCGGACGAATTCCCGTGTCGCGGTCAATGGGCAACCCATTGCCCTGCGGGTTTCGCCTCTCCGCTCAGCATCCGCAAAGTCCGGTACGCGATTCTCTGGCACGATTCTTTGAACGGGTTCAGCGCGCCGTGAGGTTCCTGCTGCAGCGGGGTGCAGAGGAGAGAGGCAATCACTCGCCGGGGCGGTCATCGCGCTCGGTTGATTCTCCGGCGACGCATTCTCCCGCCGACATGGTCCATGGGTGACTCACCGAAAGTTATCGTCTTTTCGCCTCAGCCGGGGGATGCGGCCCTGCCAATCCTCGGCGCATGCGAGGGGATGCTCCCTCCCGGGACGCTGGAAATAGTAGGGTCAATCGACGACCTCGTGGCCAGGTTTCACCGGCCCCATGACGACGTCGTTGCGGCGGTCCTTCTGCCGCAGGACCGGCAGCGAATCCTCCTCATCGAGGCGCTGCGCCGGCATTTTGACGATACGCGCCTGATACTGGTTCTCCCCGACAGGGATGAGCTCACGCTCGCCGCGGCACACAGGCTGCGGCCGAGATTCCTGACCTACGTGAACGCCGATCCCGGCGAAGTGGCAGCGGTCCTGATGAAGATGCTCCGGACTGCCGGCCGTGCCTGACACACTGTTGCGGTCCGCAACGCGCCCGAAAGGAGGTGAAGCATGTTCACGCGGTTCCGTCGAGCGCCCAGGCTCGTCATAGTCTCCAACCGGCTCCCGGTGAACGTGCAGGTTGATGGCACCGACATCCGTTTCGGCGAGAGCACAGGCGGACTCGTCACGGGATTGCGTTCATACCTGAAGACTCTCCCGATTGCCGCCGCGGAACCCTCGTCGTACGTCTGGGTGGGATGGCCGGGGGGGACGGTCCCGAAGGAGGCGCAGGAGAGCACGACGGACCGGCTGCGCAAGACGTTCAACGCCGCCCCCGTCTACCTCACGGACGAGGAAATGGAAAAGTTCTACCTGGGATTCTGCAACAAGACCCTCTGGCCCCTGTTCCACTATTTCACCTCCTATGCCGCATACATCCCGGAGACGTGGGAGCAATACCGGAAGATCAACGAACGGTTCGCTGACGCCGTGGCCGCGGTCGTGAGCGGGGGGGACTTCGTCTGGGTGCACGACTACCACCTGATCCTCCTCCCCGCTCTCCTGCGCCGCCGCGTCCCCGACGCCGGCGTCGGGTTCTTTCTGCACATTCCCTTTCCGTCGTTTGAGGTGTTTCGCCTACTCCCGCGCGCCTGGCGGCGCGAGCTTCTGGAAGGGATGCTGGGGGCGGACCTGGTGGGATTCCACACGTATGAATACACCCAGCACTTTCTCCAGTCGGTGCTGCGGATCCTCGAATACGACCATCACTTCGGGCTGATCACGCAGCCCACGCACATGACCCGGGTGGGCACATTCCCGATGGGGATCGATTACCCTGCGTTCAGAAACTCCGGGAAAGACCCCCTGGTGATCCAGGAGTACCAGGCGTTCGGAAAGTCGCTCGAGGGACTCAAAATTGTGCTCTCCGTCGACCGGCTCGACTACTCCAAGGGGATACTGAACCGGCTGCAGGGGTTTGAGATCCTCCTCGAACGCTATCCGCAGTACCATGGCAGGGTGGTCCTGCTCATCGTCGTGGTCCCCTCGCGCGTTGCCGTGGACCAGTACGAACAGATGAAGAAGCAGATCGAAGAAGCCGTGGGCAAAATCAACGGACGGTTCGGGCGCATTGGGTGGGTGCCCATCGTCTACCAGTACCGCTATGTCCCGTTTCCCCCGCTGGCCGCCATGTACGGTATCAGCGACATCGCGATGGTGACGCCGCTCCGCGACGGGATGAACCTGGTCGCAAAGGAATACGTCGCCGCGCGGGCGGACCGCAACGGCGTCCTGATCCTCAGCGAAATGGCCGGCTCCGCAAAGGAGCTCGGTGAAGCGCTCATCATCAATCCCAACTATCGCGAGGAGATCGCCGAGGCGCTGCACGATGCGCTGGAGATGTCACCGGACGAGCAGCGGCGGCGCATGTCGATCATGCAGGCGCGGCTCAAGCGCTACGACGTGCGCCGGTGGGCGGACGACTTCATCTCCCAGCTTGCCCTGATGAAGCGCGAGCAGGAAAAGTACCTGGCGAAATTGCTTCCGCAGGACAGGCGGAAGCAGGCGCGAAAGGACTACAGGAAGGGCATCGCGCGTCTGCTCCTGCTGGATTACGACGGGACGCTTGTCGAGTTTGCGCTCCGGCCACACCTGGCAAGGCCGGGCGAAGCGCTCCTCGGTCTCCTTGCCGCACTCTGCGCGGACAGGCACAACACGATCGTGCTGGTGAGCGGGAGGGACCGCAATTCGCTCCAGCAGTGGTTCGGCGCGCTCCCGCTGGCGCTCGTTGCCGAACACGGCATGTGGCTGAAGGAGGCGAACAAGCCC
>DATKLB010000027.1:0-14775 GCA_035542615.1 Spirochaetia bacterium | reverse complement strand
GGGAAAAAGGAGAGGCGGAAGCAACGGTGCCCGATACCGCCAGAATGAGGCATGCGCGCCAGACAGGCATCGATGAGGAATACAGGCACGGCCGGCACGGCGCTTGTGATGCCGCAGACGCGAACTTGACCTGAGGGACCTTTGTGGATATCACTCATGATGCGGTTGAGCGGCTCGGTGAGGTCATCTCCAGCCCGCGGACAGCGAGGCGAGCAGCCTGCCGCGCAACGAAAGGGAACATTTCATGGACATCCTGACCCTCAACTGCGGCAGCTCCTCGCTCAAGTACCAGCTGTATCGATGGGATGAGCGCGACGTCCTTGCCCAGGGAATCGTCGAGCGCGTCACGGTCGGCGGGTCATTCATCAGCCACTACGCGAAAAGGACCGGAAAGAAGATCAAGCGGGAGCACGACTGCCCCAATCACAAGGAGGCTATCGAGCTCATCGTCAAGACGCTGCTCGACCCCGAGGTTGGAGCCATCTCCAGCCTCGGCGACATCGCGGCCGTCGGTCACCGCGTGGTGCACGGTGGCGACCGGTTCGCCCAGTCCGTGATCATCGACGAGCGCGCGCTTGGGACCTTCCGCGAGCTGTCCGACCTGGCACCCCTGCACAACCCGCCCAACATCACCGGTATCGAGGCGGCTCGCGAGGTGCTGCCGCATGTCGTTCATTGCGCCATCATGGACACCGCATGGCACCAGACGATGCCGGCAACATCCTTCCTGTACGCGCTGCCGTATGCCTGGTACGAGAACTACCGTGTCCGCCGCTACGGCTTCCATGGCACCTCGTTCCTGTACGTTTCCAAGAGGGCCGCGGTTCTTCTTGGAAAGGATCCGTTCGCGACGAACCTGATCTGCTTCCACATCGGCAATGGCTCCAGTGCAAACGCGGTGAAGAACGGCATCTCGGTGGACACGTCCATGGGCTTTACACCGCTGGAGGGGCTCGTCATGGGAACGCGAGCCGGGGATCACGACCCGGCAATCGGATTCCACGTCATGCGGAAGGAAGGGCTGCGTCCCGAAGCCATGGAAAGCATCCTCAACCGCAGGAGCGGTGTTCTCGGAATCACGGAGAAATACACTGACCGCCGTGACATCGAAAGCGGCGCGTGCGCCGGGGACGAGCGCTGCCAGCTCGCCATCGACCTCGAGGGCTACCGCCTGAAAAAGTATCTCGGCGCCTACTATGCTTCGCTGGGCCGGGTGGATGCCGTGGTTTTCACGGCAGGGGTCGGAGAGCGCGGTCCCATCACCCGGGAGAAATGCCTGGAGGGCCTGGAGGAGATGGGAATCGTGCTGGACAGGCGGAGGAACGAGCTGTCGGTGACACGGAACGCTGAAACGGAGATCTCGGCGCCCGGCTCGCGGGTGCGCGTCTTCGTGATCCCCACGGACGAAGAGCTGGTCATGACCGAGGATGCGCATGCGCTGATCGAGGGAAGATACGACATCCACACCAGGTTCACGTACTCCTTCCAGGCCGGCGACTACGTGAACAAGGCGCGAGAAGAGATGCTGAAAACGGAACTGGCGGAAAAGAAGGGCCTGGCGGAGGTCATCGCACGACCGCGCTGAGGGAATTGCAGCCCTGATGCACGAGTATTTCGCGCACAAGAAACCGCTCATTGCCCGGGAGCTTCGAAGCCTGCTGGAATCACGCGCCGGGCCGCTCGGTCGCATCAACCTGTGGGGTCCTGACCTGGTCAGCCGGTTTCTGTCCTTCTGCCTCAAAGGCAAGATGATCCGCGGCGGGCTGCTGCTCCTGGGGTGGGAGATGCACGCGCATCGCCATGCCGGCACTTCCCCGCGGCGCCGTCGGGAGGCAGCAGGCGGCCGCGCTGCGCCCCGCCATGTCGTCCAGGCAGCGGCGGCAATCGAGATCCTTCACTCCTCCCTCCTGATCCACGACGACATCATGGACAACGACAGGCTGCGCCGCGGGGATCGCACGATCTTCGCCCAGTACGAGCAGGCGGGACGGCGCGCGCACGCGGCGGACCCGACTTCCTTCGGCCGGTCCATGGGCACCTGCGCCGGCGATGCCGGCTACTTCCTCGCCTGCGAGTCGCTTGCCAGGCTCGGCATTGATGCTGAAAGAAAGGCGTCTCTGCTCACGCTGGTTTCGCGCGAGCTCACGTACGTTGCCGTCGCCCAGATGCAGGATCTGGCTTTCGCGGCTTCCCACCGGGTCCCCTCCCGCGACGAGGTCCTGGCCCTCTACCTGTACAAGACCGCACGCTATTCGTTCTCGCTCCCGCTCATGGCCGGAGCGCTGATCGCGGGGGCCACGGCGGCCGACCAACGAAGGCTCGGCGAGCTGGGAGAGCGGCTCGGTGTCATCTTCCAGGTACGGGACGACGAGATGGGAATCTTCGGAACCGAAAGGCAGACAGGAAAACCGGTCGGCTCGGACATCCGGGAGGGAAAGAAAACCCTGCTGTACCTCGAGCTGCTGCGGAGGGCGCGAGGCCCGCAGAGACGGACGCTGATGGCGCTTTTCGGAAAACCCGACCTCACGATGGCGGAATCCCGCAAGGTCGGAGAGGCAATCGAGAAAATTGGAGCCCGTGCCACTATGAAAGAGCTGGCTGAAGGGCTGGCCGAAGAGGCGCGAAGGATCATCAGTTCTCTTCCGATTCCGGCAGAGCATGCCCGCATCCTGAACGAGATCTGCGATGGCAGCCTGCGGAGGAAACGCTAGGGCCGTCGGCCTCGTCGGCCTCTTGATCGTTTGACTTTTCCCGAGCCCGATCCTATTCTTGCCCCAAGGAGAGAAGCACATGGCGAACCTGGCGACACGTTTCATGGGACTGACCCTCGACAACCCGATTATCGCGGGAGCAAGCGACCTGACCGGAAACGTGGACAGCATCAGGCGCATGGAGCAGTCGGGAACCGGCGCCGTGGTTCTCAAGAGCCTCTTCGAGGAGCAGATCCAGCTCGAGCGCTACCGGCTGGAGGAGGACCAGCATACCGGAGAGAACGTGTACTCTGAGATGACCAGCATTTTCCCGAAGCTGGAGCACGCCGGGCCGAAAGAGCACCTGATGTGGGCGAAGAAGGCCAAGCAGGCAGTGAAGATCCCCGTGATCGCCAGTCTCAACGCAACCGACCCGAAAACATGGGTCGAGTATGCCCGACACCTCGCCGATCAGGGAGTCGACGCGCTGGAGCTGAACTTTTTCGCGACCCCGCGCGACTTCGAGCAGGACGCGGCGCAGGTGGAACAGGAACAGCTCGACGCGGTACGCTCCATCCGGCAGTCCGTGTCCGTCCCGATCGCCGTGAAGCTCAGCGTGTTCTACACCAACCCGCTTGCTTTCATCTCGAGGCTCGACAGGGAGGGAATCAACGGCCTCGTGCTCTTCAACCGCTTCTTTCAGCCCGATATCAATGTGGAGTCCGAGACGATGGCGCTCCCGTTCAACTTCTCCACGCAGGCGGACAACCGGCTTCCGCTGCGATTTGCCGGACTTCTGTACGGCAAGGTGAAGGCGGATGTCTGCGCGAGCACGGGCATCATGAGCGGCGCGGACGTGGCAAAGATGCTCCTGGCGGGCGCCTGCGCGGTGCAGGTCGTCACCGCCCTCTACAAGAACGGCGTGAAGTCCCTGGCGACGATCCGGGAGGAGCTCGAACGCTGGATGCAGAGCAAGTCCTACACGAGCATTGAAGCGTTCCGGGGAAAGCTTTCCGCGGCGAAAACCTCGGACTCCTGGGCCTATACCCGGGCGCAGTACGTGAAGATGCTGCTCGGCCCCAAGGAGTATATTGAGCCAGTCGGGGTATAGAGGCCCGGAGAGCGATGGCAAGTCTGGCACTGACGAACCCATCTATCGGATTCCGCGCTTCGCGCGGTGTGCGTTAGACGTGGTCGGGCAGTCGCTGACTGTCTTGTACGAGGACGAGACGTTCATCGTCATCGACAAACCAGAGGGAGTTCATACGGCCCCTCTCACCGACGGGGAGCCCGACACCTTGCAGGCGCTCGTCCTGTCCGCTTTTCCCGAGATTGCGGCCGTGCCCGGCGTGAAGCCTTTCGAGCACGGCCTCCTGCACCGGCTCGATCGCAGTACCTCCGGGGTAGTCGTCGTCGCCCGGACCCCAGCCGCCTTCGCCGCCTTGCGGGCACAGTTCTCCTCGGAACAGGTTCGAAAGGAATACCGTGCCGCCTGTGTTGGTCGCTCGGGTCGGATCTCCGAAGAAAAGTTCAGCGTGACAAGCAGGTTCGCCCCGGCTGGATCGGGCCGGCGGATGGTCCGCGTCGTCATGCCGGACGAGACGAACAGGAAGCTTCTCGGGAAGGCTACCCGGAGGGACTATACAACGGAGGCGAACATCATCAGCCGGGAAGGGAATCGAGCCCTGCTCGGGGTCGTCATACGGAAAGGCTTCCGGCACCAGGTGCGCGCCCATCTCTCCTGCGCGGGCTGGCCAATCATCGGAGATGAACTCTATGGCGTGGCGATCGGGAGGGGCGCGCCGGCGCCGCTTGTCCAGCGGCGGCTGTACCTCCATGCGATTGCGGTCTCGCTCACGCATCCGGTGACCGGCCAGCCGCTTCGGATCGTCTCTCCCCTGCCCGAGACGTTCACCACCGTCATCTCGTCCAGGAGCGGCTAGGCGTTCAGGACGGCCGCGCAACCTTCCGCGGGGCGGCGCTGATCCCGACGCGGGCCCTTGCCCCGCGTCGCCCGGCTGACTACCATCAGCCGTGTCCATGAGCTTCCGGGACCGCGACATCATCTCGATCACGGATTTTTCGCGGGAAGAAATTCTTCACCTCTGCCAGGCGGGTCGGGTCATGGCGGAGCTGGAGAAAACGGGCGGGCGCAACAGCCTTCGCGACGCCCTGAAGCACCGGACTCTTTCGTACATGTTCTACGAGCCGAGCACCCGGACGAGAACGAGCTTCAACACCGGCATGCGCGAGCTGGGAGGCCGCTACGACGGCTTCTCCGGCACCGAGGGAACCTCGGTGATGAAAAGCGAGACGGTACGCGACACCGTGACCATGATGTGCGCCAACCACAACGACGTGATCGTCATGCGTCATCCCCTGGATGGGTCTCTCCAGTGGGCCGCGGACGTGGCGAACATTCCCGTGATCAACGGCGGGGACGGCAAGAACGAGCACCCGACGCAGGCGCTCCTCGATGTGCTCACCATCTATGCCCTGAAAGGCGGGAGGCTGGATGGGATCCGCGTGGGCTTCGGCGGAGACCTCTCCCACGGCCGCACGGTTCGGTCCCTGAGCCTCGCTCTCTCGCATTTCGACGGGGTCACCATCCGCTGGGCGGCGGAAGATTTCCTGGGCATGCCGCAGGATCTTGCGGGGCTTCTCGCCGAGCGCGGCGTGAGAGTGCAGCGGGAGACTGCCGTGCGCGACGTCATGCGGCAGGTGGATTTCTACTACATGACCCGGCCGCAGCTGGAGCGCATGCCGGGGGTGACGCAGAAGGACATCATGAGCATGATGAAGCAGTACAGGATCGACACGGCGAAAGTGGAGGGCTTCGACGTGCGCGTTCTGCACCCCCTGCCCGTGAACAGCGAGATCGCCGAGATCGACTACCGCCTCTACTTCACCCCCGCGCAGGCATTCTTTGCCCAGGCGGAGTTCGGTGTTTTCCTGCGCAAGGCTCTGCTGCACGAGATGCTCGGCCACGACGGCTATTGCCGCTACGACGGCCGGCTGCCGGCGGAGCTGGGGATCGGCAACAACAGGCTCCCTCGCCGCATCAGGGGGGCCAAGCAGAGCGCCATGTTCATCGACAAGATCCACGACGGCACCGTCATCGACCACCTGGCCCCGGGGTCGCTGCGCGCGGTATCGGACGCCCTGGATCTCGAGAATCGAGGATACTCCTGCACGACAGCGACTCTGCCCGAGAAGAGGAACCCGTTCATCAAGACGAGCCTCCCCGAGCCGAGCGAGAGGGATTTGAAAACGGTCGCGCTGCTTTCCCCGGAGCCCACCATCGATACCATCGCAGGCGGCAGAATATCGGCAAAGTTCGTGTACCTGCTGTGCGCCAACACCAATTGCATCACCCGGGTGGTGAATGAAGACGTCCCGCCGCGCTTCTACCGTGACAACGGCGCCGTGCGCTGCCGCTACTGCCGGAGACAGTACACTGTGACAAGCCGCAAGGTGAGCGAGGAGGAGAAGTCCGCCTGGGTCGCCGGCCTCCCCGCGCGGATCGAGCCGGTGGTGTACCCCGGCTGACCCGCAATGATCGATCCGCACGTCCATCTGCGGGACTGGAACCAGAAGGGGAAAGAGACACTCCGTCACGGGCTTTCGGTGGCCTGGAGCGCGGGGCTGGATGCGGTATTCGAGATGCCCAACACCGATCCCCCCCTCACCTCGCGAGACGTCATTCTCCGGCGCATCGACGAAGCGGACGCTGTTCTTGCAAGCCTGCGAATCCCGCTGTTCCATGGCCTGTACGCCGGGATCACGGCTGTCCCGGCGCAGATCGAGGAGGCGGTGGCCGCCTGGAGAGATCTGTTCCCCCGGGTCGTCGGGTTGAAAATGTACGCCGGGCACTCCACGGGCGAGATGGGTGTCGTGGAACGGGAGGCACAGGCAGTCGTCTACAAGATTCTGACCGGACTCGGATACTCCGGTGTGCTTGCGGTTCACTGCGAGAAACAGTCGCTCCTTCGCCCCGGGGACTGGAATCCGCAAAAGCCCGCCAGCCACGCAAGGGCGCGGCCGCCGGCGGCCGAGGTGGCATCGGTCGACGATCAGAGGGAGCTGGCGCTGGAGGCCGGCTTTCCCGGCGTCCTGCACGTCTGCCACATCTCGACGCCATGGGCGCTCGATGTCCTGCGCGCGCGGCACGCCCCGGCCGCTGGCGATCAGCCTGATCGAAGGCCACTTCGCGTCACCTGCGGCCTCACTCCGCACCACGCGCTGCTCGATGCCGGGATGATGGCCGACGCCGACGGGCTCCTCCTTCTCACCAATCCGCCGCTGCGGCCCCTTCCCATGCCCTCTCTCATGCTGGAGCACCTCTGCGACGGGAGCATCGACTGGATCGAGACGGATCACGCCCCACATACGAGGAGGGACAAGACGCAGTCTTTCGCGTGCGGGATCCCCGGGCTCCCCTACTATCCCCGGTTTGTGGTGGGGCTCGCCCACGCCGGCGTCCCGGGACAGCGAATCGACCAGATCACTCATGACGCGATCTGCCGGGTATTCGGCCTTACCTTGGAAAACAGGCGAAGAAAGGGAGACACTGACCTCGCCGGCGAGTACGAGTTCGATCCCTTTGCAGCGTTCAGAGGCTAGAAGGTGCCGGCGCCGTCCCGAAGCCACCGCAGCGCCTCTACGGTGGAGGAAAAGACCCGCTCGATCCCGGCGGGCAGCGATTTGGCGGGAACCGCCGAAACCCCGATGACGCGCATTCCGGCAGCGACCGCGGCGACCATCCCGTTGGTGGAATCTTCTATCGCAACACATTCCCAGGGACTCTTTCCCAGGAGCTCGGCTGCCAGAAGGTAGCAATCCGGAGCTGGTTTTGCCAGCGGCACGTCGTCACTTGTGACGACCGCTTCGAAGTCCACGGGCAGGCGCAGCGTTTCCAGCATGAGGAGCGCTTCCCGGCGACTGCCCGAGGTTGCCACGGCCAGAGGAACGTCGTTCCACCAGGCCAACTCGTCCGCAAGCCCGGGGAAAGGCTCCAGCCCCTGGCGGACGAGCTGGCGGAACCTTCTCCTCTTTTCCCGAAGCATATCCTCCACGGACTGCGAGAGGTGGAACCTGGCGATGAGCTCCCTGGCGATGTCCGTGCTCGCCATGCCGACCCACTTCTGCCTTTCCACAGCCAGGGCCTCGGGGGGAACGCCGTGGAGAACCCCCTCCCAGGCGCGGTCGTGGAGCGGCTCGGTGTCCGCGAGAGTTCCGTCGAGATCAAGGATGAGCGCCTTTGGAAACATTCAGGTTTCAGCCGGCCACGATGACTTCGATGCCGCTCTCCTCCAGCCGGGCCCGGTCCTCGTCCTTCAGGAAATCCGTGACGATGGCATCGATGCGGTCCGGAGGCGCGAACAGGGCAAAAGAGTTCCTGCCCATCTTGCTCGAGTCGAAAAGCAGGATCACCTTTGCGGCGATCGACATCATGATCTTCTTCGTCTCCGCATGGGTGATGTCCGGAGTGCTCGCCCCTTTCTCGATGGAAAAGCTGTTCAACGCCATGAAGGCCTTGTCGACGGTGAGCCCGGCGAACAGGTCGCCGTTGGAAAGGCCTCCGATCACGGTGCAGTGGAACTTCTTGCGGACGATCCCGCCCATGAACACCGCCTTGACGGTCTCGATGTCTTCGAGGACAAGCCCTATCGCGAGGTCGTTCGTGACAACGGTGATGTCCTGTCTCTGCCCGAGCAGGCGGGCGAGCTCGAGGGTGGTGGTGCCAGTGTCGAGGATGATCGTGTCGCCGTCCTCCACGAGGCGAAGAGCGCTCTCCGCGATGAGCCGCTTCTCCGCGAGGTGCTGGACCCTGCGCTGGTTCATGTCCTGCTCGAGGCCGGTCTTGGTCTTGACCATGGCCCCGCCGTGGGTCCTGATCAGGAGGCTCGCGCCCTCGAGGTCCCGAAGGTCATTGCGTATGGTCGCGCTGGATACCCGGAACGCGTCGCACAATTCGGCGACCGTCGCCTTGCGGTGCTCCTCGATGTATTCAAGAATCTTGAGCTTCCTTTCTTCGACGAACATCGTCCCTTCGGGCATCGGATCATTGGATCATGTGTCGAAGCCTCTGACAAGGCTCGGGCACTTTCGCACTTTCGGCGGGTCGACGCTATTCTTTTCCCTTCTCACCCGCCGCCAGGCGGCACAGCTCATCGAAGTCCGGACCGTGAAAAGGGATGGGCCGGTGGAAAACCTCCGCAATGACCAGGAGCCACCCGTAGATGAAATACAGCCACCCGCCCACGACCGTGAGGGAGCGATCGCGAGCCTGCTCTTTTGCCTGACGCAGGAACGCGAGGTCGCCTCGATAGTTGAAGTCCCATGCGAATCCCTTCTCGGGGAACAGCACGGAGCCGGTGATCGGCGATCCTGGGGCGTCCTTGCCCAGCCCGGTAGCGTTGACGACAAGCGATCCGGGAGGGAGGCTCCCCAGGACCGCGTCATTGTCCTCGGGACGTGGAGAAAGCACGTAGCTCACGGGAACGTCAACTCCCTCTTTCCGATGGATCTCTTCCATCTCGGAGAGTCGAGCAGGGCTGCGATTGGACACGAAGATCCGGGCCGGGCGGTTCGTCCCGTGGGGCGCGCGAACGAGGTAGGAGCACAAGGCCACGCTCGAGCCTCCCGCCCCCATGATGAAAGCCTGTGCGCGCGTCTCTTCCCAGTGCTGGGCGGGCAGGAACTCCTCCAGAGCGAGCCCGCTGGAGATGGGATCCTTTGCGCCTCCCAGAAGGCGCCCGTCCTTCTTGGAGATCGAGCTCACCTCGCCCATGAGGGAAGCGAAGTCGTCGAGCCCGTCGAAAATGTCGCGTGTTGCGTGCAGGAGGTCGATCTTGTGAGTGGTCACCAGCGCACCGAGGGAAAGGGGGTCGGTTTTTATGAACTGGACGACCTCGCGGTATCGTCCCGGCTCGTCGTGAAGCTTCAGGTCGATGCCCTTGATCTGGCAGTCCCCGAGATCCAAGTATTTTGCCCAGGCAGGGAAAACCCTCATGATCATCGACTTCTTTGTCGTTACGCCGACAAAGTACATGGTCGGTTTCTGCGCTGGCACCAGATGTAATGCGGTTGTTCTCATTCCCTTTACTTGATATTTGATTTTTCTTTTTTTGTCAATTGATATTTTTTGTTATCGTTTTGAAATCGAAAGGCATCAAACAGGAAAACTTGACAAGCGTACATAATGCGGATAACACTGTCATCGTGAACAGAGGCATGAAGCCCAGAGAGAATTTTCTGAGGCTTGTCAGCGGAAAGACCCCGGCATGGGTGCCATTCACCATGGATATCGGCGGGTCGGAAGGGTTCACAACGGCTGTGCAGAAGAGATTCGAAGAGGAAACCGGCGCGGAGGACCCGGCAGAGTATTTCGACTACGATTTGCGCGTCGTTTCGCTTCACCGCGGCTTCGGAGGGACAAATCCGCGCCGATGGCACCCCGAAGCGCCGGCTAGCACTGAGTTCGATGAGTGGGGAATCGGCCACTGGGCTGGCGGAGCCCGAGACACGTACGAACGCATGTTCCCGCCCCTGGCCGGACTGGACAGCGTCGAGGCCGTCAACTCCTTCCCCGAGCCTATTGTGGATGTCGGGGATACTCCGGAAAAGGTTCGCGCCCTTCACGATCGCGGCTACCCCGTCATCGGTTACGCGGGCAGCATCTACGAGTGGTCGTGGTGGCTGCGCGGAATGGAACAGTTCATGGTCGACCTGCTCGCCGACCCGGCGTACGCCAGCGCCGTCATTGCCAGAGTTGCGGGCTTCACGCGGCGGCTGGCGCTTGCCACGGCCGCTGCCGGCATCGATGTTCTTTCCTTCTACGATGACGCCGGAAGTCAGGCGGGCATGCAGATCTCTCCTGAGCTGTGGCGATCCTTTGTGAAGCCGGCGTGGAAAGGCGTTCTCGATGCCGTACGCCTGCGCCACCCGTCGACGGTCTTCTTTCTCCATAGCTGCGGGAACATCGAGGCGATCGTGCCGGACATCGTGGAGCTCGGTTTCCACATCCTGCACCCCATACAGCCGGAGTGCATGGATGCTCCGGCCTTGAAGCGGACATGGGGGCACCGGATCATCCCGTGCGCCACGCTCGGCGCTCAGCGCACCTTGTCTCTGTCGACGGCTGAGGAGGTGCGGCTCGAGACGCTGCGCGTCATGGACGTCATGGCATGGGACGGCCGGGCAATTGTCTGTCCTTCCAACCGGATCCAGCCCGAGACCCCGTGGGAGAACATTGTCGCATTTGCCCGGACCGCCCGGGATCACGCAAACCGCTTCACGGCCTCGTCGCCTCGCCTGCCATGATGACCGAGTGCAGCTCCAGGTCCCTGTCCAGGACAATGAGATCGGCGTCCATGCCGGGACCGATTGTACCTTTGCACGAAAGGCCGAGGATCCGGGCCGGGGTGCGCGAGCACAGCCGCGAAGCCTCGGGAATCGATCTGCCGAATTTCCTGATCGCGCGTCGAGAATCCGATCGGCCGCCGGCTCCTGGCTCGAGTGACCGACTCTCGTTATCGTGCCGTTTTCGACGAAGATATCCAGCCCCGGAAAGAAGGTCGGGCACTGGGGACGTGGGGACTTTTTCACTCATGGCCTCAAAAGGGACCGCCGAACGGGTATTCCCCGTACGGCGCGGCATGAAAAAACATGAAGCGCGGCGGCCTACTCCCCGCCGGCCGCGAGGAGCCCGTACAGGCTCTCCTGCTTGCGGGCCGCGGCGCGGTGCGCGGCGCGGCGCTCTTCACGGGGCTGCAAGACTTCGCCGAGAAGCGGTGGGGCAGCGTCGACGCTTGAGATGCGCCCCACGGCTTCGAGTGCCAGGAGCGCCGCGCCGCGGCTGGAGGCTTCGGACACGCGGGACAGGGTGACGGGCCGTTCCAGCACGTCAGCGATGATCTGCGTCCAGGCACGGGAGCGAAGGAGCGCACCGCCGGTCGCGATTGTCTGTCCCGCGGGTCCGGTGGCGGCGTCGAGCAGACGCTGAACGGCTGCGAAGCGGTAGGCAACCGCCTCGATGCCCGCTTGCAGGATGTCCAGCGCCGTCGTCTCGAGGCTCATGCCGATGACGGCCGCGCGGGCCCTGGGGTTCCACCCGACGCTCCTCTCTCCGGTGAGAAAGGGCAGCATGGTAAGGCCATGACACGCTGCCGCCCGATTCAGCAGATCGCCATCCAGCTTCTCGAGATCCCTGTCGAGTCGCAGAGTCTGGCGCATCCACTCGTGCAGGTTCCCGCCGTTGCCCAGGGCGCCGCCGACAAGGACGCGCGTGCGGTCGGCGTAGTAGCGCCAGAGCCCGCGCGGAAGAGACAGCCGCGTTCCGGAAGGCACCACAACCCTCATCGCTCCCGAGGTCCCGATCATGACGGCCGCGCGTCCCGGCACCGAGCACCCGCACCCGATGTTGCTGCATGCCCCATCCCCGAGGGCAGGAAACCACGGAATGTCCTTCAGGCCAGGCCAGCGGTCACGAAAAGGCGACGTGAGACCGTGAAAGGGGCTGTCGTCGATCGGAGACAGCCGCGACGCTGGCAGGCGGAGGTGCTCCAGCAGCTCGGGATCCCAGCGGCACAGGTCCTGGTCGAAAAGGCCCGTCCCTGAGGCCATGGAAACGCTGCATCGCTTTGTTCCAAAGAGCCGGCACTGGCAGTACTCGCCGATGGAGCACCACCAGTCCGTCTCATCGAACAGGCGTCTGTCTGTCTGGCAGATGCGCAGCAGCCTGGCCGGAAAATAGCTGGGATGGAACACTGTGCCCGTGCGGGCGCGCGTACGTTCCTCGTCGAACCGCGCTGCCAGCTCTCGGGCCTGCGCGGACCCGCGGGTGTCGGCCCACGTGGTCACGGAACCGAGGGCCCGGCCGTCGCTGCCCACAGGGAGCATGCTGTGCCAGAAAGTGGCCAAAGCCACCGCCTCGATGGGCTGTGCCTGCCTCTCCAGCACCTCGTCGATGCATTGCACCAGCAGCTCGAACAGCCGATCCGCATCAGCTTCGCTGCCGCCTTCGGGAGTGCTCCGGAGCGCGTGGGGGCGGACGCTTGCCTGCCCGGGCAGGGGGAGCCCGTCGTCAGAGAACACGATGGCACGGATCGAGGAGCTTCCCATATCCAGGGACAAGACCATATCACCTCCCGAACAGCCTCTCCGCGGCGCTCAGCTCACGACATTGATCGGCGCACCGTCGAGATACGCCCGTATGTTTCGCGCGAGTCGCGCTCACGAGGCGTTGTCGGGCCTCACCACGAGCGCACTCGGCTTCATCAGGGAAAGCGTGCGTGAGTCTACCATGCCTCGGCTCTTTTCGTTCAGGGATCTGCACAGGCTGAGCACGTTCGCCCGAAAAATAGAAAATACTCACCGCGAGACGGCCTTGACCGTTGCGGGACGCCTCATTATCCTTGTCGGGCTTTTTGTCATGGCTGATACAACGACACCTTCCCTCCCAAACGAGAAACCCCTCATCGTCCAGGGCGACAGGACGATTCTCGTGGAAGTCGCCAGCCCGCGCTATGCAGAGGCACGCGACGCCCTGGTGAGCTTTGCGGAGCTCGTCAAGTCGCCCGAGCACGTCCACACCTACCGGATCACACCGCTGTCGATCTGGAACGCGTGCGCCGCCGGAGAGTCGATGGACCGCATCACCGAAGCCTTGCAGTCCCTTTCGCGATATCCGGTTCCCGAGCACGTGATCACGGAGATCGCCGACCTCGCTGGGCGCTTCGGGAGCATCACTCTCCTGCGCGCCCCCTCAGGCCTGGAGCTGCGCTGCCGTGACCATGGCCTTGCAGCCCTCATTTCCGCGGACAGGCACACGGGGCCGCTCCTGGGCGAACGGGTTTCCGAGACCTCCTTCATTCTCCCCGCCCGGCTTCGGGGGCAGATCAAGCTCTTCCTCATCCGGCTGGGGTACCCCGTGGATGACAGGGCCGGGTATTCCGAGGGTGAGTCCCTGCCGACCAGCATGCGCCAGGTCGCGCGATCCCGGGGGATGCCCTTCCATGCACGCCCGTACCAGAGAGAGGCGGCGGAAGCGTTTCACGCGGGGGGCTCGGAGCGGGGCGGCTCGGGCGTCATCGTGCTTCCCTGCGGCGCGGGGAAGACCATCGTCGGAATGCTGTGCATGGGCCTCCTGCAGACCTCGACCCTTGTCCTGACAACGTGCGTCACGGCGGTGCGCCAGTGGATCGCGGAGCTCATCGACAAGACAGACATCGACCCGCAGCTCATCGGGGAATACACGGGGCTGAAGAAGGAAGTGCGCCCGATCACCGTGGCCACCTACCAGATGCTCACCCACCGGGAGAGCGCACGCTCCCGCGCGGCCCGGGCCGCGGTCGAGCCGACGTCCGACGGCGCCGACATATCCGAGGGGGCATACCCGCACCTTGCCCTGTTCAATCAAAGGGACTGGGGTCTTATCATCTATGACGAGGTGCACCTCCTCCCCGCCCCGGTTTTCCAGATCACCGCCTCCCTGCAGGCCAGGCGCCGGCTCGGGCTGACCGCCACCCTGGTCCGGGAGGACGGCAAAGAAGATGATGTGTTCGCCCTCATTGGTCCGAAAAAATACGATGTCCCGTGGAAAGAAATGGAGAAGCAGGGGTGGATCGCAAAGGCGGTCTGCACGGAGATCCGCATCCCGCTTCCGGAGCAGATGCGCATGAGCTATGCTCTCGCGGACGCACGCACGAAGTTCCGCATGGCGTCCGAAAATCCCGCGAAGATCGAGCAGGTCCAGGCAATCCTCGCTGCTCATCCGGATGAGCCTGCCCTGGTGATGGGAATGTATCTCGACCAGCTCGCCGCCGTGGCAGACCCTCTCGGGCTTCCCGTCATCACGGGAGCCACGACACAGCGCGCGCGGGACAAGCTCTACGATGACTTCAAGGCCGGGAGGATTCGGGTGCTGGCAGTCTCCAAGGTGGCGAACTTCGCCGTCGACCTGCCCGAGGCCAGCCTCGCCATCCAGGTTTCGGGGACCTTCGGCTCGCGCCAGGAGGAAGCGCAAAGGCTGGGACGGATTCTTCGTCCGAAGGAGCTTTCCAACCAGGCCTGGTTCTACACG
>DATKLB010000026.1:0-11938 GCA_035542615.1 Spirochaetia bacterium | reverse complement strand
ACATGGGTGAGACCCCGACTGGGGGCCATTTCACCCGCCACGAATGTTCAATTTTCGTCCGCCGTTGACATCTCACTCTATGCGAGCGATGATGACCTGACTAGAAACGCGAGGGTCTTTCGCTTCGGTCAGGTGTGATAGCGCAGAAACGATCTGGCAC
The DNA here is from genome assembly GCA_035542615.1 of Spirochaetia bacterium. Taxonomy (GTDB): domain Bacteria; phylum Spirochaetota; class Spirochaetia; order SZUA-6; family Fen-1364; genus Fen-1364. The sequence continues at coordinate 11,778 of DATKLB010000026.1, read as the reverse complement.
TAGCTTCGAGTTCCTATGCCACACTGTCTTTCGGATGATGTCCAATCATCTTCTCTTTCGCGATGTGGGCCGCCAGCTACAGCTGGTATTCATGATTCTCCCGATTGCGACGGTTACTATCACGAGTACTGATGAACGACATTTTCCAGCCTCGAAAGCGAGAAATATGTGCGGTTGCCAGCGAGCCCGCGTGACTTTCGAGAGTCCCGCCTCTATAAGCCGTAAATGAAGAGGGTCTGTTTCTGCTTCAGGGTATGAGAGAATTCCAGTATGGTGCCTACTCCTGCAAGCTCTGAATCAGCGAGACTTGCAAATTGGAAATCCCCAAAATATCCATTTCAGCCTTAGCCGGTGGAAAAAGGTGATCCTGCCGCGTGTAAGATCCCGAGCTTTCCTACACCCCGAAGGGCACGGCGGTGTGCAAGTTCACCGTGGCGTGCAACCGCTTCTTCAAGCAGGACGAGGAGACGCAGAAGGAGGTCTCTTTCTTCGACGTCACCGCGTGGACGCGACGAGACGGAAGTCTGCGGAGAATACCTCAAGAAAGGGAGGGGGGTGCGCGTGGTGGGCCGGTTGAAGCAGGATCGCTGGACGGACTCGGACGGGAAGCCGCGTTCGCGCATCATCGTGATCGCGGAGCACGTGGAGTTCAAGCCGCAGATCAAGAAAGACGGGGAGACGGCCGCAGGGGAGGAGAAGGAGGCGGAGAACGGCGAAGGGACGGAAGAGGAGGGGGCCAAGGAAGCCGTCAGTTTCTAGGCAGAGGCGTCAACCGCGGGAACGAAAGCGGCCTTTTCTCTGGAAAGGCCGCCACATTGTCTCGATTGAAAGTCCAGTGAGACTTTCCTGCTGTGTTGCAGGATGGGGGAAGGCCAGGGGAGTGCTGCCGTGACAGTGCCTCACCGCGAGGGGATGGCGAGTCGGGCAATCGTCGTGCGGTGCATGCCGAGATGCTCAGAAGCTCCGGGCTTAACGATTTGAGCATCCGCTCCCTTGGTCTCCGCGCTCCCTGGGTTCTGCTTGAAAAAGCGGTTAGATCAGTTTCTTGACCTGCTCCCCGCTTTCCGCTATGAAAGCCGTGTGAATCCGCGAAAGTTGACTCCCGGGGAAATATCGAGTGCAGTCGAAAAAATCAGAAAGAGATACGAAACGTACGTCAGCAAGTACTTCAAGCCGAGGACTCTCCGAGAGGCGTTCGAAGAACGCTACATCCGCGCGCTGCGAGCGGGAATCGACATCTCGTCCTTCCTGATCGCGGAGATCAGCGCCATCGAAGAGCTGATCCAGAGGGAGGAAGCGCGAGTCGCAGCGGAGCCGGCCAAACCCGAAGCGGCGAAGCAGCAGAGCTACGCGGATCGGGTTCTCGAGGAGAACAGAAAGCGGATCATCAAGTACCCTGATATCCCGTTTCACAGCGATGCCAGCGAGGAGACACGTCGCCTGCTCGGCGCTCTCTCGGATCTGCTCCGCGACCACTGGCAGGGGATCGGCGCGGCTCTCGCGGACACCATGTATTCCCCGAGCTCACCGGAGATGCTCACCCTGGATTCCCAGCTGCGCTACCTTGCCTCTGTCGACAGGAATGAGACGCCTCAGTTTCTGATTCGTCTGGTTGCGCAACTGCGAAAGTTTCCGCGGAACTACTCCCTCGTCGAGCGTGACGAGAAAGAGTATATCCTGGAGGCAGCGTTCTTCCTCAACGATCTGTTCACCGTGCTCGAGCGGGTCAAGCGCGTCTACACGGACCTCGGAGCGGAAGCGAAGAAGACTCTCGAGGAGAACCTCGCGTACGTATGGCAGATGATCAGCGACTTCCGCGTCAAGGAATTCAAAAGAAAGCGACCCTGAATGCCGCGCTTTCCGCGCCTCCTCGCGGCCTTCGGCCATGCCAGGGCTTGGCGCGGTTTCGCGGCTCTCGCGGTTTACTCCGCAAACCGATGCCGCCCTCCCCACGCCTGCGGCGTGGTACGCACCCATGTCTAGAGTCGGCCTTTCGGCCATCCATGGCCTCGGCCGACGGCGTACTCGCCGAACGCGTACTCACGTACCTCGCCATCCCTGGCTAGAGGGATTGCTCAAGGCTCCCGGAGGGATATATATTTAGGCCCTATCGAGGAGGGGTGCAGCAAATGGCTGAAGAAGTCGTCGTTACGAAGACAAATTTCAACACAGAGGTGATTTCCTCACCTGTCCCCGTGGTAGCCGACTTCTGGGCGGAGTGGTGCGGCCCGTGCAAAATGATTGCGCCCGTCCTCAGGGAACTTGCCAACGAATACAAGGACAAGCTGAAAGTGGCCAAGATCGACGTCGACCAGGAGCCTGAGCTCGCTTCACAATTCAATATCGTAAGCATTCCCACGCTGCTGTTCTTCAACAAGGGGCAGGTCGTGAAGCAGCAGATCGGCGCCGTTCCCCGGCACGCGCTGGAAAAGATCATCAAGGATATGATTGCCTAGTCGGCTCTGCAGGGCGTCATCCCTATTTCGGTGCAGCCTGCGGCGTATACACCTCGTCACTGTTTTCCGCGCCGAATGTAGACCCGCGGGTCGGAACGATGTGCCAGTCATCAGCGCAATCGGTGTCAGCGCTTGTCGAGCTTCGGCACAGGGAGCGCGTGCTCGTTGAGCCGTCCGGATTGACCGCATCTTCGGGAGTGACGCGGGACCCCGCGACCCGCCATCCACCATCACGCACGAGCTCTTCAGCGCGAGTAAGGGTGGCGGCAGAGCCGAATCCACGGTACTTTTCATCAGACGTCGTGGTGCGGTTGCTGTACAGAACACCGTCAATGGGCTTTCCGCCCGGCCGTTCGTAGATGGAAAGAACGCCATTGTTGCCCGAGATCCCGCGACCCCCGGCGACCCAGAAGTCATAGGCAGCGGGGCAGGCGTCGATTCCGCCGGAAACCGACGTGTCGCTCGTCTCATTGACCTCAGAGCCGTCGCCGCTGGGTTTGAAATGGACGACTATGAAATTGCCCATCTTCACCGCGAACGAAGGAAACACGAGTCGATCATCAAAGCTGCCGGGCGTCCCCTGGTAGAGAACCACGCCGCCCATGTCCCCGTTTGCGAGAACCTTGATCTCCAGCATGTCGGGATGGTCTGTCGTGCCCTGCGTCGTGAACTCGTTCAGCACGAGACGTGGGACCTTCGGATTGAAGCCGTAGAAGCTTGCCATGAAGGAGGCCACGTTGCCGCTTTTGTCAGCGGCCTCTCCCTCCAGCGTGTACTCGAGCCCCGGCGTCTGCTCATCCATGCGCACGACGATGGACCGAGACGGCCCCGTCGCCTCACGCACGGACAGGACGGGGCTGATTCGGGTCTTTTCCGAGACCAGGCTGGCTTCTTCGTCGAACTGGATACTGAGCTCATTCGGACCAGTCGCGTAAACCGATTCGATCGTCGGGGGATGAAGGTCGGCCTGCTCTCCCGACCTCGGATCAGGAACGGGACCGCAGGAAAGGAACACGGCGAGCGCGAGAAACCCCAGGAACAAACGGCCACGTGTCATAGGCGCCTCCTGACCGGTCTCACGGCCTGAACGTCACGTCGCTTGCAGGGTACCGTGGATGACATATCCCGCGAGTTCGAGATGCCCGGGGAGCATGTCAGGATGAGCCGCGCCGCGGACCAGGAAAACGAGCGCTCAGGCCGCTCCCGGGGACGCGCTCAGCTTCCCGAGGGCCCTGCGATTGCCATCGAATGCCAGCTCGGCCGGCAGCTTCTCCAGGGGAAACCAGGCCGCCTCCACCACATCGTCAGCCGGGACAAACCTCGCGTCGGGCGCCACCTCGCATACATAGAAAAGACTGAGAACAAACCTGACCTGCTCCGCTATGTCATCCCGGTTGTACTGGGTGATCTCAGCCGTGAAGAACCGCGGGTCGGAAACCTCCACGTCGAGCTCCTCCCGAAGCTCCCTGTGGATGCCTTCGACCGGCAGCTCCCCGTTTGCGAGAAATCCGCCAGGCAGGTCCCACTGCCCCTTGTACGGCTCGATGCCGCGGCGCGTGAGCAGGATCTGGCGCTTGCCGCCGACCACGCGAAGGAGGATGGCAGCTACCGCCGGCTTGGAGTTCTGCCAGAAATGGAAACCGCACGCAGGACAAACTATGACATCGACACGAACGGAGGAGGCTGGCTGGCCAGTCAGACCTGCGCCGCAGACCGGGCAAAAAGAGAATCGTTTCACCGGGATTTCTGCGACCAGCTGCCCCTCAGCTCCTGGGCCAGGATGCGCGGGGCCGGCGGCAGCGTGTCGCCGTCAGTCTGGTACTGCTTGAGAAGCTCGTCCAGGAGTTCGATGGCCTTCGCGGTGTTCCCCATTTTGTGATAGTTGAAGGCGATCTCATACAGCGCCCAGATATCACGATCCTTGTTGTCCGGATGACTTTCCCTGTATGCGCTGTAGTACCGGATGGCCAGAGCATAGTTGCCCGCGTCCGAAGCGTCCTGGGCGCGCTGGAAGCTTTCCGCCGCGCCGAGATCCGGGGAAATGGCCTTGGGCTGCGACCGGCAGCCTGCGACGAGCGCCGCGAGGCACATCGCAAGCGACAGGAGAAGGAGATGAGAGACTGAGCGCTCGAGTTTCATCTGACCCTGCTCTGCTATGTGGAGTAGATTTCGTCCCTGATCGGCAGGTTTTTTTTCAGCTCTTTGAGGAAGACTTCCACTTCACCCATCGGCTCGTACGATTCACATTCGTCGAGGGTTCGCCTGACAACAGTGAAGTACTTGTACACTTTCTCCTCACCGAGCTTCTTGCGCCACTTTCCGGCATCGCAGCGCACCCGCAGCCCGTACTGGCCGCCATCCCCCATGGGCACTTTCACGAGCTTGCAATGGACACAATTCGCGCAATAGATCTTGTCGGAAGAGAAGTCCTCGCCCAGTGAAGGATCCCGGCCGCCTGACATGTTTTCCAGTCCTCTTTGAGAGAGTGTACAGTACCATGTTCGACTTTTCAGGGTCAAGAGTTTAGAGTGCGGCGCGGCGCGCAGCGTGGCGCACGCAGCCTCGCATATTGACATTCGGGCATGGCCAAAACTATTGTGAAACGGAAATGGCAATTCCCGTCATACTCCCGAAACAAGGCCAGTCGGTCGAAACGTGCGCCATCGTCGGCTGGAAGAAACATGTTGGGGACGCCGTCAAGTCCGGCGATATCCTCTGCGAGGTGGAGACAGACAAGGCATCTTTTGAAATCGAGTCTCCCGCGGACGGAGCTCTGCTGGCGATCTACTTTGAGGCGGGAAGCCAGGTACCCGTGCTGACAACGATTGCAGCCATCGGGAAGCCCGGAGAGAAAGTCGATCAGCCTGCGCTTCCCACGGCGCCTTCCAGACATGGCGCCATCGACTCTCCCCCGCCAGCCGCAGCCCCTGCGCCGACAGTCTCCGCGGCCATGACAGCAACAGGCTCCGCGGTGCAGCCGCCGCGGGGGAAAATCGCCGTTTCCCCTCGAGCGCGAGCTCTCGCCTCAGCGAGTGCCGTCTCGCTTGCCGGCATTCGCGGAACGGGGCCTGGCGGCCGAATTATCGAGCGCGACGTGAAGCTCGCGATGGCCGGCAGTCGAACGCCATCGGCCGCGCCCACGGCAACGCCCGCTCCTGCGGGGGGCGTTCGCGAAATGAAGGTGACAGGGATCCGCAAGCTCATCGCGGAGCGCATGCTTGCGTCCCTGACGACCACCGCCCAGCTCACCATGAGCTCATCGGCAGACGCCCGCTCCCTGCAGGAGTTCCGTGCGCGCTTCAAGGAGAGCCCCGAGACCCTTGGCCTGCGCGACGTGACAATCAACGACATGGTGCTCTTCGCGGTTTCCCGCGCTCTCCTGCAGCACGCCGACATGAATGCGCATTTTACCGGCGATGCAATCCGGCAGTTCGCCGATGTCCACCTGGGATTCGCCGTCGACACTCCGCGAGGGCTGATGGTGCCGGTGGTCCGCGCGGCCCACATGCTGGGCCTTCGCGCCATCGCACGCGAAACCGAGCGGCTTGCCGCGGCCTGCCGCGAGGGCCGTATCACCCCGGACGAGCTGGGTGGCGGCACGTTTACCGTGACGAACCTCGGCGGGCTGGGCGTGGAGACCTTCACCCCGGTGCTCAATCCGCCCCAGGTCGGCATCCTCGGGGTCGGCGCCATCGTAGCGCGAGCCGTCCAGGGCGCTGACGGGAGCGTGAGCTTCATTCCCCAGATAGGGCTTTCTCTCACGATCAATCACCAGGCGGTGGATGGAGCGCCCGGCGCGCGGTTCCTGCAGACCGTCGCCGGCCTCATCGCCAGGTTCGACTTGCTGCTCGCCCAATGAAACCGCTGGGAGCCTAAAGAAAACCGCGGCAGGCGCTCGGCGCACCGCCGCGTGCATCGTCAAACAGGAGACTGCTGCTATGCCAAAATCGATCGTCATCGACCCGCGCGAAACGCGCAAGCCGGGGAAGATCACCTTCAGCGACATCCCCCTCAACCTCTACACGCCAGACGCAAAAAAGGAGGCGGAGAAGTACGGGAAGGAAGCCCTCGTGCGGATCTACCGCGACATGGCGGTGATCCGTGAGTTCGAGACAATGCTCAACACGATCAAGACGAAGGGAGCCTACCAGGGGATTGCGTACGATCACATGGGACCCGCGCACCTGTCCATCGGACAGGAGTCGACGGTCGTCGGGCAATGCCTCACCCTCGGCGTGGATGATTTCATCTTCGGGTCGCACAGGAGCCACGGAGAGATCATCGCCAAGTGCCTGTCTGCCGTGGAGAAGCTGCCCGAGCAGCAGCTCAGCTCTGTCATGGAAACGTACATGGGCGGCGCTCCGCTGCGCGTCGTGCAGAAGGGGCACTCGGGCTCCCTGCGGGACCTCGCAATCGATTACTCCCTGTATGGCACCCTGGCGGAAATATTCGGCAGAGCGAACGGGTTCAACAAGGGGATGGGCGGGTCCATGCACGCCTTCTTCGCTCCGTTCGGCAGCATGCCCAACAACGCGATCGTGGGCGGCTCGGCTGACATCGCGGTCGGCGCAGCGCTTTTCAAGAGGATCAACAGAAGGCCCGGGATCGTGATAGCGAACATCGGGGACGGGTCTTCTGCCTGCGGACCGGTTTGGGAAGCGATGATGATCGCGGCCATGGACCAGTACCGGACCCTCTGGCCGAAAGAAATCGGCGGCGCGCCTCCCATCCTCTTCAGCTTCTTCAACAACTTCTACGGCATGGGCGGACAGACCATGGGAGAGACCATGGGATTCAAGGTGCTGGCCCGCATCGGCGCCGGAGTCAACCCCGAGCAGATGCATGCCGAGCGCGTGGACGGGTACAACCCGCTGGCGGTTGCGGATGCGATCGAGCGAAAGAGGAAAGTCCTTCTGGAAGGGAAAGGCCCGGTTCTCCTTGACGTGGTCACCTATCGCTACTCGGGACACTCACCGTCGGATGCCTCCTCGTACCGCACCAAGGAGGAGGTCGCGCTGTGGCAGGAAGTCGACTGCATCAAGAGCTTCGGCGAGTCTCTTGTTGCCGGCAAGATCGCAAAGGCGGGAGATCTGGAATCCATCCAGAAGGAGACGTCCGACAGGATCCGCAGGATCGTCGAGCTCGCCGTGTCCCTGGAAACGTCTCCCCGCATTGCCACCGATGACGACGAGATCGGCGCCATGATGTTCTCTTTCGGAAATGTGGAGACGATGCAGGAAGGCAAGCCCGAGCTGCTGCTGAGCGTGGACAAGAACCCGCGCGTGATTGCGAACGCAAAAAAGTCGCGAACCGGCCTCGGCCCGGATGGCAAACCGCTTCCCAAGGCCCAGGTCCTTGCGTTGCGCGACGCCATCTTCGAAGCCGTGCTGCATCGCTTCTCCATCGATCCGTCGATGGTCGCCTTCGGAGAAGAGAACAGGGACTGGGGCGGAGCCTTCGCCGTATATCGCGGCCTCACGGAGACTCTGCCGTACAATCGACTCTTCAACACGTCGATCTCCGAAGGGGCAATCGTCGGGGCCGCGGTCGGCTACGCGATGTGCGGCGGCAGGGCGGTCCCTGAGCTGATGTATTGTGACTTTCTCGGCAGGTCGGGGGACGAGGTTTTCAACCAGCTGTGCAAGTGGCAGGCGATGTCTGCAGGCGTTCTCAAGATGCCAGTGGTGCTTCGCGTGTCAGTCGGCAGCAAGTACGGCGCCCAGCATTCGCAGGACTGGACGTCTCTCGTGGCCCATATCCCCGGCCTCAAGGTGATGTTCCCCGCAACCCCCTACGATGCCAAGGGCATGATGAACCTCGCCCTTCGCGGAACAGATCCGGTGGTCTTCTTCGAGAGCCAGCGCATCTACGACATCGGGGAGATGTTCGTTCCCGGCGGCGTCCCCGCGGGATACTACGAGGTCCCCGAGGGCGAGCCGGTGATCAGGCGTGAAGGCTCGGACATCACGATCGTCACGATTGGTGCGACCCTGTACAAGGCAGTCGAAGCCGCGGAGATCCTGCAGTCCAGATACAGCGTGTCACCCGAGCTCATCGACGCGCGGTTCATCAACCCGCTCGACTATGGCCCGATCATCGAGAGCGTGAAGAAAACGGGGCGATGCGTGCTGGCCTCGGACGCCTGCGAGCGCGGATCTTTTCTGCACACCATGGCGTCGAACCTGTCGCAGATGGCTTTCGATTCGCTCGACGCCCCCGTGGCCGTGGTTGGCGCGCGCAACTGGATCACCCCAGCGGCGGAGATGGAGGACAGTTTCTTCCCGCAGAAGGAGTGGATTCTCGACACGATCCACGAGAGGGTGCTCCCGCTGGAGGGGCACACGGTGCGCACCAACCAGACGGTGCCCGAGATGCTGAGGCGCAACAGACGAGGAGTGTAAGCTGATTCCATGTCGCGGGACGCTGACTGCGACGGTTGATTTGTTCTGGGGCCGGCCTTATTATTGCCGGCTCAGGAACATCGCTCCATGAGCAAAACGATTGCGACGAAGTGGTACAGCCAAGCCCTCCACGATATGAACATCGCCGAGAAGAACATCGCAGTGGGGGGATACGATACCAGCGCCTTTCTCTGCCAGCAGGCAGTCTCTTGAAAGCGGTGGTCGCGTCCATGGGACCGCCCGCCAAGGATCCGACCTCGATGTCATCCTCGTTTCCCGATCCTTCTCGCAAATACCTTTCATTCGCAGAATGGCCGCGGTAGCAAAGAAGATAGACTTTCCTTTTCATGTTGACTTCCTGTGCTACTCACCGGAGGAATTTGAGCGAGCAAAGGTTCATCTGCAATTCTTCAGGACGCCCTTGATTCAGGAGAGCATCTCTTGGGTTGAGTCCCTACTCCTCCGATGTGAACCGATACCCGACCCCATGCACCGTCTGGATGTGCCGCGGATGTGCGGGGTCCTTCTCCACCTTCTTGCGCAACCCGGCGATGTGCTGATCCAGCGTGCGTGTGGTTCCTTCGTAACGGACGCCCCAGACCTCATCGAGAATCGTAAACCTGTCCAGCGCTTCTCCCTCCCGGGAGGTGAACAGGCGCAGCAGACCGAGCTCCCGAGGGCTCACATCGAACTCATGTTCCCCTCGAAGACCCCTCATGGTCCGAGGGTCCACGCGGACATCGCCGAATGCGATCAGCCGGTCGTCCCGGGACGGGCTCTTCCCCCGGCCTCTGCGCAGCACCGCCCGGATCCGGGCGAGGAGCTCGTTCGTTCCAAACGGCTTGACCACGTAGTCGTCTGCTCCGAGCTCCAGGCCGACCACCGTATCGATCTCCTCTCCTTTTGCGGTGAGCATGATCACCGGTGTTTCAGCATCCCGCTTGCGGATCTCACGGCAGACCTCGAATCCGCTTTTCTCCGGCATCATCACATCGAGAAGGATGAGATCGGGCCGAACCTCGTTCCAACGCCCGATCGCTTGCGCTCCATCGAGCGCTTTGTCCACCAGGAAGCCCTCCCCTTCCAGGAGATCGACGAGCCCGGTCAGGATCGCCACATCGTCTTCCGCGACAAGGATCCTCTGCTTCATTCGAGCTGTCCCTCCCCCTGTACTGCCGGCAGGCGGAGAACGAAGTCGCTTCCTTCTCCCTCCCGGCCGTCACAGACGAGATCTCCCCCGTGGTCGCGCGCAATCCGTCGGGCTATCGTCAGACCCAGGCCTGTGCCCGGCACGCGAGCCGACAGGGAGTCGTCTACCCTGACGAACTCCAGGAATATCCTTTCCCTGTCCTTCGGCGCGACGCCGATTCCCCGGTCGCGAACATGCGCGGCCACTTCAGACGCCGAGCACGTCACCTCGACCTCGATCTCCTTTGCCTGGTACGAATACTTCTCCGCGTTGGAAAGGAGGTTGATGAGCACCTGCTTCAGAGCCTCCGGGTCAGCGTCAACGAAAAAACGCTCGGCGGGCTTGCGCGAACCCCCGGCGCGGAACCTGACGATGAAGCCGAGGCCCTCCAGCCTTACCCGCTGCCCCTCCGTGACTTCCCTGGCGATCTGCCCAAGGTCGACACGGCGTTTTGCATATTTCTTCCTGTTCTTTTCCATGGACGAAAAGTCCAGCACGTTGTTGATCAACCTTCCCAGGCGCTCCGTTTCCGCGGCCATCAACGCGAGGTAGCGTTCCCGCTTTCGGGGATCCGGCCGGGGAGCGCGTCGCAGCAGCTCGACAAAAAGGCCGATGGACGTGAGCGGGGTCTTCAGCTCGTGCGAGACGTTGGCCACGAAGCCTGCTTTCTTTTGTGCGAGCCGCATCTCGCCATACAGGGACGTCAGGACCATTGTCCCGCCTCCAGCCACGGAAACGAAGAGAATCAGCACGAGGACCCAGATCACCATGGACGCGGAGCGCGCCTGCGTGGTGATGGAGGCGGGGTCAGTGAGATAGCTTGCCACCTCCCATCGGGGAAGGGACTCTCCGATTTCCTGAGAGACAAAGGGTCGACGCCAATCCCGGGAAGCCGAGCCTGGCGGTGCGGCCAGCGGCGCTCCTGTGTCATCCAGCACCGTGAGGATGCGCACCGGCGAGTAGGTCGAGGGAAGGACGCCAGCGATGCGCTCTCGAAACGCCGGCGCCGCGATTTCGCACCCGAGGATCCGGCCGCCGGTCTGCCTGTTCCAGAACAGGAACGTGAGCTTCTCCCCGACAAAGCGCGGAATGATTCCATACTCGCCCTGCGAGGCGATCTGACCGAGCAGGCGCGATGTGACGACATACTGCGAAGGCTGCTCGGCGGGAGGACCGGACACGGCAGTTCGAGCGGGCGCGGAACGTGCTGCGGGAGCTGCCGAAAGATCTGCCGCGCTCTGCGCGCCGAGGAGAGCTTTCGATGTGGGTTGAGCTACGCGAGCATTTACCTGCTCGCCTTCCCTGCGAGCCTGCTCGTAGACCTGCGCCTGGACTTCCGGGCTCTGCGCGAAGGCGTCGAGCGCCTGCTGGCTCTCCAGCGTTTCCGAGTCACGCGATGACCCGGGCGCTTCTTCCCGCGCCCCGGCGGGCGGCCCGGCCTGAACCGCTGCGCCAGCCGCTTCCCGGGAGGATTCGTCCAGCTTCTTCGCTTCCGCGAGGACCTGCTCTTTGTGCAAGACTGCTATGTTCGCCAAAACCGCCGTCGCGGACTTGCCGCTGAGAAAATCCGCGTTCTGCTCCAGGAAACGCCTGCTTTCCTCATCGGAAGGACTCTTTGGGTCCGGCCACAGGATTCCATAGTGGGGCGACAGAAGGAACGGCACCGCCACCAGAGGGTTCTTTTTTTTCCACTCAGGCAGTGCCCGCTGAAAGGCCGCCACGGGGAGATGCG